>DAOMZH010000585.1:0-7087 GCA_035437985.1 Polyangium sp. (in: bacteria) | reverse complement strand
GACGTGTGCACGCGAGCGGTCACGCCCATCGTGAAGAGCAAACGCGAATGATCCAACTGACCCAACCACGTTCCTTCATCCCCATTCATGGCACGTACCATCACTTGGTTCGTCATGCCGAACTCGCTCGTGACGCTGGAGTTTCGGACGTGCTCGTGGCGGAGAACGGAGAAGTGGTGGAGCTCGATCGGGACAAGAAGCTCGGAAAAGGGCGGAGGGTTCAGGTTGGAAAAGTGGCGACGTTTGGGGGGAGCGAGCTTCCGGACGAGGTGTTGCGGGAGCGAGCAACGATCGGTCGCAATGGGATCATCGTGGCGGCTGTCGTGCTCGATCGGCGAGGTTCGCTGCAGGCTCCGCCGCGCCTGACGCAGTACGGGGTGATTGACCATGCGGAGGGTGCGTCGGATGTTTTGCGAGCCGCGGCGATAGGAATGTCGCGGGCGATCACGGACATGGATTCGCGCTATCGAGCTCAAGACGAGAGTGTTTCTGATGTTTGTCGTTCCACAGTTCGGCGCACTATCGAACAGAAAACTGGACGACGTCCCGTCATCGTCGTCTCCATATCGCGCGTATGAACGACGTCGATTCCGCTCATGCATTGCTCGCCGCTGCTTGTCGCCAGCAGATCACGAGCATTCGCGAGGCACAGCGACGGGTATTGGATTCGGTTGCGTCAACGGGCGAGGGTCCTGCGGACAAAGAAGCGGTGCATGATTTTCGCGTCGCGGTGCGTCGGTGTCGAACGATGTTGCGTTGGGCGCGATTGGTTTGGAACACCAAACGCCTTTCGCGCATCGACAAGGAACTCGGCTACTTCGCGCGCACGACGGGCACGTTGCGCGACGACGAAGTTTTGCACGACACGTTGACCTCGATTCCCGCGTTCGAATCTGCAGCTGACGAGGTGAACTCGTGGCTCCGCATGCGAACACGAACCGGAAAAACGCGCCGGCGCAAGGTGGCCCGGGTTGTTCGGGATGGACCTTCGCTCAGGGAATCCGTGTCCTTGAGCGACAAACCCATTCGGGATCTCGCAATCGTACTCGACAAGCTCGACCGAGTGCTCGACACCGAACCTACGACTTCATGGACGACACAAGCGCTCGCGGTGCGCGCGATGGAGAAGTCGTTGCGTGCCGTGCGGCGAGCAGCGAGCGCGCAGGGCGACGATACGGAAGCGATGCACACGCTCCGCATTCGCGAAAAGCGGCTGCGTTACAGCGCTGAGTTGTTTGCAAATGAGCTTGGAAAAGAGGGTTCGCGTCTCGTTTCGCACGCGACACGAATGCAGCGTCGTCTTGGTGAATTGCACGACCTCGACGAAGCCATCGCGACGATCAGTCGAGCTCGCGGACTGTCGCTGGTAACAAAGGGTTCCATCCTTGCAGACCTTCGCGCGACAAGAATCGCGTGCGCTGCGAAAGTCGAACCTCTGTTGAACGAGGCACGAGGACTGGATGCGCAAATTGTTTTGTCGTGCAACGAGTCGCTTCCCAACTCGGCGACATGATACAATTTTGCCTACTTTTCGGCCGGACTGAGGTCCTGTCCAAGTGAGGTGATGTCGTGCAACGCTCCGTGATCCTTTCTTCGTTTGTCCTTCTGGCAGGTGGTCTCATTCAGTTCGCTTGCGTGCAGGATTTCGATCAATTCGACCCAAACACAGCTACCGGGGGCAGCGCTGGTGCCGAGAACAGCTCGAGTTCGTCGAGTGGAACGGCCGGCGCGGGTGGTTCGTCGTCATCTTCTTCTTCTTCGTCGTCTTCAGCCGCTTCGTCGAGCAGTTCGAGCAGCTCGAGCAGTTCGAGCGGAGGCCCGTGCATGAACAACGGCGATTGTCCGAGCGACACGCCGTGCATCAACTGGTCCTGCACCATGGGCATGTGCATGGAGGCTTTCCGACCCGACGGAATGCCCATCAACGATCCGACGAACGGCGACTGCAAGACCGAAGCTTGCGACGGCATGGGCGGCACGAAGACCATCACCGACGACAACGACACGCCGCCAGTCGATGGCAACATGTGCACCACGGAAGGCTGTAACAACGGCGTTCCTATGACCACCAACGATCCCGTCGGTTCGGCCTGTAACGGCGGCGTTTGCAACAGCATGGCCATGTGCGTCGAGTGCGTCGCCGATGGAGACTGCAATACGGGGACAAACCCCCGTTGTGTACAAGAGCAATGCGTCTCGTGCAGCGACGGCACGATGAACGGTGACGAGACGGGGATGGATTGCGGCGGCTCGTGCCCCACGAAATGCAATGGCGAAACGTGCGCAGCGGCCATGGACTGCAAAAGCAACTTCTGCGCCGACGGCGTTTGTTGCAACACGGCATGCACCGGCGAATGCCAAGCCTGCAACCTCGCTACCATGGGTACTTGCTCGGATGTTCCGCTCGGCCAAACCGACATGGCACCCGCTTGCAATGGCACGATGGTTTGCAACGGTGCAGGTAATTGCCGACTCAAGGACGGCGAACCGTGCACCAACGACGGCTCGTGCGCGAGCGGCAAGTGCATGGGCATGCCGAAGACCTGTCAGCCCTGACAAACTCGACCCCAGCGCCTTGCATCACGACGCTGGGGCTTCTTCACGCCCCAACGCTTCTCGTCACACCCGCTCGAACAACGTCGCAATCCCCTGCCCTACACCAATGCAGAGCGACGCGATGCCGAGCTTCTTGTCTCGTGCGCGTAACGCATGAACGAGCGTGCACGCAATCCGCGCCCCCGATGAACCAATCGGATGCCCGAGCGCAATCGCGCCTCCATTCACGTTCACGCGCGCCGGATCGAGCCCGAGCGTGCGGATACACGCGAGCGACTGTGCAGCGAACGCTTCGTTGAGCTCCACCAAGTCGACATCTCCGACATTCACGCCCAACCGAGTGCAGAGCTTCTGCACGGCAGGAATCGGTCCTTCACCCATGTAACTAGGATCCACACCAGCCGTTTGACTACCAACGATCCGGGCGAGAGGTTGCGTGCCCAGACGCGCGACGACTTCTTCCGATGCCAAAAGAAGGCCCGATGATCCGTCGTTGATCGGTGACGAATTCCCGGCCGTGACACTGCCTCCTTTGCGAAACACCGGCGCCAGCTTGGCGAGCCCCTCGATCGTCGCGTCGGTTCGAACGCACTCGTCCTTGGCAAACATGACCGGCTCGCCTTTTTTCTGCGGGATCGCAACGGGCACGATTTCCTGGGCAAAGGCATTTTCCTGCCACGCTCGCGTTGCCCGTCGATGAGATTCGAGCGCGAATTGGTCTTGGTCTTCGCGCGAGATGCCATGCTTCTGCGCCACGTTTTCGGCCGTGTCGCCCATGGAAATCAGAGGGAATCGCGCTTCCATTCGCGGATTCGGATAACGCCAACCCAGGGTCGTGTCGTACACCGGAGGAGGCGTGCGATCGAACGCCGAGGCCTGTTTCGGCATGGAAAACGGCGCCCGCGTCATGCTCTCCACTCCACCCGCAATGACACAATCGGCTTCCCCAAGAGCAATCAGCCGAGCAGCATCGTTGACGGCCTCGAGGCCCGATCCGCAAAGGCGATTCACGGTAACTGCTGGTACTTCATACGGAAGTCCGGCCAACAAAAGCGCCATGCGGGCAACGTTGCGATTGTCTTCCCCAGCTTGGTTTGTCGCACCAAACACGACGTGATCGAGATGCGCGGAAACGCTGGAATTGCGACCCACCAAACTCGCAATGATGTGGGCGGCGAGATCATCCGGACGAACCGAGGCAAGACCTCCTGCATAACGGCCAATAGGCGTGCGAACCGCATCGAGGACATAGACCTTGCGCAGGCTGCTTTGGGATTGCATGCAGCGACTTTAGTCTGCCGAGGGGACGGGCGGCAAAGGGACATTCGCGACGGCTTCGATGATGAATTGCGCGTGTATTTGGGACCTGGGACACTCGAATGGGCCCCGACTTGACCACAATGATGTCGAATCGCGCTTTTGTAGCGGCCCATGCGGTCAAGCAAGGCTATCTTGGGCCGAGCATCGTACTCAGGGGGGATCTGTGTATGGACGCGGCATTCATGTCGAATCACGTTGACGTCAATTCGAGCCCAACAACTTCGTCACCACAGTTGGACATCGAGAAACAGAACATCGACAAACTGGAACGCGCCAAGGCCAATGCCGAGGAAACTGCCGTTCGTTTGTTGGCCTTGCAAAAGATGACGGCGGAGCTGTCTGACGCGACAAACCCATTCGCGGTTGCGGAAATCATCGTCGACCACTTGGCGGCTATGCTTCCGGACGCCCGACCTTTGGTGGCCCTCTTGTCCGCCGACAACGAATACGTCGAATACATCCGTGACGGTTCCATCGGGCCGCGTGTGCTGAATCGTCTCGAAAAACTCCCGCTTTCTTCCGACGCCCCCATCATCGAGGCGATTCGTACTCAAACGGCCGTGGTCGTCGAAGGCTCCGAACAAATTCGGCAACGATATCCCCGTTTGCCAATGACGGATTCCGAACAAGTCGGCACGGTTGTCGCATTTCCGTTCGTCGTGGACGGACGCGCGATCGGCGGTTTGGCGGTACGATTTTCTCAACCTTTATTTCGCCGCGTCGAAGATTGTGAGTTCATTCTTCATGTCGCTCGAACATGTTCGCAATGCCTGGAACGCGCGCAACTACGGGAAGTCGAACGTCTGGCGCGAATCGAAGTCGATGCCGAACGCCGCCGCTTGAAGCTCTTGGCCGAGGTGAGCGCCGTATTGAATGCGTCCCTCGACGCTTCGGCCATCACGGACGCTTTGACGCACGTACTCGTCCCGAATTTTGCGGATTTTTGCATCATTCGCCGTCAAGAAGACAATGGTTCGTCGAGCTACCATATTCGCCACAAAGATCCGGACAAAGAACCTTTGTTGCGGGAGTTTCTCGAACCGGCATCCTTTTGGAGCGGTCATCCGAATCAGGACCGATTACGTTCGGGAAACTCCGTTCTTCTGGACAACATCGCCGAGCAACTTTTCCGCCCGCCGATATCGAAAGAGCAACGCGAGCATTTGGCGACGCTGCTCCAACTCGAGGTTCGCTCGATGATTGCTACCGCGCTCATCGCGCGCGGAGAATTCCTGGGCTCGTTTACAGTGGGGACATCGAATTTGAGATTTCAGCAATCCGATGTCGTGTTTGTCGAAGAAATCGCGCAGCGTACCGCAATGGTCCTGCACAATGCGCGCTTGTACCACGAAGCGCAAGAGGCGAATCGCGAAGCGCAAGAAGCGAATCGCGTAAAAGATGAATTTTTGGGCGTTGTTTCGCATGAATTGCGCACCCCCTTGAATGCCATTCTCGGTTGGGCCCGCATGCTCCGAACTGGCGCCGTGCGCGAAGGCGCTCAACCACGCGCGCTCGAAGCCATCGAGCGTAATGCGAGTCATCAAGCACGGCTCATTGATGATCTTCTCGATGCTTCACGAATCACGGTCGGCAAATTGCGGCTCGATGCAACCATCGTCGAATTTGGACAAGTCGTCGAATCTGCAGTGCAATCCGTTTTACCTGGCGCAACGGCCAAAGGCATTCGATTGCAATCGATATGCGAAACTGCCAACGTGCCAGTCTTTGCGGATGCCAATCGCTTGCAACAAATCGTCTGGAACCTGTTGTCGAATGCCGTCAAATTCACGCCCAAAGAAGGTGCTATCGAAGTGCAGGTGCGCCGGGTCGAGGACGAAGCGGTGATGCGCGTCATCGACAATGGCCGGGGCATTCATGCGGATTTGATTCCCCACATCTTCGAGCGATTTCGGCAAGGTGACGGCACGTTGACGCGTAATGCCGGCGGCCTGGGACTGGGTTTGTCCATTGTTCGGCATCTCGTCGAAGCCCATGGCGGAACCATCGTCGCTGAGAGTCTCGGACCAGACAAGGGATCGACTTTCACCGTGCGTTTGCCCATTTGCCGGCCGAAAACAATCACGCCGCCCAATCCGATGCCCGCGACGGTCAAAGGCGATACACGCAAATTAGTGGGTCTCGGCATTTTGGTCATCGACGACGAACCCGATGCTCGCGAAATCCTCGAGGAAATCCTCACCCAAGCCGGAGCCACCGTCAAACTCGCCGCCGATGCCGCAGAAGCATTGCGCATTCTGAGCGATTTCATTCCGGACCTCATTATTTCCGATCTCGCCATGCCCGGGGAAGATGGTTTGTCCCTCATGCGTAAAATTCGCGCCCGCACCCCCGACCGCGTCGCGAGCATCCCCGCCATTGCGCTCACCGCCTACACCCGCACGGAAGATCGCATTCAAGCGCTCAATGCCGGGTTTCAAATGCACGTGCCCAAACCTGTCGATCCGAAGGAAATCGTCGCTACCGTCGCCAGTCTGCGGACGTGTCTCGTGACCTAATTTTATCAAATCGCGTGAACGACCCGAAAACTCGTGAATGCGTATGGGTAGTTTCTTCGGTACCAATTACGAAAACTCGGACGCAAAAATACCTCGTCCGTAGCCCACGACGCGCCAAACACGATGTCGTGCTCGGCATCGAAAAAGTCGGCCGAATATCCCGGGTATGATCGAACATACGGCGCAAACCCAGGCAATGGTGCGAATGGAGTGCTCGTCCATTCCCACCCATTTCCCACGAGTTCTTCCACGCCAAACTTGCTGGCACTCGCGGGATGACGTCCCGTGGGCGAAGGGTACCAACGGGTAAAACCAAAATCACCCGCGGCGTGATCACCCGCAGCCGCGCCCCAAGGCCGATCTTGCTCGAGTTCATCGCCAAATGCGGCGCGATGCAATTCGGCTTCCGTGGGCAAACGACCGCCGTGGTGGGCACAATACGCGCGGGCTTGTTCGCCAGTGACTTGCACGGGCCATCCAGCAGCAAGGTCGAAGGGCACGGGACCAAAAACCGATTTGACAAACGTTTTTCCGTCGCGAATGAGCCAGGATTGCGGAAGCAGCGTGGCGTGTCGATTCGTGGTCTTCAAGAAATCGTGCCAATCTTGGTTACGAACCGGAAGTGAATCGATACGAAACGCCGGCACGAAAACGTCGAGACGCCCGAATTCATTGTCCCAGCCAAACTCGATTGA
>DAOMZH010000584.1:0-7095 GCA_035437985.1 Polyangium sp. (in: bacteria) | reverse complement strand
CACGGGGGCTGATGATCTCGTGCGAGACCGCAATGACCATGATCGAGCCTTCGCGGCCCTTCTGGGTCACGGAACCCTTGATCTCGCCTTGCTTCTGTCCCTTCAAACGGAGATACGCATTAAGAGCCATGTTGACCTGACCTAATTCCTTCTCGTCTCACCGCCTGGACTCAGTCTACGCCCTATTGCGCGCTGGCAGATTGTGCTTCGAGTTGGAATCCAGTTTCGAGTGTCCTCTCGATACACCCTACGGTGTCAAGAGGTGGGCCCTATTGTTCGTGAATCGCGCAAGAGGTCAAGCAATTCTTTGGGGTCCTGATTTTTTCTTCTTCCCGCCTTCAAACCAATTTCACGCGAACAAAACTTTTCACTTTCTCCCCAATCGGGCAGCCCCCACGTCCCCCGATGCCTCACGAAATTGCAGCGGATTTTGTCCGCAACTCGAATTTCCCCACATCGCCTCAATCGAGCTATTGACCAAGCCGCGCTCTTGTGATTATCGCGCTCGTTTCGCCTCAAATCCCCGCGTAGACACCATTTTCCGAAGCCACGGCCCACGACATCGTCGCCGTCGATCGGGCCAAGCCAAACCGACCCGAGCGATCAATCGCAATCGCTCCGCCGGTAAAACCCAAGCGAGTCTGCAATCGCTCAATGGCGCTTCGTGTCGCTTGCTCGGCGGTCTGGCCTTGCCGCATCAACTCCGCAATCGAATGCGCAATGCTGAGCCGAATCATCCCTTCGCCATGCCCCGTCGTCGAAACCGCTCCAGCCCCATCATCTGCATACGTACCTGAACCGATGAGCGGTGAATCACCCACCCGACCAGCACGCTTGTTGACCATTCCTCCCGTGCTCGTCGCCGCTGCCACCAGACCCGACGCATCGAGGGCCACTGCGCCAATGGTACTTCCTGCCCAACCCGTCGTCGCTTTGCCTGCCCGTACGAGCTCCAGCGCTTCACGTGCAGCGTCTGTCACGATCTCCGCGTCGTTTACCTGGACAAACCCGTGCGTCCGAGCAAACCTCGCCGCTCCCTCCCCTGCATAAAGCACGTGGCGACCATCTTCGAGCGCCGCGCGAGCAATCGCGATCGGATTGCGAAATCCCGCCAAGGAACAAACTCCCCCCGCCCGCAAATCGCGCCCCTCCATAATCGATGCATCGTGCATCACGCGACCATCTTCATCGAGACACGCCCCCGTACCGGCATTAAAAAGCACGTCGTCCTCGAGCTCGCGCGCTGCACGTTCGACCGCATCGAGCGCGCTTCCTCCCGCACGAAGTACGTCAAGACCAACCTCGGCGGCTCGCCGACAACCCGCGACATGCAACGCTTGCCGCTCGGGTTTTACTTGGCCAGCACCGCCGTGCACCAAGATGCCAAAGGATCCCAACATCCCGTCTTCAGAAACGATGGTCTGGTTCATCGAACGCGACGCACCGTAGCGCGGACCAACCCAAGACGCGAGAACAACACTTGCGCGAACTGCAAGGCGTCAAGGAGTCGTCGCTGTGCGTTTCGCGTCGAGCGTGTAGGTCATGGCACACGGGAGCATCGCAAAAACTTGCGGCGTAGATGTTACGAGATCGGAACAATTCGAATCGGTCGTCGGAGCAAACTCGTACGTGAGCGTTCCAGTAAACGACGCATCGTCATCCGCAATCCGACCACTCGAACGATCCTGACGTTCGACCGAACATGGCGGCAATGAAGGCGGACTTTTTTGATCCCGCATGTTCACGACGACCTGTGCATCAAACGTGAACGAATGTTTGTCGGAGGCGAGTTCGCCCTGGACGTATTCGGCACCATTGTTCCAATAAATGATGCCGATCTCGCGAGACAGGTGCACGTCGAAGGTCCAATCGACGGGTGAATCGAGGGCTCCTTGGCCGCATGTATTTGCAGTTTGGTGAGCATCGACGGAAAACACGCCGATGAAGTCACCTGGTCCGTCAGGATCGTAGGGTTTGTCGAGACAGCCAAGGAGAAGCAAAGAGGCGAGGGCCAAGAGCAGGCGACTCACCGTGCGTAGGAGCATGCGGGGATAGTGACGCATGAGATGGAGCTTGGAGCGTAGGACGCCGTAGGCCCAAGTGTACAAACAAGGGCGTACAAAAGAAAAACGGGCCGGAGGATGTGTCCTCCGACCCGCTCGGCCCAAACCCGGGGGCCATTCGGTCAACTGCTCGAGACCTCCGGGTTAGAGCCACAGAAATCGTGCATGGTGACCATCCCTCCTCCGGCGTGCCGGCACCCTCTGCCAAACCATACGAGCGATCGGCAGGTATGGGTGTTCGTGTTGCGCATCGAGCGTGTCGAGAAAAACGCCGATGTATTCACGTCAGCACTGGAGTGCTCTCCAGCAGGACCAATCCTGGACATCTGTCCCTCTGACGCCCGCCCAAATTATCATCAGAAAAGCAGAGCGCAAATCCTCGTTGTGGAAAGAGACGAGCTTCAACCGAGGTCGCCGTTGGCCGGATCTTTTTTGGCCGGATCTTTTGGTGGGCGCACGTCGTTGGCCGATGGTTGTTGCAGCGCTCTTTTGTGTTGCGCCCGAATTGCAGCGAGAAACGACTTGGGATGCACGCCGCTGCGCACGATGCGCCCACGTTGCGTGGGGAGCGTCAAGGACTCGACCGTGAGGGAGGTATGCGTTGCGTGTCCGAAGGCCGCGAGCGTCACGACGGCAATCACGACAGCACCGTCTCGATGGCGCCGAATGGTCAATCTTCGTCGCACTTGCTCATCATCTTCGGCCCATGCTGCGAGCCAGTCGAACGTGGCGACAGCCGGGCTGACGAGGACGAGCCGAGTAGGCATCGGTGCACCCGGATCATGGGCTGCATCGAGCGCTTCTTGAAAACCACGAACGACCTTGCACAACATTGGTGCATTCGCACCATCGGCGACCAGCGCGAAACCAAGCTGGTCTTCGTCGAGGATGTCGTGGGGCGGAGACGAAGACGAATTGCCATCCATGGTCACGCCGAAAAGATACACGACGGAGGGTCGCCAACACGTGGAATTTTAGGGTTTTTGCCGTGAAAAAGTCGTGTGTAGCGGACGGATCTCGGGACTATCTGCGCTCGCGTGATCCACCCTGCTCTGGGCGGACGGAACTCCGCGTCGCGATGAATTGGGGCTAGGCAATCGACTCGGGTGCGCATAAGGTGCGCGCGGACGTCCGACCTGCACTCGATGGCGTTGCGCAGTCTTCGAGTCGGTCACCCAGCCGCAGCGAATCGAATGAAATACCAACCCGTCCAGATCATGGTCTTCGTAGCCGTCGTCATCGTCTACGTGTATTTGCTTTGGTTCATCGACCAGATGCTCAAAGGCCGGCATCAGCTCTGGTTCCGGTATGTCGCGGCCATCGGCACGGTGGCGCTCGTGGCGTACGGCGCAGGTCGGGTGACGGACAATCACGAACTGGCCATCGACGTCATAAAGTGCGCAATCGCGATCGGTGGGGCGGGATGCGTATTTTACGAGCGGCACCGGGAAATCCAAAAACGGCCGATTGGCGAGCGCTGGAAAAAGTTCATCGGGGTCACCCTCGGGATTGCGGCCATCGTCGCCTACTTCAATGGTTTTTTCTCGCCTTACCCCAAATTTTTCCATCGTTGGGATCAATTTCACTATTACGTTGGCGCCAAGTACTTCAAAGAAATGGGGTACGACGGTCTCTACAAGTGCGCGCTGATTGCCACCGATGAAATGGGCGTCGTTTCGTACACGGAAGACGACGGCCGCACCTACAAGGTCGATTTCGCCAAAGAAGCCCGCCACCCGGATCGCAAGATTCGGAACCTCGGCGGCGACAATCTCCTGAAACCAGCCAGCCAATTCTTGGAACATCCCGAGGAATGCAAGGCGACGTTTTCGGATGAGCGTTGGAATCAATTCAAAGAAGACATCAAGTTTTTCCGTATCGTCTCTGGCAAAGGCTATTGGGACGACATGCTGAAAGACCACGGCTACAATCCTCCACCCGTGTGGACGATCGCTGGGAAGTTTTTCGCGCAACTCCATCCGGCGAGCGTTGGATATTGTCAATTCCTGGCCTCGCTGGACATTGCCTATACGCTGGGAATGTTCGCGATGTTGTGGTGGGCCTTCGGTTGGCGCGTATTCGCCATCGCCGCCATTTATTACGGTTGTGAGCACACCGCAACGTCGTATTGGACGTTTGGGGCGTTCTTACGCCAAGATTGGCTCTTTTTCCTCGTGGCTTCGGTCTGCCTCTTGCGCAAGCAATACCCGAAGCTCGCCGGGGCAGCTCTGGTATATGCGGGCCTATTGCGCATTTTCCCGGGCTTGGTCGTCGTCGGCCTCTTGGTCGTCGTCGGCTGGACTGTCGTCCGCAAACACAAGATGACGCGCGAGCAACTGCAAATGCTCATTGGCGGGACAGCCAGCGCCGCAATCTTGATTCCGCTGTCCATCGCGGTCAGCGGGCCGCGGTCCTATATGGACTTCTATAAGCACACGCTCGAAGTGCACGATCAAACGCCATTGACGAACCACACGGGTTTGCGGGTCATGATTGCGCACGACATACCTCGACAAGTGGTCGCGCAGGTCATCGACGCGGTCGAAGCCGGTGCCGAAAATCTGCAGAATCGTGGCTGGATCAGTGAAGATCGCGCACAACGGTTCATCAAGACCATCCATAATGAGGATGCGGCGAGCAAAAACAGCGGGCGCATGAAGTACACGCGCAAAAACACGTTGATGGATCCGTTCGAGATCTGGAAACAAATGCGCAATGATCGCTACAAGCGCCTACGCATCATTAGTTATGCGACCATTGCCTTCACCTTGGCGCTCAGCATTTGGGTGCATCGCCGCCTGAAGTCGTTATGGATCGCCCAATGCCTCGGGCAAATCTGGATGATCCTGCTCGCCCAGCTCACCTGCTACTACTACTCGTTCATGATTCTGCTCGCGCCACTCACGAAAGTGCGGCGCGACTTCGAGGCGCCCATCTTCGGATTGGCGATCGTGACCCAATTCATCTTCCGGTTGTCGTTCTACAACGACGACAAATACACGGGACTCACCCTCGTGTCGCTCTTCTTCCTCTACGGCATTTTCTTTGCGCTCATTCCCAAGAGTGACTTTGACAAGCTGAAGAGTTTCTGGAGCAAGAGCCAGACCAATAAGACGTCGTCGACCCCTGAAGCTGCCTGAGGATCCGCTCGTCATGACATCGTTCGTCTCTTCTGAAAAACCCGCAACGACGGATTCGGTCGATGCTGGTCTGGCCGATGTGCGTAATGCGAGTGCTTCGAATTTCGCGATTCGCGGACTGAATGACGAAAAAGCCATGGGGGCATTTCGCAAGGTGCCGCGGACGGGCGTGATTTACGTGATGGGGGAAGCGGCAAAACACGGTTATCGTTCGGGAACGGAGCCTGGACCGGATGCGTGGTGCAATTTGGGGCAGGGGCAGCCGGAGGTGGGAGCATTGCCTGGAGCGCCTTCACGTTGCGAAGCGGTGATGATTGCGGGCGACGACCAAGAATACGCGCCCGTGCCTGGATTATGGGAGCTTCGGGAAGCCATTGCCGATTTTTACAATCGTGAATATCGGCGCGGAATGCCGTCCAAATACAGCGCTGAAAATGTATGTGTCTCGGGTGGAGGACGCACGGCATTGACGCGAGCTGCCGCAGCGCTCGGCCAGATCAATTTGGGGCATTTCCTACCCGATTACACGGCCTACGAAGAACTGCTCGATGTGTTCCGCTTGTTTTCTCCGATTCCGATTTTGCTCGAAAGTGAACGCGGCTATGTTTTTTCGGTGGGCGATTTGCGGCGGGAGATCCAAGGTCGCGGGCTTGGTGCCATTTTGATGTCCAATCCCTGCAATCCCACGGGTAAACACGTGCGCGGCGAAGAGCTTGCGGCGTGGGTGCGGACGGCGCGGGAGCTCGATTGCACGATGCTTTTCGACGAATTCTATTCGCATTACATCTATGGCGTGGGTGGGCTGGCGCCGATGGAAAGCGCGGCCCGTTATGTCGAAGACGTTGATCAGGATCCGGTGGTCATTTTGGACGGTTTGACCAAGAATTGGCGCTACCCGGGGTGGCGCGTGACGTGGACGGTGGGGCCCAAAGAGGTCATCGATACGGTGGCGAGCGCGGGGAGTTTCCTCGACGGCGGAGGCTCGAAACCAATGCAGCGGGCGGCGATTCCGCTCTTGGATTTGGAACACGCACGGGCGGAGACGGCGGCGATTCAAAAGATATTTGCCAAAAAGCGCGAATTGATGCTCGAGGGATTAAAGCGCATTGGGGTATTGGTGGACGTGCCGCCCGAAGGAACATTTTATGTATTCGGGTCGGTCGCGGATTTACCAGCGAGAATGAATGACGGGCAATCGTTTTTCCGGGCTGCACTCGAGCATCGGGTCATTGTGGTTCCAGGCGAATTTTTCGATGTGAATCCGGGCAAGCGTCGCGCGTTTCGTGCGTCGCGATTTCGGCATCACGTGCGTTTTTCGTTTGGCCCGTCGGAAGAATCGATTATGCGGGCGCTCGGGCGGCTGGAAAAAATGGTCCAAGGCGGGTGAGCGCGTTGCCCAAACAAGTGCCAACCACCTTGGTAAAGCATGCCGTTGCCCAAACAAGTGCCAACCACCTTGGTAAAGCGTGCTGTAACAGACTGGGCTATCGGATCTGCATCGAGTCACCGAAACGGATCGGGCACGGGTCACCCAATCGGATCAGGCTCGCTGTCCCCAATTCGTTGTACAACACAACGCTCTAGTTGCGGCCTAGTTGGTCATGGCGTAACCGTCATTCCAGTTAAACAAACAATCGAGCGACGACGCCAGCAATAACCTGGACACACCTGGACGATGATGAATTCTCCTCGGAGCACTGGGCCCGGCACCGAGGAGACACCGATGGCCAATGGAGAGTAAATGCATCGCCTTGACAAAATCGTCCGGTCAGTCAGGGGTCCGTCAGGTGCCAACCACTTTTGTTGTGGATAACCGACGCATCGGTGAAACGACCCGATCCAGTCGTACATAGGCTCACTTCTCGCGCCACGCTCATTCACTCGTGGCGAGT
>DAOMZH010000583.1:0-7116 GCA_035437985.1 Polyangium sp. (in: bacteria) | reverse complement strand
ACGAAAACTTGCGCAAAAAATTGAAAAGTTCATCGCCTTCCCGAAAAACAGGACGCACCCCATGAAATTGCCAATCGTCACCGAGAAGGACCCACATTAATTGCAACCTTTTTCGTGCAGCAGTCAATGAGATCAAAACGGAAGACGAAGCTCTTCGAAGAGCTATCGGCGAAAGCCCAGTAATAAAGGCGCATACAAGAACGTTGCGCACGGACTCACCTATTGGCTCTTCGAAACGCCCCTCGTTTACATCATCTTTCGTGCATGGGTCAAACTAGACCGGGTCGCCTGGGAACATGTGCTCGATGCCCCCGAAAACCGACCCAACCAGTACGTCACAGGTCGTGGCGGAGCGTCAGCTAAATGCGACCTGATGCTGCTGGACGAGAACGAGCAACCCCGCGCGGCGTTCGAGGCGAAATGGTGGAATAGTTCCGCCGGGGATGCGCTTCTGCTGAATGACGTGGCAAAACTGCGACGAATGTGCCCGAAACTTGAAAAATATTTACTGACGTTTTGGTGGGGTACGGACCAGACCAAGGAAAAAGATCTCGCGGATGCGCAGAAATTCTGTACGACAAACCATCTCGAACTCTGGTTTGTCGATACATTCGAGACGAAGCTTCGAGGCCTATCCAATGGCTACTTTGCGTTGGGGATCATCTGGGTGCCGCAGGTTGCGCACTTACAGAAACCATAAGAGAGTGTTGCATTTAGATTTCAGCCATTTGTAGATCCGGTAGGGGAGCGAGTCGTCGCGCCGCATGAGCCACGGCCATGGAACCTGATAAATCATGCCCCTATCGACAAACCGTGGCAATATCCCGAGCCCCTCACCACCTCCCCAACAACCCTCCCAACACGCCCGGAAACTCCTGACAATCCACCCCATCCCGCGATGCTCTCATTCTCGTCTCCGGGGTCGAGCGTGGAAATATCTTCGGTGACGACGCCCGCATCCGTGCGCTTGAAAAAGAACGTGCGGTAATCTTTCTTCAAGGCAACCGCGAAAATATTCGAAACCCTCGTTGACGGTTTGTCGAGATTGAATATTTTGCTCAAAGCCGCAATGCCGGTATCAACGTTGACTGCCGATAACTCGCGAATCGCCCACACGAGATCCAATAAGACAGGCGAGTGCGTCGATAAAATCACACGATGCTCGCGCGCGAGCAGCTCCAACACCAGCAATCCCACGCTGAGGACAGCCTCAGGATGAAGCCCCATTTCTGGCTTCTCCAGAATGACCGTTGTCTCACGCTCGCCCGCCATTTTCGAGGCGAACGCTGCAAGTCCAATCAGCAATGGCGTGAATTCACGCTGTCCTGTCGACCATGCACCATATGGCAACATCGAGGAGCTGTCCCGAAGCTTCAAGACGATGCGCCTGCGCGTCCCTACCCTTTCCACTTCGAGCGTCGAGCCGCCGTAGATCGACGTAGCGACGGCCGTTCGCAATTCGGGTACGGCCATCAGCTCGTGGATGGCGCCATCGGGCATCTGCTCCATGAATACGCGAATGCACTCACTGAAATGCCGAATCGAATATGGATTTCCAGGCTCGTACGCCATGAACGACTTGGGCCAGCCATCTTGAACCACGAGGCTGCGCTGCGCCGGAATCAAAAAAGCAGTTTCAACGCTCGGCCTGGCCTGCGGCTTCGCGATTGTAAATGGGTCAATACGTCGATCATCTCGATAAATTGTGGTGTTTGGCCCGAAAATGCAATCGAATCCGCCGCCGAAGTAGAGAGCGCAGAAAGCAGCAACTGGGTCCGGGGCGTTGGTCCAATCAAACCCACGCCGTTCGAGATGGTCCGCCACTGCCGGCGCGTCTTGGATGAGCTTGTAAAGCTGGACAAACAGACTCTTCCCGGTGGCTTGCGGCCCAACGAGCACCGTCAGATCGCCAAACTTGACATCCGCCTGTTGAACCGGGCCGAAGGCGTTGACTTGCAGGCGGTTCATCGAATCACGCGCAACATCGCACACGAACGTCCCTCGAGCCAGCTTTGTCCAGCGCCTATGCTTCGCCCATTGCCACAGAAAACCAAAACCATTCTCGACCGAAATACGCAACCTGACGATGCATGAGAACGCTCCGCAGGATCACGCCAATGAAACTCGTCCACCCAAGCATGATGTAATGCCCGATCCGGTCGTGATACGTGTAAAACCAAACTCGTACCCATAATGCGGAACCGTCATCACCCATTACGACGTTCCCCAACAAGCTCAGCACATACGCTTCGCCATCTGGAATCCGCCGTCGACCACGGCACGCGGTATAGCTCCGCAATCTCGTGGATTTCCCATTCGAGTGCCCGGAGCCGCATGATTTCATGATATCGGTCGGGCAAACATTCGAGCATTTCGGATAAAATCACTGCCGCCTCGATGCCCGAACCAGTTTCAATCGCCAACTCGGCCAATTCTTCAGCATCAATAAGCTCGATACGCGAATTCCACGAAGTGCCGTGCAAATCGAGCGCACGACGACGTGCAACCTCACTCAACCAACCGCGAGCCGTCTCGGGTGAAGCGAGGAGTTTGTCGCGATGCATGAATGCAACAAGCCAAACTTGTTGGATCATATCGTCGAGATCCGCTCCGTGCACGCCGCGAAGGCGCAAAATGCCGCGCACATGGGCTTCATGCGCATGGACGAGCGCATCAAAATCGGTATCTCGATTTTTACGACAAGGCTCTGCCATTGCCAACCGCGCCCCTTCAACGCCGGAATATTCGCAACAATGAGAAAGCCCATTTCAGTGACGCACAATCGCATCACCGCTTCCTCATTCTGCATCTTGTCGGCAAGGGCGATCTGGTAACGCGCGAGTCGCAAAAAGCTCCGCGCGAAGATTCAGCGGGGCGGCTCAATCGGGACGATCGGCCCCATGCAACAAAACGTTACCGCATGCTCCACGTCAGCCACCGCACGGCCCTCGGACTCCCCGCCACTCACCGCGCACGTGCCTGCCAGGTATGCGAGGTTCGAAACGCCCTTCGCTCCAATTCCCAGACCAGGTGGTTGGAGGTCAAAGCAACTGTCACCCGTCGACGCGATCGGGATCTTGGCCAGCTCCACTCCGCAGGAAGTATCCGCGTACATGCTGAGTGAACCCATGCACACGCTCCCCATGGGAGCGCCGCACGTGCATGCAGAGCATCCACGCGTGTCGAGTGGGGCCTTCGGATACAGCACTTCGCGGCGGTCGTTGTAGTTGTCGGGACACGTTTCGTGCACGCCCTCGCGGTAGACACACTGCAACCACGATTCGCCAGGCGTGTTGACGCAGTACATTTTCAAAGTGTCCGAGCCGCAGCTTTCCGCTTGCGTGTTCGCGTGACACGCCACGCCCGCGATGTCCCACTTCGTTTCAAGCGTCGGTGGAGGAGCACTCGCCGATGCTTCGCACGCTTCATCCGCCGGCAAAGGAAGCGCCGAACTGCTCACGGATTGCGTGCACAACGTTTGGCTGCCTGCGGGACATCTTGCGCCCGCAGCGATCGTGTCATCGTTGGAGCACAAACCATCCCAGTTCGTTGGGCCATCGAACGGAACTGTTGCAACGCCGCTCTCGATGCACCTGCCCGCACGCAGCTCGATCTTCTCGGGAACCCCGTTGCATGTGCCTTCCGATGCTCCGCAGGTACATGGTGAACAAGTCGCGGCAGGCGCCACGAGTTTGTCGAAGAGCTTAAATTTGAGGTTTGGCACGCCAGAGTTAGGATCGTCGGGACATGTTTCCGGAGCCTGTTCGGCAGGACCAACCCACAACGAGACAGGCAAATCGGACCACAGGCCCGCCTCGGAACCAACGGGAACAGGAAGGCAGATCCCGTGTGTGCACACGTTTGGAGGTGCCATGTGTGCAGTGTTGAATCCGGGATCATCGATCGCGTTTTGACCCGCGTCGGTATCGGAACCAGAGTCCGCATCAACGCCTGCATCGGCTTGCTCAAGACACTGAGGATCCGGGAAAAAACTATCAGGGTCGCAGGAATCTATGGCGTACTTGGAGTAAGGTTCCGCTGAACAAGCGTACGCCCCGATCGCAATCAAAACGCCAAGCACAACGAACGACACACCTTTCATATTCACCACTCCCATCCACCACTGAGCTGACCCGCCACCATCCACGGTGGTTGTTCAGCGATAACCTTTTGATCGATCGCCACTGTCGTACCTGCCTGCAGGCGCAACACATCGGCACTTGCTTCGAGCACAAACGATTTCCGGCGCACACGCGCGCCGAGCCGTCCCCCCACACCGGGCATGAAAAACGAGTACTTCTTCCCGAAGAAAGTCCCCTTCTCGAACTCGATGTTGATCGCTCCCAAATGCCCCAACGCGCACCCAAAAACCCATTTCCAATGCCCGCACCCAGACAAAAGCCCACCTGCGGTCATGGCGCTAATTCGTGAGCCACCAACGCCACTCGTCAGCCACGCGGCGCGACCTTCGAGGCCCAATGACACGTATTCATTTGGGCTCAAACGACCTCCCAAAACGCCACCAATCGCAGGGTTCCATGACGCCACGCCAAACACCGTGACGACTCCGCCACTCACGGAAAAACGCACGCCGCGTTTCTCTTCAGGTTTCTTCGGCTTCGGAGGTTCGTAAAAGGGATCCTCTTTCGTCGAGTAATTCGGATCAGTAACCACATTACTGGTCGACGAAAATGGTGTCTCTGACGGCGACGAAGGCTTCCCGATCACCGGCATCGAAGACATCGGAGGAGCCTCGGATTCGAGCTTCAATTCGACGTCGAGCGTGCCTCCTTGGGCCGCAACGACGTGCACCGTTGCGTCACGAAACCCAGAAAGTTTGGCGCGCAGTTCATGGTCACCCGGTGCCACGTACATGACAAACGCCGTCACTCCATCTTGCTGCGTCACGCGGCCATCGAGCGAAATCCGCGCATGCGCCTCCGACACCGAAACTTCGAGCCGACACACGCGCGATCGCGCGACCTCGAACGCCTTGAAAAACTCGAGCCGTTCGTCCGGCGGAACGTTCGTCGCGCGTTCGAGGGCATTCATCAACAAATCAGCGGCAACCACAGCGTTGTCGAGCTGCACGAGCAGCACGCCAAGACGCCCTCCAACCCGTGGATCTCGACGCAAATCGAACGCATCCGAGTACGCCAGTGCTGCTTCGGGCAAACGCCCAGCCCGCACTTCTCGCTCGGCTTTCGCTACAAGCGCCGAGATTCGCGCTTCGCGCGATTCGGGCTCCATGTTCGGCGCCGACGTTACTGTTGTTGAAGATTGCGCGTACGCCGAAGGTGCGACTGCCACAAGAAGCACCACGCATGCGGTTTGGCGGAGCATACCCCCGATGCTAGTCGCCCTCAGACAAACAGATCAAGAGAACCTTGACGTGTTTTTACTTGTTCAAGGGTTTTTCCTTACCATCAAGCTCAGGTCGTAGGGTTTTGCCTGAAACCTTGGTTTGGCGGAAGCTGCGGTGCTCTGGTGAGGTGGCGCGGATACGTTGCGCACAACAGCCGCGGCGATTCTCGGTGTTTTCTCGACATGCAGCGCTGGTTCGTCCTGGCTGATACGAGGTTCGTCCGGGACCAATGCGGGTTGGTCCTGAACGACGACGTGTTCCTGAACGAACGCCGTCAGCCGGGCCTTCGCTACGGCAAGCGGCTCAATCGGCGCCGCGAGCGTCAAGGCCATAAACAATGCGAGCGCATGACCGAGGCGAAAGCACCAATCATACGTTTCGCGCCAACTCGCCCGACGGTCGTCAATGCTCAATTCGGTAACGACGGGCAGACTCGTGAAAAAGGCTTCTTCGTTCAGCCCTCGTTTTGCGAGATACCGGCGAGCGCGATGAACGAGCTGTTTCGACGCGTGTTCGCTAATACCCAATTCGTCACCGATTTTGGCATGCGAATGCCCCTCGACAACGCGCAGGTACAATGCTGCATATTGGGCCTCGGGCATATCGCGATTGACGTGTTCGAGATGCCCGCGCGCTTCCTTGATTTGCATTCGACGCTCAGGCGAAGGATCGGGCGCAGCATATTGATCTGTATCGATTTCCTGGTCCGAAAAACAATCACGGTGACGTTTGCGATTTCGCGCGAATCGACAATGCACATTGAGCACAATGCCAAATACCCAAGGGCGGAAGGAACCTAATTCGGCACGATAATGGGAGACGCTGCACATGATTTCGGTCAGTGCTTCTTGCACTTCATCTTCGACATCCGGGGTCTCGACACGCTTGCGACGTCGGCGTGCGCAAATGAACCGCGTTATGTCGGGGCGAAGCAACAAGATTCGGGCTGAATCCTCCGGGGCAAGCAAGACGAAACCTCCTCATCTCGCATCTTGCCCGCTCGGACCAGGTAGTAACGAAAAAACGAACCCAACCCTGACGAATGTTTGGGCCAAACGAGGAAAGCCGCTATTTCGAGCACAAGAGGAGTCGCGCTGCCTGTTTGACCGGGGTGTCCAGAATGGGACCAGGTCGCGTCAGTGACTCGGCGCCGCACAGGAGCAAATGTCAGGCCAAGCCTTTCGAATGATAGAAACCTTTGGAAATGAGTTCGGCCGCGAATTTTTGGAATTTGTCTTTGGGCAAGTCGCGTTGTGCTTCGAGCAATCTTGCCAGTGGGTCGTCCTCCGGGTCCATGCAAAGAACGGCCGGATGCACGCCGAAGACCGCCGCGATACGGTTGAGCATGTCCCGGGTGATGAGTGCACTTTTCGCCTTGAGCAACTGAATTTCCGTGGACGAGAGATTGGCGCCTTCGACGAGCGCTTCTTCCGAGATACCGCGCTTGGCCTGAAGCTCGCGAATACGTGTGGCGATGTGTGCTGCAAGGAGGGATCCATCGAATTGAGTTTTCATGCAGGTGAATGTACGTGCGTTTGACGCGGAACGGAAGATGAATTTTTCTGGCCGCAGGCCGATTTATCGGCGTATAATTCGGACGAACGATCATGTTAGAAGGACGAACAGCGGGCCTTGTGTCCAAATGATACTTGGACAAACTTTACGCTAAAAGAACGAACGTTCCTTTGCGCACAAATAATCATATGTTGTGCTAATACTGGATTTTGTATTTGATAATCCATGTAGGGTAC
>DAOMZH010000582.1:0-7117 GCA_035437985.1 Polyangium sp. (in: bacteria) | reverse complement strand
AAGCTTGTTTCACTTCGGCGCCGCCCGTAACTGAAAAAACAGCGCCGCCGGTTTCACGCGTGAGCAGCGACAAGGCATCCGAATCAGTCCCCGCCAAACCCGTTTGATAGGCATAAATCGAGCCAACGGGTGTTTTTTCCAGCCGTCGCACCATCGTGAAAGCGTCGGATTCTCCCCAAGTAGCCGAGCCGTCACTCAGCAGAAACACATCCCAGCTCTTGGCTACGTCGGTCGAGACTTTTGTCGCGCGCACGAGCGCAGCGCCCACGTCCGTTGCGCCTTCGAGCGCCAAGGTATTCGCAAAATTCATTGCTTCTTGCCGGTTTGTCGGATCGTTCGCCACGAAAGACGGCTTGAAGAAGCTCTGTTCGATGTTGAAAAACATCACGTTGAAGTTTTTGATCGTATCTTGGTTGTTTTCGAGCACGGAACGGAGCAGCTCGAGCCACACATTAAAACGATCGGGATTCGACGATAACGAGGTATCGACGAGGAAGAGCGCCGAGTCGCGCCCCTTGGCCGCGCTCGTGGCCGGGATTTGCGGTGTCACATTGGCCGCGAAATACGAGCCTGTGGGGCCATCGGTCCCGACGACGTAGGTCGGGGCCGGCTTTTTCAGACGAATCGTTACGGTTTTTGCCGCCGGATCATCGTAACGGTAAAACTTGCGTACTTTGTCCTCAAAAGGTTTGACCGCGGGGGTTGCTTCGACTTCCGCACCTTGCGGCGGGGTCACGGCAAGGTCGAGCGCTTTGCTGCCCACGTTGTCGGGCAAATCGAACGTGTATTCCAGATCGTCGCCGATTTTCGTGAGCGGTACGTCGTACCCAATCACGATGCGATGATTCTTGTTGGGTACCAAAGGAAAAACCCGGGCATTAAAAATGCTCGGCCCTGACCATTCGAGTAATGCCGGATCCACTTGGCGCCGCACCGTGCTCGTATACGCCAATGCAGCTTTTTCTTTGGGCACCATGCGCGCTTCTTTCACGCCGGCCCACAACGATTGTCGATCATTACGAATTTCGATCGGATCCGAGCCCATCGTGCGCACTCGTTCGGGCGTGAAAAATGCCGGCGGTGCATCACCCGCGATCGCCACGGCATCTTGTCCGAATGCAAAATAATACGGCGACGAACCCGTGGGCAAACGCAGCTTCAATGTGCCTTCGTATTGACGAGGGCCATTGTTTTTCACGACCATGTCGAGCACGACTCGCGCCATGAACCCATCGAGCAGCACCTTTGCTTGCATCGAACGCACAGGAAGCGATTCGTTGTCGCCCACATCGACTTTCACCGAATGCGCAGCGAGTTGCGATCGTTTCCACGTCGTCGCGGGTGGTTTCGACGCACCTTTGCCCGCATCCGATTTGCCGTCTTTGTCCGCACTCGGCTTGCTCTCCGCCGCCGCTTCCGTCTTCGGCGAATCCGCCGGACTCGCTTCACCCGGCGGAGGAGGCGCCGCGGCAACCGGCATTTCTGGTGCACCATAAGCCTCTTCCGAACGGGGCGAACTATCCATTGCGGCACTCGCCGCTTCCCCTCCCTTGTAGGCAGCTCCGCAAGCACCAGCGCCGCACGCGAGAAGCGATGCGAGCGTGAACCAAATTAAATGACGTCGCGCACGTGGATCCATAGGTGCGAGTTTAACGGAAGTCGTCGCCGCTCCTTACAGCAAGATCCATGGCGACATTCGCAAGCAGCGTTTTCACCACGATGCACTGCGTCTGAGAACCTGAACGTTTCCTATCGCGTTCGGAGTGACCGTTCAGCCCGTCCTTTGATACCCTCCCATCCCTCTTCGCATGTTGCTCACTCTTCGCGTCACCGGTGCACACGCTGCGGATCTCGAAGCCTTGCTCGACAAGTGCCCGGACGAACTGCATTCGGCGCGTTTGCCGTTTGGCGTTGCGCACGTCTTTTACCCCGAAGTTTCTGTCGACGCCGTGACCGTTGCGCTCCTCGTCGACATCCCGGCGGTTGCTTGGTCCTCCAACGAATCACGGGTCGGTTTTTCCGAACCAAACGCCGCCACCAACAGCTTTGCGATCGCGCATGTCTTTCGTTCCGCTCTCGCTGCGCGTTCGCCACGTCGTCCCGACCTCGTCACCCACGTTTTGCCCATCGAAGCGCAAATAGACTCGTTCGTCGTGCCGCGCGGAACGAACGAAGCCCGCACCTTTTTCGAGCCGCTTGGGTACCAAGTTCAGATCACCGAACACGTCGCCGACGAACCTGGCGATCACCATCCCAACCTGATCCGACAATCGGTTCGTCTCACCAAACAGTGCCCGCTTTACGAGGTTTTGTCGCATATTTACGTGCTCGGCCCGGTGGTCGATGGTCATGCGACCGATGGTGTGCTCGACGGGGAACGCGGCGCGTTGCTGATGCATGCGGAAGGACTCGTGCGTGGTCATCCCGCTGGGGATCGGATTCTCCAAACCTACGCAGCTCGCAAACCTTCGGAAGTCGCATTGGCCTTCGACCGTCTCGCGCAAACGGATCCGCTACCAGGACAAACCGCCGTCGATGAACCACTTGCGCCGACGCTTCTCGACGATGCACGAGCGGACGCGATCGCCCTCGAATTGCGCGAAGCGGCTGCCCATTCGGTGGTCGATCTCGGGTGCGGAGATGGCAAGCTCTTGGCCCGATTGGTGCGGGAAAAAGCCCTCACGCGGATTGTCGGTTTCGATGTTTCGCACCGTTTGCTCGAAGCCGCGGCGCAACGGATGAAACTCGATCGTCGCGGCGGCAAGAAGTCGGAGCGACTCGAACTCCTGCAAGGATCGCTGTTTTATTCCGACGGCCGTCTCAACGGATTCGATGCGGCCGTGTTGGCCGACGTGCTTCAGCATGTGCCAACAAACCGCTTGCGAGATGCGGAAAACGTCGTGTTTCACGACACGCGTCCCAGCACCGTGGTTGTCATGATGAACGATGTTCGGCGCGAAGAAAACGCTTCGAACGAAGCGGTTCAGGGGTGGACCATGCAGCGTTTCGATGCTTGGGCCACAAACGTTTCCGAGCGCCATGGGTATCGGGTGCGTCTCTTGTCGCCGGGTTCGTCATCTCAAACGACACGAATGGCGGTGTTTTCGCGATGAACCTCGAGCTTTCCGATCGCACGATTGCGTTGCCCGATCCGAGTCTCGTGTTGCTCATCGGCGCGCGTGGGGCAGGAAAAACGACCTTTGCGCGGCGGCATTTCGAGCCTTCCGAGATCGTTTCGCTCGATGATTGTTGCCGTATGCTCGGAGTTTCGCCGAGCGCACCATCGAACGATACGCTCGAGCTGTTTCAAACCATCATTCAAAATCGTCTGTTCTCGGGCAAACTCGTCGTCGTCGACATGGACGACACGAATGCCGACTTGCGTCGCGCGGTCGTGACCCTTTCCAAGCGGCATCATTTGTTCGCCATCGCCATTGCGTTCAAGTTGGACGAACGAGTTTGTATCGAACGGAATGCATTTCGTACGGACTGCGAAGTTTCACCGTATGACGTCAAACGAGGTGTCGAGAACGTTCGTCGCATTCTCGACTCGTCTTCGCGCGAGGGTTTGCGCGACATTCATGTGCTTTCATCACCGGAGGCAGCGGACAAGGCGATCATTACCCGGACCAAGTTATGGACGGACAAACGCGACGATTCAGGGCCATTCGACATCATCGGTGATGTGCATGGTTGTGCGGACGAACTCGAAGCGCTGTTGGAGCTGCTTGGATATCGAGTGACCTGGGACGCGGCATTTCCCCATGGCGTGCAAGTCGTGCCGCCCGAGGGGCGGCGCGTGATCTTTTTAGGGGATCTCATTGATCGTGGTCCTCGCGTCGTAGATTCATTGCGCATTGCCATGTCGATGGTGGGAAGCCAAACGGCGCTATGCGTTCCTGGCAACCACGAAGTCAAATTTTTACGCAAGCTGCGGGGAAAAACCGTATCGATTACCCACGGTTTAGCGGAAACATTGGCAGAATTCGAACGGATGCCGCAATCGTTTCATGATGAAGTCGCGTTATTCATCGACAAACTCGTTGGCCATTACGTGCTCGACGGGGGACGTCTTTGTGTGGTCCATGCAGGTATCAAAGAAAATATGCAAGGGCGGTCGTCCAGCGCGGCGCGTGAATTTGGCCTTTATGGAGACACGAGCGGCGAAACGGATGAATATGGTTTGCCCGTGCGGCATGAATGGGCGACCGAATACCACGGTCGCTCCGCGGTCGTGTACGGACATACGCCCATGCTCACGGCTGAATGGTTGAACAACACCATTTGCATCGATACTGGCTGTGTGTTTGGCGGAGCGCTCACGGCTCTGCGTTATCCCGAGCGCGAAATCATTTCTGTCCCCGCAAAGAAACGTTATTTCGAGCCGAAAAAGCCTCTCGTCGCCCGCGTGAGCCAAGCCGGTCCCATGAGCCAAAGGATGGCCGAGACCAGTCTCAGCTTGGATATGTTGCGTGCGGGAGGCGTCATCAAAACGCGGTTTGGCCATGACGTCGCCATTCCGGAAGAAGCCCACGTATTGGCAACTGTCGAAATGCTCAGCAGGTTCGCCGTGGACCCTCGTTGGCTCGTGTACATTCCTCCGGTGACCTCCCCCGTCGATCCGAGTGCGCGTCCCGGAATCCTCGAACACCCCGAAGACGCATTGATTTATTATCGCAAACGAGGCGTTTCGGAAATTGTCTGTCAAGAAAAACACGAGGGAGTACGCGTCGTCGTCGCGGTTTGTCGTGATGTTCACACGGCCCAGATGACCTTCCGAACGACCGACGATCGTGCGGGCATCGTATATTCACGAACGGGGCGCCCCGTGTTTGCTGATCGGGTGACTGAGGAATCGTGGATTGAGCGATGTCGAGCCGCATGTGACAAGGCGGGTGTTTTTTCGCAGCATGGGCCGTTTGTCGTGTTCGAGGCGAGTTTGTCCGTGCCGCGAGTGCGTCCACGACCTTTTTCGGACAAACCCGCATTTGGGGCAGCATTCGACGCACTAGAGCGAGCATCGGCGCGTGGAGTCGAGGTTGGACCCTTGCTACACAAGCTACAGGCGCGAAAAGAACGTTTGTCGCAGCATTCACGCTTGTCGCCAGAAACATCGGAAATATCGCTGAAGACGGCGGAATGCCAACTTGTCCTTGGGCGCATCTTGGCGACCGACGAAACGTCTTGGTTTACACGGCGTCATACCGAGCACGCTGCTCTTTTCAAACGCCTCGAGCACGCCGAGCCCGAACTGTTCGCCTCAGCCAGCACCCTTTCAGTGCGTCTCGGCGATCCAGAAAGCGATTCGCAGGTTTTTGCCGCGTGGGACGATTGGAACAGTCGGGGCGCCGAAGGAATGCTCATCAAACCGTTTGTGTTCCAACGAAGTTCTCTTCCGGGGCTCACCCTTCCGGAGCTCGTTTGTCGGAGCGTGAGCACATTACGTAATATTCATGGCCCGGAATACGATATCGACGGCAACCTCGAGCGTATTCGCCGTCGTTCATCGAGCGCATTGCGGGCCCGTGCTTCGAGTCAATTGGCATTGGGCATGGAGTCCGTGGAGCGGTTTGTTGAACGAGAACCATCGTTGCGGATACATGCTTGCGTGAGTGTCGCGCTGGCGCTGGAATGCCAACCATTGGAATCGACGTGAACAATTTCGAGAGACGAGGACGAGACGGGCATGAGTAACGCAGAGCTACTTTCGCCGGAGTTTGCGGATGACGCGACCATGAATGGCGTGCGGCTGGGAGTGTTCACGTTATCGCAAGGCGCGAAGGGTGAAGGTGTGGTCGCCTTGCAAAAGGTCCTCACGGGGCTGGGGGTTGCGCTCGTGCCCGATGGTTCATTTGGTCCCCGAACCCAAAAGGCATTGGCAGAATGGCAAAGATCTGCGGGATTGAATGATTCGGGCGAACTCGATTCCGAAACCTTGTACGCTCTGGATCACGCACTCGACGAGAAGCGACGAACCAATTTGCACGAAGCAATGGCGCGTGCAGCCGGCGTGGATCCACATCAATCGGCCCCGGCTCCGCGGGCGCCTCGGCAACCTGCGCCGCGGGCCGAAGTACCCAAAGATGCGTCCTTTTTCGAGGATACCGATGCATTGCGTCCCGACGGACCAGGAGCTGCCGAAGATCTGGATTTTCCGCCGCCGTCGGTGGACAAGATCAAGCCACTGGTTGCTCCAGGAACACCATTGCCGGCCGATCGTCAGGAGATGCTGGGTCGATTAAAAGATGTTTTGGGAAGCGATTTCTCGGCGCATGCTGCGTTGTCGAGGCTCGTGTCGTCGGGGCGTTTGCACACCGGGGCGTTGCTGCCCAATTTGCTGGCTCTGGCGACGACCAAGCGCCATCCTGAACTCGTCCTTCAAGGCGGAATCGATTCCGATTTAATCGTTCGCCAAGTCGTGCGCCACGTTGATAATCCATTACGTGTGCAGCAGGGTATTGGGCGCGGCACGTGCGGCGCTGGGGTCATCGAGTATCTCTTGCTCCGCCACGATGCGAGTGAATTCGTGCGGCTCGTCAATGGTTTGACCGGGTTTTCCGGGGAGGCAACGTTGCGTAAAGGCCGCACGATCAAGATGCCGCGCACCGCAATTCCGCGCGACGAAACTGGTCGCACCGACACGGACCGCCTTTTTCAATCCACGATCATGAATCACGCAAGTGCCATGAGCTGGATATTCGATTACGACAATCCCAAGGATGACGAATCGTTTTGGTCGTCGATCAAAGGCAATAGCCAAATGCCCATTTGGGGCTTTACGAGCATGTACGAGGACGTGTTGGGCGAGTCGCGTACGAGTGTATCGCTCATGCTTCATTCCCGAGATCAATTATTGGATGCCGCCGTCGCGGATGTTTCCCGTGGTCAACGTGTCCCAGTGATTCTCGAGTTTACGTCCTTGCATTGGCTCAACGTGGAATGGCTCGAACGCGATTCAGGTGGACATCTCGCGTCTGTGGTTTTGCGCAATCCATGGGGGTGGGATGATGGTTCTGGAAGTCCACCCCGCCGACCTGTTGCGGAAATCGGTGGGCGAGTGCGAATGAAAGCTACGGACTTTCGGAATGCATTGTTCGCGGTAGTCGTCAAAGATTGA
>DAOMZH010000581.1:0-7131 GCA_035437985.1 Polyangium sp. (in: bacteria) | reverse complement strand
CGTTCGTGCCGACAGACCTCGGACGAATGTTCCAATTGCGCGTGATTGGTGTCGCCCGGGCGTTACGCCTGCAACCGTTTGACCTGCTGAACTACGACACGCAGCTCGATGACCTGGGGTATCTGATCGAAATGATGCGGCGGGATCCAAAGGTTCTCAGGCTCGTGCGACGGCGGATCAAATGTGTGCAGTCCGTACTCCATCGGAACGGTCGATCGCAAGGGATTGATTGATTTGATGAGCCAACATCATTCAATGATGGCCTGGACATCATTGGCGACCATTGCCGATATTCGTCCGGGCATTCACCCTACTCGTCACTACGGAAACCCCTGATTGTGTATTCGCAGACAAACCATCGTAGCGCATCTGCGTGAGGACTGGACAATATCGATCGCTTTGTCGAGTCGAGTTGAAGCGAAGGGTTTTCCTTCTCGTTATGACGTTGACCGTGAGTTCTTGCGGCCTCTTGTCAAGGCATAACGGCATGCAGTTGCCACCGTCTGGATACATTTATCAGCTTATCGGAGCCGGCTTCGTTACGCCTCTGCATCCGCCGCCCGTGATACGTCCTGTACGAACATTCGCGCCCGTTTCTTTGACCAATCCAATGCCACCGCCGCAAGTGCCACACTTACCGTGACGCCCTGGGTGTGGGTTTGTGCAGGTCGGAGCGGAGCAAATTCCGATTGATTGCGCGACGCCGGGTTATGCTGATATCCCGTCCGCAGCGCGGCCAATGGTAACGGAGAGTATGTATCGCCTCACGGCCGAGTATGCCGGAGCGGCCGAGCTCCCGACTATTGTGGACCATCGCGAAGACGGCACCGAGGGGCCGGTACGGCATCAAGGGATGGTTGGTGCATGTTCGGCACTTTCGTTTGCGTCAGCAATCGATCACGCACTTGCCCGCCGAAGTGGTCGAACTTGGGCGGTTTCGGCCATGCACATTTGGGCACGATACCATGATCCTTCAATGTCGTTGCCGGTCGATCGAAATCGCAATTTGCCGCTCACGTCCGAAGTGTTTTGGCCGTACACGGAGATAACTCAATTATTCGCCTGCTGTTGGGTGGACAACAGGCAATGCAAACCTCATTGCGGCGAAACGTGCCCGTGCATGATGCCCGCGGATTATTGTGGTCAAAATGTCGACTCGGAGCAACTGGCACAAGCAGACGCCCATCCGATAGCCCGATTTACGAATATCACGCGCATAAACCATGACAAACTCACGCTCATGCGTGCTCTTGCGCAGGGCCAGGACATTTGGATGAACATGAACGTCGCTCATGCGGCCCTCGATTCCGCGACTCCGGAATACGACGGACTACGGTGGGTCATGGGCCATCTCGAGCCCGAGGAGACCTCGGGAATGCACGCAATGGTCATTGCTGGATATCGAGTTCGTCCCTCTGGTACATACTTTCTGCTGCACAACAGCTGGAGCGAAGCGTGGGGCGATCGAGGTTATGCCTGGGTGCACGAAAAGACGCTCGAAATGAATCTCGTTGCGGCATATCTCGTCGATGCCGAGCCGTGGAATCCGTCGTGGAGCTACGTGCCGCCACGACACGAGCGTCCGAGTCAATGCTTCAATGGGCTTGTGCCGGATAGCATAACTGGTCAATGCACTCCGCCGTGCGCGGACGGAAGCGCTCGACACAATGCCGTTTGTCCTGTCCTCACCGATTGCCCCGCGGGATACGTGAATCTCTATGGCGAGTGCGTCGTGGCGGCTCCGAGTGGATCCGGCGGCGATTCGTCGATCGGGGCTCGTATGGGCGTGTGCCGCGGGGGGATGCGTGTACGGGGTGCCCTTGGGTGCGTTTGGGTGCCCGTATCCGTGGTGCTCGATGGCGTGCCTGTCGCCGAGATTTCGGTTGAGTTATGGGGCGATGGGGTGGGGGTGTACGGGGAGTGAGGCCCGTGGCGCTGCGTACGCCTCGGCGTAGATCTCGGACAGCATAGACGATACGATTCCAAATTGCGGCCATGGATGCTAGAGTGGAACTCTGCTGGAGTGGCAATTCCATGTCTACAAATCAGCCGCCAAAAATCAAAATACTCTTTCTTGGTGCTAATCCTTCAAACACGACACGTCTTGCCCTCGGCAATGAAGTGCGCGAGATTATGCTTCACCTTCGCGCCACTCATCAGGGAGAGCAATTCGAGTTCGTGCAGGAGTGGGCCGTGCGCGTTGGTGACCTGCAGGCAGCGCTGCTCCGGCATCGTCCGCATATCGTGCATTTTTCGGGGCATGGGCGCGGAGAAGGCGATGCCTCTAGCCGTTCAGCGTCCTATTCCGATCGAAATCGAGAAATGTTGCCCGACGAAAAATCGCGAAACGATGAATCCGACGGCGAGATTCTGGTCGAAGATGATACGACACGTCAAGCAAGGCCGATTCCTGCAAAGGCGTTGGGCAGACTCTTCAAACTTGTGGGAGGTATTCGTTGTGTCGTCCTCAACGCGTGCCATTCCGCCATTCAAGCCGAAGCCATTGGCGACCATGTCGAAGCCGTCATCGGCATGCGGCGGTCAATTCACGACATGGCAGCGATCAATTTTGCCTGGGCATTTTACCAGGGATTGGGATTCGGAGAATCTGTGCTCAATGCATTCGAGTTGGGGCAAAATCAAATCGAGTTGGCCGGTTTTAGCGATGGCGAGGTGCCACAACTATTGACTCGAGAATTCGTACCAACTCCTCCGCGAACGTCAGTCTTTGACAGTGATCCTCCACCATCGGGTTCTCGCGTTCGCGACCGCCAATCGTGGCGACCGCTCGAAATGGACCGCGAAGAAAACCATATCGATCCATTTCTTTTGCGCGTGGAACGTATCGCCACACTGCGACATCCCGGGGCGCATGTGAAGCGGTCGCCAGCTCCAAGACCATTCGCCGGGCTGCTCGAAGTCGAAGTGGACGCAGGTGGTTTTTTCCGGATGAGCCTCGTGACGGCCTTGGATCAAGCCATCACCGATGAGCTGGCAGCGCAGTTTGTTGAGAAAATCGACCGTGTCTTTCGTGTAAATCATCCGTTGATGCGTTCGATCTTGGTGCACCAAGGCGACGCTGCACCGCTGGATTTGCGTGCACGTTTCGATCGTTTGGGAATCGAGCTACAGACATTCGACGGCTATCAAGGTCTTTTCAACCTTCAACCCTATCTCGAATGGCAAACGCGAGAACTCGATAAAAACGCCGCTTATCTTGCTCGCACCTACGTTGACCCTCCGGCCTGGATCAAAATAGCGGGAAACCGCGAATTGGAGCACACGCCGAATGCACTCGTAACCATTTCCGAATTACTGGTTGCGCCAACGCATCGACGCTTCTTATTGGTATTGGGGGAATTTGGCGCGGGCAAGACGTTTTTGTTGCGTGAACTTTGTCGACAAATGGTCAAGACAGCCCATCCGGTCATTCCAGTATTGCTCGAGATGAGCAAATTGGAGAAACAACACAGTTTGGCGGAACTAATTGGCGCGCATTTTTCTCGCGCGGATGTATCCGGGTACAATTTCAAGGCGTTCGAATACATGCTCGCCGAAGGGCGTATCGCCCTATTTTTTGACGGATTCGATGAACTTGCTGACAAAGTCACGTATGACGGAGCAACCCAGCATTTGGATACCGTGCTTTCGGCGACGCACGGACAAGCCAAGGTGGTGCTTTCGAGTCGCCGGCAGCATTTTTTGACCGAGGGAGACCTCAATAAAGCCGTCGAGCGAGAATTCGCCCGGAAAGCCGAAAGTGCCGTACAAGGTGGCTATCGATTGATCATGCTCCAACCGTTTGGTGAGCCGCAAATACGTCGATATTTGCGCAATCGGTTGGCGGACGAAGAAGCAGCGGAAGCACGCTATCGACTCCTCGACGAAGTCAAGGACCTCATTGGTTTATCCCATAACCCGCGCATGTTATCCTTCATTGCTGAGATTCCAGAGGACTCGCTACGAGATGCAAGACAGCAATGGGGTGAGATCACTGCGGCAAAGCTCTATGAGCTTTTGGTGAATCATTGGCTGGACTTCGAGCACGCTCGTTCACAGCGGCAAGGCACGTCCGTGCGTATCTCGCGGCAGGGGCTATTGCGCGGGGTCGAGTCGCTGGCATTGTCGATGTGGCAATCTCGTTCGAAGCTTCTGTTTGTCGGGGAAATCCACGAACGAATTGGTCGGGCCCTCCTAGCGGTGGGCGAGCCACCGCTCGAAGCAGCAGAGTTAACGCATATTTTTGGTTCCGGCTCATTACTCGTGCGGGATGAATTGGGACGGTTTTCGTTTGTGCATCGGTCGGTCATGGAGTGGCTGGTAGCGAAACAAGCGGCGGACGAACTCTTACAAAACGAGGATCCCCCGGCTTTGCTCGTGGATGAAATGAGTGTGCTCATGGCCGACTTTTTTACGGCAATGGCGGGTCGCGAACGTGCTGCAACGTGGGCGCGCGAGAAATTGGTACACACGGAGGACGTCGTTCTCCGGAAAAACGCGACGTTGCTACTCACACGTATGGGTGAACGATTCGAGCGGGCGAATTTCGAGGGGCAAGATCTCCGAGGTAAGGATTTTTCGGGTGTCAATTGGCGGGGGGCGAATTTGTGTGGAGCGGACCTGCGGGGAGTCATGCTCAATGGGGCGGACTTGCATGGTGCGTCGCTGGCCAGGGCAAACCTTTCTCATGCCGATCTGAGCGGCGCGAAACTCACGCAAGTCGACTTGGCTGATGCGGATTTTTCATTCGTTCGCGCGAATGGAGCTGATTACTCATTGGCGCGACCAATTAATCCGAATAGGTTTCGAGGTGCGAACCTGTTAGGTGCAAAGGGTATCCCGGACGAACTACATGAAGATTTGCGCGCGGCGGGTGCAGTTCCGCCGGTGCTACGGAAGGTCGAACCCATGTGGGCGGCACCCAGCCCGTGTCATTGCGTGGCGTTCAGCGGGGACGGGACCATGATTGCATCGGCCCATAAAGACGACACCATTTGGCTCATTGATGTCGTGGCGGGCACGGTTGTACGGGTCTTGATGGGGCATACCGACGAAGTCCGCGCCGTTGCGTTTTCCCCAGACGGCAGAACACTGGCCTCGGGTTCATTCGATAAGACCGTGCGCTTGTGGGACGTGGCCACAGGTCGTCAATTGCACGAGTTTCGCCGTCACCAAGAAGCAGTGTGGACGATCGCGTATTCGCCCGATGGAATAACACTTGCGTCGGGTTCGTCGGACAAAACGATTCTCCTGTGGGACATCGCAACGGGTCGTGCCCGGCGCGCATTGAGTGGCCACGTATCTGCGGTGTTGAGCATGGCATTTTCGCCAGACGGTAAAGCGCTCGCATCGGGTTCAAACGATAACTCCGTTCGGATTTGGGACATTAATACAGGTCGCCCGATAGCGGAATTCACGGAACATGATGCAGCCGTCTCGAGTATTGCGTATTCGCCAAACGGCAAATCGATCGTATCGTGTTCGTCCGACAGGACCATTCGTTTTTGGGATATCGTCCACAACCGGTTCTCACACGCGTTCTCTGGAGACGACGCAGACGAAGAGCCTTGTTGTATTGCGGTCGCCCCCGACGGCAAACATATGGCTGTAGGTTTGCACGATAAAACGATTCAATTGATCAGCCTCGAAACGAATCGACTCGTGCGCAAACTCGATGGCCACACGGCGAAAGTGCGCAGTGTCGCATTTTCGCCCGATGGTAAAACTTTGGTTTCTGGGTCCGAAGACATGAGCGTCCGTCTTTGGAGTGTTGCGACTGGAGAGGTTTTGCATGTTTTCGAAGGGAGAGCCACATTCGTGCTGAGCGTGGCATTTTCGCCCAATGGGACAATTCTCGCGTCAGGATCGGATGATAAGAATATTCGGTTATGGAACACATCGACAGGCCGACACATCCGATCGATCGATGGGCATTCGCGGGCAATCGGTTGCCTTGCATTTTCCCCTGATGGTAGTCTCATTGCATCCGGTTCGTACGACAAGACCATTCGCCTGACGGATGGTAAATCAGGTCTCCCGGTGCGCATTTTGACGGGACATTTAGAAGCGGTATATTGCCTTGCGTTCGCGCCTGACGGCAAAACGCTCGTATCGGGTTCCTACGATCGAACCATTCGTCATTGGGACGTTGGTAGTCGATCCATGCGCATTCTCAAGGGTCATACAATGGCCGTTTGCGGTGTGGCCGTCGCTCCTGATGGCAAACACATCGTCTCGGGTTCGTCCGACAAATCCATACGGCTGTGGGATATCACTGTCGGCCGGACGGTGCGTGTATTCGACACGCAGGGAGCTGCAGTTTTGGCCATAGCGATATCGCCCAACGGCAACGTTATCGCATCGGGTCACTTCGACGCAACAATTCGATTGTGGGATACGCACACGGGGTCCACGTTGCACACTTTCGAGGGCCATGCTGCCGCCGTCAGATGCGTGGCGTTTTCCCCCAATGGCAAAACCCTCGCGACAGGGTCGTCCGACAATACCATTCGACTTTGGAACGTGGCGACGGGTAAAATGTCACTCGCTTTGGTGGGCCATGCTTCTGCAATCCTTGGTATCGCCTTCTCCCCTGACGGGAAAACCATTGCGTCTGCCTCGTACGACAGTAGTGTCCGCTTGTGGGATGTCGAAACAGGGCAATGCGGCGCCATTCTCTTTGCTCATTCCGAAGGCTGGGTAGCTTTTACGCCCGACGGTCGCTACAAATATGGCGGCAATATTGCCGGTTCATTTTGGCACGTTGCGGGCTTACGCCGATTCGAACCCGGCGAGCTTGACGAATACTTGCAATTACGCCTTGCGGATGAAGTGCCGGTTGTCACGGTCAAATAATGCGACGATGTCGATACACCAAGGTGTCCTTGGTGCTCGTTGACATGGTTTCAGTCGAAGCGGACCATCGCGAAGACGGCACGTAGGGCCCGGTAAGATATCAAGGCATTCTTGGCGCATGTTCGCATGCGTCGTAACAGATTGCCAAACCTCACGAGTGCCTAGGCCAAACAACCCGCCCATTTCGCACTTGACGCGTTTACGCCGTCCTGCATCATTCGTATGGATTTGTGCACTCGCACGCATCCAGACACAGTCCTGGTTGGCTCGGGGTTC
>DAOMZH010000580.1:0-7152 GCA_035437985.1 Polyangium sp. (in: bacteria) | reverse complement strand
GGGAGATCGGGCGGCGGGGGAGGACGGTTTGCCTTGTACCGCTCGTCGAGTTCGTCCCGGAACGTTCGTCCGGGTGAATCCATCGCGACGGCGAGGTACGCGGGTTTTCGTTCGTCCACGAGCTTCGTCAACATGCTCACGGTGCCGTAGATCGCGTGCGTCGGTTCACCCGCGGGGCTCGTCAGGGGTGTCTGAATCGCGTGGTATGCGCGGAATACGTACCCGGACAAATCGATGATGTAGAGAACGTCGGATGCTCCGGGCGGCGGAAGCTCGGCCTTGTGCGTGGACATGGCCGGAGCATGTACCACGGAGGCGCGGGTGTGCGTCAGGGTCGAGCACTACCGTTCGATACGCGCCCGCGTCATCGTCACGTCGATCGTGCCTTCGCCTTCGCGTGCGAGCGTGACGGACACGCGCGATCCTTCGGGCCCACGCAAACGTTGAATCACGTCGGACAGCGTCATCTCGAGGGCCGACGTTCCATCGATCCGGACAAACCGATCTCCTCGTTGCAGATTTGCCTTAGCCGCAGGTCCGCCCTCGACCACCGAAGCGATCATGATGCCACTCGTCGACGGTGCCAGCATGGCGCCAATGCCTTCGAGTTCGCTGCTGCTGCCGCCATCGCCACGAGGCTTGAGGTTGATGTCTTCATGGATCGATGACCGTCCATGCGTGGTCAAACCCGCGACGATGCGGCTCTTGTAGCTTCCGTGATCGACACGCACGGAGAAAGGCCCAGGAGGCACGCCCTGAAGCGTGTAGTTACCCTGTTCGTCCGTGGTCGCAGGCAGGTTCGCCCCAGAACCTCCACCACCCATGACGGCATCGAGTTGCACGACGGCACCCGCGATGGGCCGACGTGTTTCGTCGTCGCGAATCGTTCCACTCAGCGCTGCTGCACGCGGTAAAACGATCCGTACGTTGCGCGTCGTTTGTCCGATATCGACATCCACCGAATCACTTTTCCCGGGTGGTTGTCCCGACGCACTCGCGGCAAGCACGTATTTTCCAGCAGGCATTCGTTCGAGGCGAAACGAACCAGTGTCTTCGTTGACGTGGCGCGGTCGACCAAGCGCTCCGAGCTCCGTGCCTTCGACCTTGGGGCGGAACACTTCGATCGTGAGCCGATAGGACGTGATCGGTTTGTTCTGATCGTCGACGACCAGGCCCTCCAAGGTGCCTCCAGCGCCGAGACGCACGACGTTGTCTTTGCCCACCTCGATGCGTGTTGGTTCGGATGCTGGATGATTGGGATGACGAGCAACGACGGAACAACCAGCAGCTTCCGTGGACAGTTGGAATTGACCGTCGATGTTCGTGGTCGTGGAAAGGGGCGGCGTTCGATCCAGACAGCTCACCGTAGCGAGGTTGACGGGCTGGCCATCGGCATCGACGACGGAACCTTTGATGAAGTCTTCGGCCGGAGCTTCTTCTTTTGGCGCCGTAAGAATGGGCCGGGGAGCGGGAGCTGGCGCTTGCGGACGAGGGCTTGGAGTTTGGGGTTCCGTTGTTGCGACAGTCGTAGGACGAGTACGGATTCGTTTGGGAGGTGGGCCTGGGTTTGGCAAAAGAAACCACACGACGACAGGCACGATGAGCAGCGCGGAGGAAGCAAGCAGGGCTAGCAACCACCCGCGCCGACGTTCATTCATGGCTCGACATCCGGAGGGCCGCCGTCGTTTGTCGGCACGGGGGGACCATCATCGCGCGAGGTTTCACCGGCCGGACCAAGCAGCTTGCCTTCAGGCTCGGCTGGCCAAGGAGTTTCACTTGCCGAACCTCCGCAACCAAGCGCGAAGAGGGCGAGTGCAACATATGCATGTGGGGAACGCATGGATGGACTCTCCAGTTTGACATTTGGGGCTTCGGGTCGCCTTTGGCGCCCTGCGCCGCAAACCCCATGACCAGGACTGCGCAATCGTGAAGAGCTCAGCGGGTTTCTGCAAGGTTGGTGCGCGCGATCCACATGCAGGCAACTGCATTGAGGACGCACCATGCGATCATCGGCACACGACCGAACGGTGCGGAAGCTGAATTGAGGGCCACGGTAGCAAACAAGTAGGCGGCGGTTCCAGTGGCCAAACCAGAGATGAAGGGTCGCAGGCGTTTCACTCCGAAAAACACCGCGGTAAAGGCAAACGGCACGAGCACGTTCGCGAGCGGCAAGAAGCGATGCAGCGACACACCCACGAGCAGATCCATGTCCGCGAGGGGACGCGCGAGCACGTCCACGGGCAAACTCGCACGCGGTAGAATCCATGGGGCGAAAAAGAACAGACCCACGCTCGTGAACAGCGCCGGAATCAGGAAGTCCAAACGCCAGGGCGACGTTGCTGCGTCACTCTTTTTGCGCGCCCCGCGGCTCACGAGGACCATGGTGGCGACGAGGGCAAACAGACGGAACAAGGTTTGGCGCGCCGTAACAGCAGAGGTAGCGGCGCCAGCATCGAGGATGCCTGCACCATAAAGAAGTTGTCCCTTCTCCGAATCATCGACCTTGCGGGCGTTGTCGCGTAACGCGTCTTCGACAGCTGCAGCATCGGTCACGCCAAGGCCCATGACGAGGGCGGCGGCACCAGCGACATGTGGCGAGGCCATCGACGTGCCGTTCCAGCCGGGGAAAATCACGCAGTTGTTGCGGCCTTTTTCGCAAATCGTTTGTTGCACGACTTTGACACCAGGGGCCGCGATGTCGACGCCTTTGCCTCGCGACGAAAAGTTCGCGAGTTTGTCGTCGGAGTTTGTCGCGCTTACCCCGATGACTCCATCCGAGGCGCCTGGATACCCGACGCTCGAACCGGTGTTGCCAGCAGCAGCAACCACGACGGCGCCCATCTTGCGGGCGTGATCGACAGCGCTTTGCAAGATGCGGGAATTGCGGGGGCCTCCGAGGCTCAGGTTGATGACGTGTGCGCCGTGATCAGCAGCCCAGCGAATGCCGTCCGCAACATCGGCCGTAGTGCCCCAACCATCTTCATTGAGGACTTTGACGGGCATGAGGCGAGCGCCAAATGCCACACCCGTCACGCCCAACCCGTTGTTCGTCGATTGCGCAATCGTGCCGGCGACGTGCGTTCCGTGCCCTTGATCATCGTTGGCGTGTTCATTTCCAGCCACGAAATTCCAGCCGGGGACGCATTCGGTGTTTTTGAGGTCCGACCCTTTGGCAAACGGACCGTGGTCTTCACAGGCGATGCCAGTATCGACGACAGCGACGGTTACGCCCCGACCAACCCCGAAGTCCCAGGCTCGCGGGGCATTGATCCGCGTCATGTGCCACTGCTGCTTTAATTCGGGATCATTCGGGACAAACAGCGCGTGAACCTTGGCCAAAGGTTCGGCGTATTCGACGCGAGGATCTTTGGCGAGCCGGGCAAGAAGCTTGGGAATGTCGATGGCGGGTGCTGAAGCGAGCTCGATGTGGGTGAAGCTTTCGAGTCGTGTGGGGACAAAGGAAAAACCAAAGTCCGCGGCGAGGGACGAGATGTCGGAGGTGCTGAGGTCATCTCGGGCGTCGACGACGATTTGTCCGGGAATGTCCCAATCCGATTCGCTGCCGGCAATGGTTTGCGGCAGGTCGCCGGCCATGGCAGTTGCTACGGGTTCGAACGAATCGAAACGATTGGTTTCCAATGCGCCGGTGCGTGGGGCCAGATTTGGGCCGGTTTCCGAGGCATTTTGAGCGAGGGCGCGATCCGAGGATGCAGTGACGGCGGCGACGACGATCGCTGCAGTGAGCAGGGGGGCGCGCAAAAAAGAAGGACGACGATCACGGACGAGATCGGTGGACTCGAACATGAGTCAAGCGTAGCGCAGCCCGGTAAATGGGGCCCGTGACGCTTACGTTTCCCTCGAACTTCTTAACACAATCGCGACGCTTACCCGCGCCTGCCGGTTCATGCTACCGACGCGAACCATGGAGTTTCTGATTCCCACCCGCACCACTCGTCCCGGAGATGACCCGATTTTCGCGCTCAACGCCGAAGCTCAAGCTCGGAAAAAAGCTGGTGAGTCGGTCGTGAATGCCACAGTGGGAGCGCTTTTGGATGACGACGGAAAACTGGCGATCATTCCGGCTGTGGTTGATGCGTTGCGCGAAGTGCCACCAGAAGTGGGCGCAGGTTATGCACCGATCGCGGGGTCTCCGGCGTTTTTGCAAGCGGTGGTCAAAGACTTGCTGGGTGATCGCCCCGAAGCTTCGTGGGCGGCTGCTGTTGCCACTCCCGGCGGAACGGGGGCATTACGCCATGCGATTTCGAACTTCCTCGAACCTCAACAAATGCTTCTGACTTCGGGGTTTTACTGGGGACCGTACAAGACGCTCGCGGATGAAGCTGACCGGACTCTCACGACGTTCCGGATGTTCGATGAACGGGGCAAACTCGATGTGACGGATCTGGATCGCAAGCTGCAGGGCGTGCTGGATGCGCAGGGTCGGGTGCTGGTTTTTCTCAACACACCTTGTCACAATCCTACGGGTTATTCGCTGGACGCCGATGATTTCCGGGGCGTGGAAGAAGCGGTGTCGCGGGCGGCGAAACGAGGTCCGGTGATCGTGCTCATCGACTACGCGTATGCTCAGTACGGGCGCAGCAATCCGTCGGACACGATTGATGCGGTCTTGCGTTTGTCCGAGCAAGCGATGTTGTTGTTTGCTTGGTCGGGGTCGAAGTCATTCACGCAATACGGAATGCGGGTAGGGGCGCTCGTGGCGGTTTGTCCGGACGCAGGAGAACGCACGCGGGTGCAAAGTGCGCTTTCGTTTGCGACGCGAGGTACGTGGTCGAACTGCAACGCTGCGGGAATGGCGGCGATTACGCGTTGTCTTTCCGAACCCGAGTATCGGGCGCGTGTGGAGCGGGAACGTGGGGCGCTCAAGACGCTTCTCGATGGGCGTGTGGCGCGTTGGAACGAGCTGGCAAGTGCGGCGGGGCTGGTTTATCCGCGATACGATGGCGGGTTTTTCACGACCGTATTTTGTCAAGATTCAGCGGGCGTAGCTGCGCGTCTCAAGGATGACGGCATTTTCGTAGTGCCGATGCAAGGAGCCCTGCGCGTGGGGCTTTGTTCGGTGCCCGAGCGCGATATCGAGCGGCTCGTGAATGGCTTTCGCAAAGCCATGAACCGATGAAGCACGCCCCTCAAATCCCCCAAAATCCGTTCGAGACCGACGACCGCGACGCCTGACGTTGGTTCTGATATCGTCGCCCAAACTTATCGTACGTTCGGCGCAAGAGCGCTTGGAGGCCGTGAGCATGCAAAGACTTGGAAAGGTTTTTATTGGCGGATTCATGGGAATTTCGGCAGCGCTCATGCTGCTGAGCGGTGGCTGCACCGATGTCATCGATTTTCCCGAGGCGACGACGGGCGGAGTGAGTTCCTCGAGTAGCAGTTCGTCCAGTAGTTCTGGCGAAGGGGGAATGGGCGGCGGCGGAGCCTCCTCGTCGTCGAGTTCCAGCAGCAGCGGCAATCCAACTGGTTGCATCTCGAATACCGATTGCGTGACGCCAAACCCGATCTGCGACGTGCCGAAACACACGTGCGTCGAATGCCTCGAGGCGGGCGATTGCTCGTTGAAACCCGGCACGGTGTGTTCGGGTGGGGTATGCGCTTGTCCGAATCCGGGTGATTCGTACTGTCGAAATCCCGATCGTTGTGTCGATTTGACGATGGACACCGCCGATTGCGGTTCGTGTGACCATCCGTGTTTTGGTTCGTGCGTAGCGGGCAAATGCGCGGACGCATGGGAGCCGACGCCTTGGAAAAACGCTCCGATTGCGCGGGCCAATCACGTTGCGGTTTGGACGGGTACGAAGATGATCGTGTGGGGCGGCGATGTTGGTGGAAGCAATACCAACACCGGCGGCATGCTCGATCCTGGGGCGTATGCCTGGACGGCGACGACGACGGCGAATGCGCCGACGGCGCGTAATCAAGCGCGTGCGGTATGGGCAGGCGCGGTGATGGTGATGTGGGGCGGTGACAACAATGGCGCGCTCAATAGCGGTGGTATTTTTAATCCCACGATGAATACGTGGACCGCGATGTCGAGCGTTGGGGCACTTTCGCCGCGATTTGGCCATAGCATGGTTTGGACTGGAACGAAGGTGCTCATTTGGGGAGGCACCGACGGGAGTCAATACCTTGGCGATGGCGCGTCGTACGATATCACGACGGATACGTGGGAGCCGATTTCCACGATGGGACTTCCGCCTAGCCAGCGCGCATATCATTCGGCCGTTTGGACGGGCACCGATATGATTGTTTTCGGCGGTTACGGAGACGACGGCACGGGGATGAATGGCTATTTGAATAGCGGCTCCGAATTGAATCCAGCCACGGGGATGTGGGTGGGCGTCAAGGATGGGCAGCCATTGCCGCGGGCACGTCATGGTGCCGAATGGACGGGTACCGAAATGATCATTTGGGGCGGCCAGGATTCCAATGGCATGTCCATGACCGGCTCGCGGTACAAGCCCAAGATCGATTGGAGCGCCATTACATCGGACAGCGCTCCGGAATTGCGCATGTACCATACGCATGTGTGGATTTCGCCGCGTCTCATCGTTTGGGGTGGTCAAAATGGCGCAGGCACGCCGCTCGATTCGGGCGCGCTTTACAATCCCGCCACGAATTCATGGGGCCAAAAGCCCATTCCGTCGGGACCCATGGCGCGAACGCTGCATTCCAGCGTCAATGCCAACAACAAACTCATCGTCTTCGGCGGGGTCACGCCCACGGGTTTGACCAATACCGGAGGCATTCTCGATCCGATGGGTTTGTAGAGGCCGTCTCGAAGCTCGCCCCGTGGTTCGTTTGGACCGTACGGGGTGGGTTAGAGACGCCGTTTCAAGACTCGAGCCCTTGGTTCGTCCGGAACGTACGGGGCGGGTTAGAGGCAGTCTCGAAGGTCGCACCTTGGTTCGTCTGGACCGTACGGGGCGGGTTAAAACCCGCCCCTCCACATAACGAAGTCCTCGTGCTGCCGCACTCGGACTACCAGGATCCATCACGCATCGTCATTGTGATTTGCTGTCGATATCGCAGGAGAAACCAATTCTCGCGATGCAGGCACGACGATAGTCCGGAACGGCAGTGGAGGACTTTGCCATGTAGAGCCCCCGGTTTTAACCGGGGGCGGGGCTT
>DAOMZH010000579.1:0-7162 GCA_035437985.1 Polyangium sp. (in: bacteria) | reverse complement strand
TATTTCGAAGGGTTTCAGGGCATCGCCCCGGATGCGGACGACCTTGGATTGGCGCTGCAATTGATTTCGCGAATTCCAGACACTGCAATCCATGTCGAAACGTTGGCCTGGCCCATTGAAGTGCTGGTCCGCAATACGTCGCCGGAGGGCGAAATTCCCGTCTGGCTCGAACAACACCTCCGTGAGCCGGTCGTTCAAGGGGCAATACAATGGCGAGGTTCACGTTGTTTGGCAGTCGCCGCGAATGCGATCATCGGCTTGCTCGAAGCACGTGTTCCACTTCCGGCTGGATACCTCGATCGAGCCATTCATTGGATCACGAGTACGTGGCGTGCCGATGGGTTGCGGGCAGTCTATTTTTATGGTTTGTCCTACGTTCGATTCGTGCTCGTGCGGCTGGCCGATGTTGCAGAAGGACAAGCCCTCGATTCTCGAGTTTTTCAACAATTACGTTGTGTTGCGCGGGATATCGAAGAAGAAATCGCCGCTTCCGTCAACGACGACGGCGGATTCGGGGGAATCATCGATACGGCGTGTCATCTAGCGGCTCTTGCTTGTGGACGTCGGGAGCGTTTCGATCCTTGGCCGATCATCGCGTTCCTAGCCTCGAGACAGGATCACGATGGTCTTTGGGCGGCAGAACCACTGTATCCGACGCCCGGTAAAGACTACGCTCCTGGGGCCCATGGAGCGCGGACGATCACGACGGCATTGTGTCTTTACGCGCTCGCAAGCACTCGACGGCGTCTCAACGCGCGATCCTGAGCGTCATCGCCCAGGATTTGCCAGGAGGACTCGTTGCAACGTCATGAGCATTGTTTGTCGATCCAAGCGTTCAAGCCAGGCGATACGTTCGTCGGTGAAATCATCGAAGCCGACAAGACCTATCCCGCGGGCAAGTTCTTGCGCTTGTCGATGTTCGGCGATTGCTTGGCCAATGGTGTCGCGGAGCAGGCGCTTATCGTAAAGCTGCGCGCGCAGGTCGTTCAGGTACGTGGTAATCGCGGCGTCTCGCTGCGCGCCTTCCGGGATGGAATGTAGCAAGCTCCATGTTTGTCGCGTGAAACCCGCCTGCGCAAGAAGCCTGGTTCTTTGACCGCTCCGAACATCACGGAGCCAACCCAATACGTCGTTGGCGAGGCCGTAGGCCACGCCAAGTCGATGGATGAGGGCGCGGATGCCGTCTTCTAAATCCATGCGTCCGACAAGAACGGCAATGGCGAGCAGCGGGATGCGCGCAAACGCCACCTTGTCCGCGTGCTCGATGAATGTTTCCAACGTGTAAGGTTCGTCTTTGAGAACTTGCTCTCGTTCAGCGAGTGTCCGGTGAGAGAAGTCGACGATGGCCCGGTCCAATGCTGGCCACAACGATTCGGCATCCCGGCCCATGACCCTCGATAACTCGATGATCATGCCGGAAAAGAAGGTATTTCCGAGCAGCAAGAGGTTTGGATTCGTGACCAAAGGTTCGTCCAAGACATCGTCTTGCAACCGAATTCCAATGTACCCCTGCATCGTCGCCGCCAGAATGTGCACGATGGTTTGAGGGTCGAGTTTCGAGGCGGAGGAGGTCGTGTGCCACAATCCGTCGCGGAGCCAGAGAGGCATGTAGAGAAGCGGAGGGGCGACGGGATTGGAGAAGTAGGTGCGGTGCGAGCCGGTGGAGACGGCGATTGTCTGGAGAAACTGTGTTGAAAGAGCGCGCAAAGGAGAAGGCAACGAGGCGAGTCGCCGTTCGAGGCGTTCCCAAGCCGCGTCGATTTCTGCTTGCTTGGCTTGATAACTCGGAAAAATCTCGTCGCGCACTGCCGTCAACCGAAGCTCGTCGAGGCAGGAATCATCGAAGCTGGAGTGCTGTCGAGATCGGCATCAGCGGGCAGGATTGCAAAGACTTCGATGGGTTCGGGTTTACCGCGGATACGGAGTGGTCCAAGTTGTCGTGTGCGGAACGTCGACTTGATGGCGTTGTGGATCGAAGCGGAGACCAGGATTTGCGTGCGCGTTTCTTTGTTGAGTGCTTCGAGTCGCGCAGCGAGGTTCACCGTGTCGCCAATGACCGTGTACTCGTGACGTTGCGAGGAACCGATGTTGCCTGCAACGACGGGTCCTGAGTTGATGCCGACCCCAATATCGAGCCGCAGCGTGCCTTTTGCTTCGAGTTCCCGATTCATGTCTTGCAGAGCGGCAAGCATCTCGAGTGCCGTGCGTACGGCGCTTTCTTCAGGGTTGTCAATCGCGTAGGGCACACCAAACAACGCCATCAGACCGTCGCCCAAGAATTTGTCGAGTGTTCCGCCATTCTTGAAGACGATGTCGACCATCGTCGAGAAGTAGCGATTGAGCAGCTCGACGACTTGTTCGGGCTGCATCACGGTCGAAAGTTGCGTGAAGTTGCGTATGTCGGCGAAGAGCACCGTTGCTGTCATTCGCGTGCCCCCTTGTCCCAAACTTTCGGGGTTGTTCAAGACAAGGTCGACAACGTCTTTGGAAAAATATTTTGCGAGTCGATCCCGATCCTGGAGCAATCGTTCACGTCCCAACGAATCCGCTGCGGATTGGAGAATGAGTTTTCGTGAGTTCGACGCGATGACGGCGGCAAAAACTCCGCCCATGGCCGTGAAGATGATCGTGTAGATGATATCGTCCAAGCACAAGCCTGGGCCGAGATACACCGAGTGGTCGACGATGGGTGGTTGGGCAACGCGGATGGCGACTGGCAAGAAAATGGCGTTGTAAATGGCCACGAGAGCCGCGGAGTAGAGGCACGCTGCAACGCTGTAGCGTAAGCCCGAAAGTACGCTGAAGAGCGCAATGACGACCCACGTATACGGCATCCGGTACACTTCGTAGATGCCGGAATGATTGAAGAGCGAGGCGATGACCAGGATCTGCATCATCGAGATGTCGATCGTGATCGAAACGTACTTGAGCCACCGGTAGTAGAGCTCGCGCCGTCGCAGCACAGCAAACACGACACATGCGTAGGCAAACCACGCCCCGAGAGACACGACGAAGATGCGTGTCGCCGTGGGGGTTTGCGCATCTGGCGACACGAAGCCCGCGAGTATCATCGAGCTTCCCGCAAACACTCCGCGCACATAGTTCACTACGCGCTCGGCCGTCATCTCTTGCTTCTCGAGGATGGTGCGGATCTCGTCGGAGAGCCGTTCCCGCGAGTTGATTCGTTCTTTGAGGCGGTTGAGCACGGCAAGTCCTGGATGTCGACGGTAGGGGCAAGATGGGACTCGGAAAGGCGCCGCGCGTCAAGTGCGACGTTGCAGGTTGACGACTTTCGGACGAACGGGAGATCGAATCCGTGTGTCGCGAACGACGACGGAGATCACCGAGTTTGTCTCGTGATGACGACGAGGTTTGCTTGCAGCCAACATGTAGGCCCCGCGCGCTTCGGAAATCATGGTAGGACGTCTCTCCGCATGCGGACTTCGCTTCGCCCCGAGCGGTTGTCGTCTCCACGGATGTCTTTGGAACTCGTGGTTTTTCTGGGAAACGAGTCCCAAACAATCACGTTGCCCGAACACGGCGAAGTCACGATTGGTCGCGCGACGGAGAGCGATGTGCGGATCGATGACGCGTCGATCTCCCGACGTCACGCGAAGCTCCGGGTCGACGACGAGATCACCGTCGAGGATCTCGGGAGCGCGAATGGGACGAGCGTGCGGCGCCTCGAGACGAGTGCCGGCGCAGAAACCGAGCGTATCCAGCGGGGAGATTGTTTCATCGTGGGGATTGGTGACGTCATCACGTTCGGGTCCGTGCGGGCCTGTATTCGCCGAGGGAGGGTAAAAAGTCCCGAAGACGCGTTGGAGCAAACGAGCGCCGACGAACCCGTCATCGTCGATCCGGTCATGAAAGCGTTGGTCGTCGAAGCGCGGCGTGCGGCTCGGGGCGATCTGCCGGTCCTTTTGCTCGGCGAAACGGGCGTCGGCAAAGAGGTCCTCGCGCGTTACATCCACCGTACGTCAAGACAAACAAGCGGAAAGTTTGTCGTTCTGCATATAGCGGCGATGAGCGAATCGCTGCTCGAGGCCGAATTGTTCGGGCATGAAAAAGGAGCGTTCACGGGGGCGACGGAGGCTCGGGTCGGGCTCATCGAAGCAGCGGATGGAGGCACTGTTTTGCTTGACGAACTCGGCGAGATTCCGTTGGGGTTGCAAGTAAAACTTTTGCGGGTGCTGGAGGAGCGGAGTGTGACGCGCATTGGCGCGCGCAAGTCGCGGCCGGTCGATGTGCGGTTCATTGCGGCGACGCATCGGGATCTGGAGGCGCGGATTGCCGAGGGGCAATTTCGAGCGGATTTGTATTATCGCATCAATGGCATTTCGCTGCGTATTCCGCCGCTTCGGGAACGTCGCGCGGACATTTCGGCCATTGCCGAGGCACTTCTGGAAGCGGCGTGTCGACGTTTGGATCGGGCGTTGGTGCCGAGATTGTCGGCCGAGGTTTTGCGGGTATTCGACCGGTACGAGTGGCCGGGGAACGTGCGCGAGTTGCGGAACGTGATGGATCGCGCGGCGGTGTTTTGCGAAGAGCAGGTGCTGCAGCTTCAGCACTTGCCGAAGGCGATGGTGGATTCGGGGGCGAGTCCAGTAAAACCCATTTCGTCCGTTCGTCCGGAGGTAACCAATCCGGTGGAAGTACCAGCGCCGGTAGCCGCGGACGAATTTCGTTCGGTGGTGGAGGATTTGGATCGGCGGCGGGTCTTGGATGCGCTGGCGGCGTGTGGGGGCAATCAGACGCGCGCGGCCGAGATGTTAGGTATGTCTCGACGAACGCTGGTGGCGCGGCTCGATGCGTATGGTTTGCCGCGTCCGCGGAAGGGGACGTGAGTTAGGCGGCTTGGCGTTGCATTCGTCGTCGTGGTGGCGCGGCAGGTTCGAGAAGGGCCTTGACATTCGTCGCGGTGATAGCTTCGCGTAACCATTGGTCGAGTTGCGCGAGATCTTTGCAGCCGAGAATCTTCTTGCGTTGCGCGGCGGTGACGGTCAGTCCGCGAGCAGTCAGAGTGATGAGGATGGCTTCAGCTTTTCCTTCAGCTTTTCCTTCAGCTTTTCCTTCAGCTTTTCCTTTGGCTACTCCCTTGGCGGTTCCTTTGGCGATTCCTTCCAAGACGCCTTCCGCATGCCCTTTCTTTAACGTCCTCCGCTCCCACTCCTTGTACACACGTCGCCAGTTCATCGATTTTTCCTGTTCGAGGTTCGTCGCTACAGTTGGAGGCAAACTTTGATGCCAGGCGATGAGCAATTCCAGCGTAGCATTTCCAAGGGTCTTGTTCGCCTGCATTTTTAACAATTCTTCGACGGCTCGTCGTTGAACATCGTCCCGCCCCAACAATCTGAACCACAGTGTTGCTTCGTTTTCCGCGAGCTCGTTGACCACGACAATCACCACGCGCAAGAGCCTGGCCATTCGATAGACACCTGGTTGGTCCGGAGATACCAAGGTGAATTCAGCCAATGCCTTTAGTTCGTCTGAAGCACTCGGCGTGATCAGACACAAGCTCGTAGGTTCAATCGTCGATGCTTTTTCCTTCCTGCGGCGCGCCGCCCGCATCCGCTGAGCCGTTTGCTCGATGTTCTTGACCAGGCACGTTTGCAGTTCCCACGACGATATTGGATTGTGAAACGCTTCGAACAGGACGCACCCCATGGCGAGTTTTCCCAGGAGCCCCAAGGTTCGTCGCCGTCGGCCGTTGTTCTTCGTTTCCGTGAAAAGCACATCACCACGTCGAGCCGAGCCGGTAATGGGCGCGTCGACACGCACCTCTCCGAGACTCCCGAGCCACAAGGACAAAGCATCCTTCATCCATTCGTCGTGGTGAGTGCGGAGGTTTTCCTCGGGTTTCACGCGACCGACCCTGACATGGCGCAGTTGCGTTGGCCAGAGGTTTTTTCAGGAACAGGTTTGGCTGGAAGGACGAACGGTTCGTCGCGGATGACGCTTGCGGGTACGCGGTATCGTGCGCGGGTACTTCGAGGTTCGACGTACCCGCGTCGACGTTATTGGCACTTGTTGGCGTAAATGGACCACCGGGCGAGTTGCGGGCGCCAAGTCGCTCGAGTGCCCGTGGTCACCGTATTGGATTGCCCGCCGCATTGGTGCACGACGCACCCGCCTTGCGTACAATCTTTCATCCCCACCTTGGCCCATTCGACGGGTTGAAAGGTGCCGTTATGCCAGCGGTACGTGCCGCATTTGTTGGGATCCGAAGCCATTTCGTAATCCGTGCCGAGCGTCGCCCAACTTGCATCGGTGTTGCAATTGGCGGCCGTAATCGTACACGGCGTGCCGTTGGGTTTGAGCAATTGGGCACCATTGCAGGTGCTGGGCGCAGTCGTGATCAGCTTCCAGGGATAAGCCGTGTCGCTCACCGTCGGATCGCATCCACCCGCGAGTTCGCTGACCAAGTGATCGACAAACCCGCCATTGCCATCGGAATAGCGCGAATACAAGTCGTATCCGCTGCAGTACGTGCCGACAAACCGCCCTGCCGGTACGTTGAAGTTCGTGCAATCGGCATCGCATGTGGCAAAGGTTTCACCGGCCGTAGGAGCACAGCTGTGGTCTCCACAGGTCGAGGTATTGCCGCAATCAGCTTTGCAACTGGCGCTGGTTTCTCCAGGCTCGCATAGATCGTTGCCGCAGGTGGTGCCGATGGGATCTGGTCCGGCGTGACAATCCGCGTCGCATTCGAGTCCCAGGTGATCGTGTTCCCAAGTTTCGCAACGATTGTTTCCGCAAAAGTCGTTTTCGTCGTTGGTGTCATTGGGACCATATTTGCAATCGACGGGGCAATTCTCTGCTGTTTCCGTTCCGCTGCATTGACCGTCCCCGCATGCACAATCCTGCGCGCAAACGAAATTGTTTTCCGCAGCGTCGCATGTGCCATTGGGAGCGCCCACGCAACCATTCACGCACGCGTCATCCGTGTGAATGGTGAAGTCGACGGAGCCTCGGGTCAAAGCAGCGAGCGACGTTGCCAGGTCATCGCTGTCAATCCCGGCCAAACTGCCGCATCCGCCGAGCAACAGCGCAAGACAACTCCAGCGCGCAACCTTCGAGATCGTGTATTTCGTGCGATTCATGTTGTACCTCGGTTCTTTTTTCGATTTCGTTCGGTTGCTCAATGGCAATATGCCTCGTA
>DAOMZH010000578.1:0-7163 GCA_035437985.1 Polyangium sp. (in: bacteria) | reverse complement strand
CTGAAGGAACCACCACGAGCTCGACGAGCAGCTCCACATCGACGGGAATGTCTTCGGGGGAAGGAGGCATGGCCGCGGGAGGAACGGGCGGCACTGGTGGCTCCGCTGGATCCGGCGGCACTGCAGGCAGCGGTGGATCCTCCACGTCAGGAATGGCGGGTGCAGGAGGTAGCGGAGGCTCCGCTGGTGCTGGTGGAACTGCCGGCAGCGGCGGCACTGCCGGTATGGGCGGATCCGGAGGCTCCGGCGGTGGGAGCACCGGCCCCATGCCTTGCCGCGCTTGCAACGCCGACGGGACCTGTTCCGAGCCGTGCGTACCTTCCAAACCCAACGACATGGACTGCGACGGCTGGACCGCCGCAGAAGGCGATTGTTGCGACAACTGCTTGCTCTGTGGATCGCCAGCTAGCGTCAACCCGGGCGCCTTCGAGTACCTCGGTAACGGCGAAAATGACGATTGCGACGCCACTACACGAGATGATCAGGCCCCCGCCGAATGCACCGACATGCCGTTGTCCACTCCGACGAGCTCGATCGAGCTCGTCAAAGCCATCGACCTCTGTCAGTTCACGTTCGAGAACTTGCCCCTACCCCAACGTAAATGGGGCGTGATCTCGAGCTCTTTGCTCCTCGCGGACGGAACGAGCGTCACGCCACCGAAGGATGTGCAAGTCGGCGTGCTTGCCGAGTATGGCCCCTACGTAAAACCCATCCGAGGAACGACCATGGCTGCGCTCTCCACGGGCACCGCACGTGACGAGTCCGATCCCGGACATACATATCCGCAAAATGGCCCGAATCCGGCCGTGCAAAAGGGCAACTACGACGCCATGACGTCCGCGCCGATCCCTGCGGACTACCTCGCTGCCAACGGCGGAGTTCTTCCGTCGCCTGCCAATTGTCCACCGTGTACCGGGACAAACTGCACCACAGCCTTCGACTCAGTCGACTTCAAGCTCCGGATTCGCGTACCAACGAACGCCAGATCCTTCTCGTATCGGCTCAAGAGTTATTCGGCCGAATATCCCGAGTACACCTGCCAGCAGTTCAACGACTTTTTCATCGCGCGTTTGATGACCGGTTGGCAACCCGATCCCAACGGCGATCCCATGGACCCCAAGAATCAACCTCTGCCTGTGGATCGCAACATCGCCTTCGACGCTTTCAAGAATCCGATCAGCGTCAACAACGCGTTTTACGACGTGTGTTTCGCCTACAACAATGCGCCTGCCGACGCGTGTTTGTCCGGTACACTCGAACTCGTCGGCACTGGCATGGGCGGTTGGAACGGCGATCTCAAGGATGGCGGTGGTACCGTTTGGTTGACCAATGAAGCCAACGTTGTTCCTGGTGAAACCATCGAACTCGAGTTCACTATTTTCGACGCGGGTGATCACAACGTCGATTCGGTCGTCTTGCTCGACTACTTCCGTTGGGGCTTGCAACCTACAGCTCCCGGCGTGCACAAGTGATCCTGGAGCGTTGCGAGCGAATCATCGTTACGCGGCGACCTCTTTTGCTTCTCAGGGTGCAATTCGTTTGCGTTCGTAATTTCGTGTGAGGCTTACGATGAAGACACGGACGAGTCTCTCGAGTTCGCGCATCATGCGCTCGGGGTGGGTTGTAGGGATGTTCGTCGTTGGCGCTTGTAGCGCCAAACTCACGGCATCTGGGACGTACGACTCATCCAGCACGGGTGCTGTGGGTGGTGAAGCTGGCACCGGTGGGATGGGCGGCGCTGGCGGCGGCGCGGGCATGGGTGGCGAAGCAGGTCATGCAGGTGGTTGTCGCGACGATCTCGATTGCGCGGCCGATCCCGACGGGCAGGTTTGCGACTTTCAAACGGGCCAATGCGTGGAGTGTTTGCCGCTGGCTCCTCCGGACGACGACTGCGGTAAGGGCAGTTTTTGCAACCCCGTGTCCCATGTTTGCGAAGTCGGATGCACCGTTGCTTCCGACTGTATGGCCGGACAAACCTGCGACGAACTCGGCTTCAGGTGCCTCGGTTGTTTGAGCGACTCGGATTGCAACGCGGGATCGATCTGCATCTCGAACATCTGCAGCCCTGGTTGTTCTGGTTTGCAGCCTTGTGCTGCGGGCAAGAGCTGCTGCTCGGGAAGTTGTTACGATTTTTCGAACGACGAGAACAACTGCGGATTCTGTAGGAACGAGTGTGACGCCCCGCCAAACGGCACGGGCCTTTGTTTCAACGGCGTCTGCACGCTCGACATGTGCAAGCCCGCGTTTGCCAATTGCAACCAAGATCCTTCGGACGGTTGCGAGTGGAACATTTTGCAGGATGGCCCGTGCACGTGTTTGCCTGGACAAAAGCGCCCTTGTTATCAAGGCGCTCCAGGAACCAACAACATCGGGGTTTGCAAGTCTGGAACGCAAACATGCGTGGACGATGGAACGGGCTGGGGCTCGTGTATCGGTCAAGTGCTCCCGCATTACGAGACGTGTGCCAACAACCTCGATGACGACTGCAACGGCGTCGTCGATGACAACACCGACCTCGATGGCGATGGATGGACCTCGTGCGGCGGCGATTGTTGCGACGCAACTGGCCCAGGATGCAGCATTCCTCGCGACATCAATCCGGGCGCGTTCGAGGTTCTTGGGGACAATGTCGACAACGATTGCAACCCGCAAACGTCCGACACGGTGCTCGAGCTTTGCAGCACGAACGAGAAGTTGACCGGGATCACCGGGCTCGACATGGCGCGGGCCATGGATCTCTGCCAACTCACCACGGACAACCCGCCCCTCATCGCCAAACGTTGGGGGCTCATTTCGGCCGACCTCTTGTTGTCGGATGGTACCCCGCCAAACTCCTCGCAGCTGGCGAACATCCGGGACAAACAGACGGCGATCATGACGAAATACGGAGCTAACGTCGTTCCGCTCAAAGGCGCGACGTTTGCCGGCATGTCCACCGGCGTGATGCGAGATCAAGACGACCTTGGTTATGCCGGGACGAGCACGACCATCGGGACGGCATCACAGCCGCCGCTGAGTTATTTGATGGCGCACGGGTTGAGCCTTCCAAACTCGCAAGGTTGCACTGGCAGATGCGAACCGGGGTCCGGAGCCAACGATCCCGTCAACTTGCGCTTGCGTATTCGTACGCCGACGAACGCCAAATCCTTCACGTACTCGTTCCGGTTTTTCTCGGCCGAATACATGCTCCAATGCTCGCGTTACAACGACTTTTTCTTGGGGCTCTACCAGAGCACGTGGACGCCGAGTCCCCTGGATCCGATGCAGCTTCCGCTTCCAGTAGACAAAAACGTGGCGGTCGATTGTTCGGTCTCGCCCTGCAACCCCATCAGCGTCAACAACGGATTCTTTGATGTTTGCGCGCCCATCGGCTGCAACTCGTGTCCCGCCGGCGTCATGGATCTCGATGGCACAGGCCTGGAAGTTGGCAATCAGGGCGGCGGTACCAAGTGGCTCTTCAACGACGTGCCCGCGGTGCCCGGCGAAATCATCACGCTGGAGTTGATGATTTTCGATGTCGAAGACTCCCTCGGCAATTCCATGACGTTGCTCGACAATTGGGTGTGGAACACACGAGTGCGCCAAGGTGTTCGTGAATGAGCATGCAGTGAGGACTTCGTCGTGATCGTTCGGAAGCGAATCGTTTGTATGCAAATCGATTTCGGTGGACGTCTTCATTCCTCCATCTCGATGCAATTTCTTCATTGCGCTCGGGCCAAAGCGTGGGCATCTTCGTTCTCACGTGCGAACGACGGAAGCTGGCTCAGGCCTTCAGCGACTGGATCCAACGCGGTGCGGTGACACGACGAGTCATCCGAATGCCGCTGCGCAGCGATACGCATCGCGAATTACGTCTCTGATTTTCATGGGCGTCGCGATTTCGGGGACAGCTGGTTGCTCGGCTGGCTCAATGGCGTACTCGATTGAATCTGCGGCTACAAACGTTCAAGTTCGAGCCGAGCTTCCACAATCGACGAATTTGCGTCCTTCCGTCCCTGGGCCTGCTCGACCGCAGATGGCCACAGTCGATACGCGAAGTGCCGTAGCAGCGTGGAGTTCTCCGACGGCCCATATTGATCGGGAAATTCTCGCCAATACGTCACGTTGCTCGGTTGAAATGGCGCTGGTCGACAATCGAGTATGCGTGGATCGTTGGGAAGGGTCGATCGTCGAGAGACTTGGCAATGGCACCGAAACGCAGTGGTCGCCTTATCATCCGGTTGATGGGTTTGAATCTCGGATGCGGGCGGTATCGCGTCCTGGGGTGATTCCGCAAGGATACATCAGTGGGGAGCAAGCGGGGCGAGCGTGTGCGGCCTCGGGCAAACGATTGTGTTCGGCGGATGAATGGGAGAGTGCGTGTCGTGGGTCGCGACGAACCCAATTTCCTTACGGAGACGAACGTCGCGCGCATGTATGCAACGATGACATTCGTTCGAGGCATCCGGTCGTGGAAGCCGGAATGCTCCTGGGTATTCCCGAAAGCCGCTTGTGGTATGACGGGATGAACCAACCGATCATCAATCAACTTCCCAATTCGCTGCTCGAGACTGGCGCTCGTGCCGAATGCACCAACGACTACGGCGTATTCGACATGGTGGGTAATCTGCATGAATGGATCAATGATCCGAGCGGCACGTTTCGCGGAGGTTACTACATGGATACCGCCATCAATGGCGATGGTTGTTCTTATGCGACCACGGCGCATGGTTTTACCTACCACGACTACTCGACAGGTTTTCGCTGCTGTGCCGATCCGGATCGTGTCGAGTGAATGACGAACATTTCGAGCTCGTATGAATTTTAAAATCCGCAGCCCGTATTTCCTGGTCCTGCTCGGTGCCCTTCTTTCGAGTTGTCAAAAGAAGAAAGAAGAAAAGCCAATCATTCCCCCGCCGCCGCCTCGAGGTGCGGCGTCGCTTGATCAACTCACCACGGGGCTGGGTTTGGCCAAGGGGCTCGACGCCAAACTTGCTCCACCGTCGATGCAGGTCGAACACGTCTATGTGCTCGACGACAAACGGGCCATTGTAACGGGTGGTGTTGCGGGTGGAGAAGCCATTGCGCTGATGACGCTCGATGCGGGCAAGACGTGGACGTCTTATCGAACCGATCAAGAAACGTGGGCGACGTGGGCATTTGGGAGTGAAGACGGTTCGTTTGCATTGTCGCTTGGTCCCAAAGAGACATTGGCGGAGAGTCAACCAGCGGCTGGAAAAGCTCCACCGACATTGCCGCCGTTTCAGTTTTTCTTTGCGACCCTCGATGCGCTCAGTTTCGGCACCGCGACGAATGTCGAGCAGCCGCCACTGCCCCGAAAACTCGATCCGAAACAGCCGATTCTGCGTCCGCGATTGGCATTGCTGACGAAAGAGCTTGCTTCGTTCGTCGTCGAACCGACGGCGAAAAAGTTTGTCGTGCGTTATGTGGTGCCGCCGGGAGCAGACAATCCGCCAGAGATTGTCCTTCCGAAACTCGAAACGTTCATCCCGAATCCGATTGGACGACCGGCGCGTTTATTGTCGATCAAAGGTCGGGGAATCATATCGCGCAAGTGGCCTGAGCCGGACAAACCCATCGTTCCTGAGAAGGATGCTGATTACATCAACGAGAAGATCAAGGAACTGAAAACGACGCCTACATTGGTGCGCGAGTTGTCGATGCCTCCGGCGTGCCAAACGAACACGTATGAGCTTTACCGCATCACGCAACCGCCAACGAAACAGAATCCTGGGAAAAACTATCTGTTTGTGGCGAAGGCGGATGGATACGCGTTGACGCCGATGCCGCCAGCAGCGAGCGCGGACGTGCGTATTGGATGCGCAATCGACAAGTTTGTCGTGGAAGTACCCGATGGGGAAAACGTTTCTCTTCTTCTTTGCACGCTCGATGGCGTCTGCACGAAACCCGAGCGTCCGGTATTCAAACCGTGGCTCGAAAAGCACGAGCGACAAATGGCGGCGCGTCCGACGGCGACTGGAGCGGCAGCGGTGATGTCGTCCCAAGCGGGTGAAAAGTGGGGCGTGTACTACGCGCAATCGACGGATGGCGGGAAATTTTATGAACGCGCCCGGGTCATTGGAGAAGGTGCTGGAGAACGCGGACGGATTCGTTTTACCGCGCTCGTGACCATGGGCAAACGCACGTTGCTTTTGTTATCAGCCGACGTGACCGGCACCTCGCGTCGCGGATTTTATACGATCTGTTCCGACGACGACGGCGCGACGTGGAACCCACCCTGAGCCGCGCGCTCGGTGTCTAGTCAAGACAAACAGCGCAAAATTCCACACAAGAATCCGATATTTCGAGCGAACGACTTCGTTTGTCCAAATGAACTGGTTTGACGAAATAGAACCTTCGTGGTTCGTGGCCGATGTTCGATTTCGTTAGGTCTGTCGTTCCAAACATGTCGCCCGTAATCATCGACGGATCGATTTGAGTCTTGATTGTGGCCTACGTGGACAGCCGATTTCGAGGTTGTGGGCGAGTCGCGGGGCGGTGGATGGAGCTCGGGGTTTGGCGCGAACGAACGTGTTCGTCCAACGGAACGTGCTGTCGTGATCATTCGCGTTCGAGCGATTGTGTGGGTAACTGTTTGTCTTGGGCAGGCGGGGAGAATGGTGCCGCGGGAAAAAATATTTTCGCCGTTCGAAACGAAACGAGCGGTCTACATTTGCAGACCGCTCGGCTTCGTTTTTCCGGGCGAAAAGGAATTATTTCGCGGCCGGAGCTGCCGGAGCAGCGTTCTTCGCGGCACGCTTGCGCGGAGCAGCGGCTTTCTTGGGCGCCGGGGCCGGAGCAGCAGCGGCAGCCGACGGGCCACTCGCGGTCTTGCGGGCATTGACGCTGGCTTGTTCGGCCGTCTTCGCATCGCCGGCATAACGAGCGAAACGACGATCGCCACCCTGGAAAATGCGCTTGGCGAGCTTCAATTCCTTGAGAGCTGCGGCGGCGCGGGTTTGGGGAATGCCAGCTTGACGCGCAACATCGCTCGCGCTGACGCCTGCGCCAGCCTTCACAATGCGCTCGACCGAATTGAGGACTTCTTGACGTTCAGCCGAAAGGGCAGCGGTCTTCTTGGGACGGCCCGGCTTGCGCTTGGTCGGGGCTGCACCACGCTTTGCTGCCGGAGCCGCAGGGGCCGCAGGCGCTGCCGCCGGAGC
>DAOMZH010000577.1:0-7168 GCA_035437985.1 Polyangium sp. (in: bacteria) | reverse complement strand
GCAGAAGCACACACCATTTTTCTCAAGTTCGTCACAACAAACCACTCTGGCTCGACGCGTAGAACGTCATCGTCGAAGCGCACGCCAACACGACAAAACGTGTGTACGGACTTCCGCCGCTCGCGCCCGACGTCAAGCACGCGCAGCAGCAAGCGCTCGCGGAGTGTCTCGAGGGAGCAGCGCTAGATGTACAGGCCAAACTCCGTGCGCGCACTGGGATCGAACGCAGCGCGAACGATGTGCAGCGCGAGCTCGCAACACGCGTGATGAACCTTTATTTCAAGCGGGACAACGAACATCTGCGGCGCGTGAAACATGCGCTCCGTGACTTGCCCCGAGAGTTCCATGCGCGCATCACCGAAGCGCTCCAGATGCTCCTGCGTGACAGTCACGACGCGGAAAAACCTCGTCCAGAGAAGCGCGAAACAAAGTTGGTCGAGACAAACAGACCGGTCACGCAGGTGACTTCGATGCCTGCGAACGCTGCGCAAGTGATCACTGCTCGTGAAGCGCGTCGGTTGCTCGATACGCTGGGTGGAGCGTCGTCCCGAGACGAGGCGGCGGTGTGGCCTTCGGGGCCGCGCGAGCTGCCAATGCGTCCCAACCATCAGGACGTGGCGAGTTCGCCGGGAACAGGCCAAGACAAACCACGCGTCCGGGACAAACCAGGGCCAATGGCCGCTCGAGCTTGATGGTCACCGGGAAGGTGATCGGTGTACGTATCTATCGACCTAGCGACGAAGTGGAGACTCAGACATGACCGACGTAGCTCGAAAATACGATATCAAGACCGATACGATCATGCATGCCGCAGGCGAGCCCTTTGATATTCGGGCCATTGGCGCAGCGCATGAACCGTGGTGGAATCGCACGTTATGCGCGGTAAACGATACGTGGGTTCGTCTCGGGGTGCTGGAGGGCGACTTTCATTGGCACAAGCACGAGAACGAAGACGAGTTTTTCTTCGTGCTCGAAGGACAACTCGACATCGAGCTCGAAGACCGAATGATTACGCTTTTGCCCGGTCAAGCATTTACGGTGCCGGCGGGAACGATGCATTTCCCGCATGCGCGTAAGCGAACTGTGGTGCTGATGGTCGAGCGCGCGGGGGTGGAGCCAACGGGGGATTGAGGGGAGAATGGCGGGAATTTACGAATCGGTCATTGCGAGAAAGTCGGTGTCACGAGGCACGAGATACAAGGCCCTACGATCGCGTGACGATCGCCGCTCGGGACTGCCATGGCCCGCGAAATACAGCAATACCGTATAGCCCTCTTCGATTGCATTTGGCAAATCGTCGCCAATCGCCTCCATGGTATTGCGCCGCGTCGCCTCAGAGGGAAAACGTTGCAATAGCTGGGCGATGGGGTGTGATTGTCGAAAGATACTCCGTGGACGCTTAAATATGCTACAATGGATTCATGATGCGACGCACCTCATTGCTCATTTTGGGAATTCTGGTGTTGGTGGCGTGTACGCACGGAGCGAACGATCGGCCGCTGACGCCCGACGAAAAAGCGCGAATGATCGAAGCCGCCAAAGCTCGTGGAGAACTTGACAGCTCCGGACAAACGGGTTCCGCTCAACGCGCGAGTTGTGAAAACTCGAATCGGACGTCACGATTCAACGCCCGCGCGACTGGCTTTTCGGGTGCTGATGGTTTTGATAGTCGTTATTGCGGTGTTGGCGGCAACTGACGGGAAACTCTGCAGGATTGCGGGTACGTTTCCCCTACTTCGTCCAGAGTCGCGCCCTGTTGTGCTCGGGAACTCGTGCCCCCCCATCAACGCCATGGAGGGGCAGAGTCGGATCAGCTAGAAATGCCGGGAATTACAGCGTGGGATCCGCGCCGAAGCAGCAGCGGAAGCCCGTGTCCGGGAACTTGAACGTCGCGTTTGCCGAGTAGAAGTCGAACGAGCAAGTCGCTCCTGTATCGGCACCCGAATTGTATGCACCACCCATCAAGCGATAATCGCCCGACACCTTGAATACGATTTCGCGCAAGTTGCCGGTCATATCGTAGATGCGATCGGTCGGCGGGAGATTGCCTTGCAGGTTCGACCAATCCGCCCAGCAATTGGAAAGCAACGATGAAGCGGTGGGAAGCAGGCCGTCTTGATCGCCGTCCGCTGCATTCTGGTTGAAGTCGAACGAAGGCCCAAGATTGCAGAACTTGGACCCAGTCACATAGCCCGACGTGCATGCCGTGCCGCGCGGGTTGTAGCCCCAGGTGCAAACAGGCGACGCTTGGGCTTGACAGGCAGCGGTGAAGGTAGCGGCGGAGCACATGTCACCACCCATCGCCGTACAGGTCTGCGTGACCTCGACGGGCGTGACGTTGAACCACGGCACCTTGCTGGGCACCGAACAGGCTCGCGTCTTATCGAGTGTCGTACCCGATGGAGCGCTCGTCCAATAGCCATTGCCCGAACCTGGGTTCGACGTGGTCGCCAACGGACGGCTCGCCTCGTAGGAATAGACCCAGATGGAAATCGCTGGGAACGTTCCTACGACCACTTTCGTGACCGCCGGTCGGACGAAGTTTGCCGCGTCCGTACCCTTGTTGTTGTAGATTTCGTCGATCAGCCCATCGCAATCGTTGTCGACGCCGTCGCATTGCTCCGTGCAGCCGCCGGGATTCGACGTGCAGCTGGCCCGCGTGGCGTTGCATGCCGTGGTTGTTCCGGACGTACATGCGTACGTGCCGGTCCTTCGACATGCGCCATCACCCGGATTGGGATTGGCGTCGTCGCTGGCGCAGGGCTGTCCGAAATTCGGGACGTTTTCATTGAGCAGCCCGTCGCAATCGTTGTCGAGTGCGTCGCACGTTTCGTCGTCGCTCGAGCAGCCGCCCGTGCATACGCCCGCGGGGAATCCGCAGACCCACGACCCGCTCGTACACGTGAGCGTGATGCCCGTCGTGCATTCTGGCCTTGTCGCCGAGGGGCTCACGCCGCAAAGCTGCACAGGTGACGGACGCGGGACCATTTCGTCGACCGAACCATTGCAGTTGTCGTCGACCGCATTACACGCTTCCGTTGCGGAGATGTACGTGCAAGCATATTCGCATTGATTGTCGTTGTTGAGGTCGTAGTAGCCCGATTGGCAGCCCTGGAATTGGCACATCCCGTTGACGCAGGACCAATTCGAGTGCACGGCGCCGGCGTAACAATTGTTGCCGCACGACCCGCAGTTGGCGACGTCCGTCTGCAAATTCGGCTGGTTCGTGAGCGCTCCGTCGCAATTGGCATCGACGCCGCATGTGTCGGTCGTGCTGGTTGGTCCGACCGAACCATTGCATTGAACCGATCCACCCGTGCAGGACTTGGTGCCCGCCCGGCAGGGGCTCGTCGCACCCATGGGCGGAGGTGGCGGAACGTTGCATTGGCCCGTGGAATCGGTTGGCGGCTGACCACCGGTGCGGTCGATGGTGCCGTCGCAATCGTCGTCAATGCCATTGCATGTTTCGGTGCCCGGATTGATGGCCCCAACGCAGACGATGGCCCCGTTTTGGCATTGCTTGGTGCCGTACGAACACGGGAAAATGTTCGACGCGCCGCACGTGCCCGTGGCATCGGTCGTGTTGTTGTCGATCAAGCCGTCGCAGTTGTCATCGATGCCGTTGCATGTTTCGGTGCCGGGATTGATGGCCCCAACGCAGACAAGCGTGCCGTTCTGACATTGCTGCATGCCATATTCACAAGGACCGACGTTGGTTTGTCCGCATTGAACACCAACGCCCGTCGCGTTGTTGTCGATGACGCCGTTACAATCGTCATCGACGCCATTGCACGTTTCGGGCTGCGCATTGATGGCTCCAACGCACACCAAACTGCCGGTTTGGCATTGGTACGTCCCGTACGCACAGGCACCGGTGTCCGTCGTGCCGCATTGCGTGCCAGCTCCGACGGGCGAGTTGTCGATGACGCCGTTGCAATCGTTGTCTTGCCCGTCGCACGTTTCCGTTTGCGGGTTGAGCGCGCCGATGCACACCAAGTTGCCCGATTGGCATTGGATGGTTCCGAAACTGCACGGGAAGGTGTTGCTCTGGCCGCACGATACGCCCGTACCTTGCGCCTGGTTATCGACGGTGCCGTCGCAGTTGTTGTCGATCCCGTCACACGTTTCCGGCGTGGGATTGACGGCTCCGACGCAGATCGTTTGCCCATTTTGGCATTGCATCGTGCCAAACGTGCACGGCGCAGTTCCGCTTTGTCCGCATTGCGCGCCTACGCCGCTGATGTTGTCGTCGACCGTGCCGTTGCAATCGTCGTCGACTCCATTGCATGTTTCCGTTGCCGGGTTCCGCGCGCCCATGCATTGCAGCGAGCCACCCACGCATTGAATCATGCCCAGCATACACGGCGCGGTGCCCGACTGACCGCACGAAACGCCGGTTCCTTGCGCTGCGTCGTCGATCATGCCATTGCAATTGTTATCGACACCGTCGCAGACTTCCATCGCCGGATCGATATTGCCCACACACACGATCTGCGCCATTTGGCATTGCGTCACGCCGAACGCGCATGGCGCGACGTTGCTTGCTCCGCATGAACGCCCGATGTCGGTGGGCGCGTCGTCGACGGCGCCATCGCAATCGTCGTCCAAACCATTGCATGTTTCGAGGGTTTGATTCTCGACCAGCAAACCGGAGCCGACGCACACGGCCATACCACCCTGGCATTCGGTCGTTCCGGCATGGATCGCCGTGGCACATTCGCCATCGGGATCGCCATAACATACGGCCCCGATGGTCATGTCCATCGACAAGTCATCGGCGGCATCGATTTTGCCGTCGCAATCGTTGTCGAGCCCGTCGCAGAGTTCCACGCCGTTGTTCGTGATGTCGCATTGGTATTCGCAACCCGTGGCGTACGAATTGTCGAGGTCCCAGAAGCAATTCCCAGGACCCGTGCAATCGCATTGCAGAATCTGGCATTGCGTATTGGCGTCCGTGCACGGCATCGTGCCATCGTTGACACATTGCGATGTGCCATGAATGGTCACGCAATTACGGCCGCATTTACCGCAATCCGTGGTGCTCGTGCACAGATCGACGTCCTCGTCCTTGACCCCGTTGCAATTGTCGTCCTTGTTGTTGCAGACGTTATCGACGTCCGAACCCTTGACGCAGTAGTATTCGCAGGTCTCGTTGTTGTCGAGGTCGTAATAGTCCTGCGCACACATGTCGCATTGGCATACGCCCGGCTCGATTCCCGGTCTGGTGCTCGGCGTGCACTTGATCGACGAAACTTCGCAGTTGATCAGCTGGGTGAAGCAATTGTTCGCACACGTGCCGCACCGCTGAATGCTCGAGAAGTCGATCATCGGACCCACGTCCGTGGTTCCGTCGCAATCGTTATCGAGATTATCGCACACCTCGATGCCGCCGTTGGTCGGGGTGCACCCGCCAGCGCCGCCTGTGTTGCACCCGAAGATGCACCCGCCTTCGCCTCCTCCGCCGGTCGGAAAGAGGCCCCCAGCTCCGCCATTGCCGCCTGCTGCCGCGTCACCGCTCGATGACGACGTGCCACAGTCCCAGCAGAACGCTTCGGTGTCGCAGCCGGACAAACCCGCTACGGCAAACGTTGCGCCAAAGACGAACGTCACCAGAGACATCAGGGATGAATTCGATTTCGTTTTCATCACTTCACCTCGCTCCGGACCGCGCCGCCATTCGTCCGTTCGCGTCTCCTCCGTGCTGCCACGACGCACGCGAGCGTCAGCAGACCGAGTTGCCATTGACCTGTCGACGTCGAGCCGACATCACACGAGCATCCGCCACCACCCGTGGGCAAACCCCACGTTCCACCTTCTCCGCCCACTCCACCAGCACCACCTTCACCCACGCCTCCACCGCTGGAGGACGACGAGGATGACGAGCTGCTCGAGCTCCCTGCTCCACCAGCTCCGCCGCTGCCACCATCCGTGACGCAGCTTCCGTCTTGACAAACCTGACCCGTCGGGCAAATAACGCCCTCACAGGGGCAGTTGCCGCACGTGAAACTCGTTCCGCCGTTGGTGGTTTGGCAACACGCACCATTGGTGCACGGATTGGGATTGCACATGTCCATCACGCACGTCGGCTTGGCACCCGTCGTGTCGCAAACTTGGCCCATTCCACAAGCAGGTTCGCACGTGTCCGTACACACGCCGTTGACGCAGGTTTGTCCCGTCGAACACATGACGCCCGCGCAGGTGGCCACGCACGTGGTCCCGGTGAAGTCGTCATTGGGCACGCAAACCTGATACGATGGGCACGACACTGGCGTGCACGGGTTGGTGACGCACGAGCCGGCATTGCAGGCTTTGTTGCAACCTTGGCAAGGCACGTTGTAGCAGTTGTCGACGACGCAGGTGTCTGCAGCGGGGCCTGTCGTTGCGCAAACCGTACCACCTGTGCACGTCACGCCCGTGCAAGGATCTTGGCAACCCGCGGGGCCTTTGCAGACGCATACGGGCGGCTTGATACAACCGGGCAATTCGGTACCCTCGGGCGCGCACTGAACGTTGCCCATGGTGTCCTTGACCGTCTTTTTCGAACAATCACCGCAGAGGGCGTTGTAGTCGATCGTGCAGTATTGACCCAACGGCATACTCGTGCCGCTCTCGTCGACTTGTTCGCATTGCTGTCCCGGTGGGCAGGGGAATTCACCCGAGCCACAAGGCGCAGCGCATTGACAACCATTCGCGCCTTTGACGCAAACCTTGCCAGCCGTGCACGAATCACTGGCTCCGTTGTCGACCATGCCGTTGCAATCGTTGTCTTCGCAATCGCATTCTTCGGCCGTGGGGCCTTGACCGCCAAGACACGTGAAGACGCCATTTTCGCACGCATAATGACCGCCGGTGCACGTTCCGATATTCACGCCGCAAGCGTCCCCAATCGACCCATCGGGGGGCGGAAGCGGGTTTGCCGTTCCATCGAGGCCATCGGGCGCTGCGCCAACTTCGTCGACATTGCCGTCGCAATCGTTGTCGATTCCGTCGCAAACTTCGGGTCGCGGACCAAGCCCGCCGATACATACGAGCCCGCCTGCGCCGTTGCATTGCAATACGCCGGGTTGGCAAGGCGGATTGGTTCGATCACCTGGGTACGTCATCGTGTCGTACGTCGGCGTGCAGCTGCCTCCGAGCGGAATGCCGTTGTCAATGGCGCCGTCGCAAT
>DAOMZH010000576.1:3749-7182 GCA_035437985.1 Polyangium sp. (in: bacteria) | reverse complement strand
TCCCGAGGAGTCGAAGGCACAAATGTTGACGCTCGTCAACAACTTGCGCGAAGCCCTCAAAGAACGACTCGAAAAACTCGATTGGATGAGCAAAGAAACCAAAGCGAAGGCGCTGGAAAAGTGGAATACGTTCGATCCGAAAATTGGGTATCCGGACAAGTGGCGGGATTATTCGGGATTGAAAATTCGTCGCGAAGACGGGTACTTCCGCAACGTACTGGCGGCAGCCGCATTCGAAAATGCGTTTCAAATCAACAAGATTGGCAAACCCGCCGATCCCAAAGAATGGGGAATGCCCCCGCAAATGGTCAACGCGTACTACAATCCGCTCAAGAACGAAATCGTGTTTCCGGCTGCGATTCTGCAACCTCCGTTCTTCGATCCGCAAGCCGATCCGGCCTTGAACTATGGGGGTATTGGAGCGGTCATTGGCCATGAAATGCTGCATGGTTACGATGACGAGGGCAGCCAATTCGATGCTGCGGGCAACAACAAAAATTGGTGGACCGAAGACGACCGGAAAAACTTCAACGCGCGCACGGCCAAGCTCGTTGCCCAATTCGACGACTACGTAGCCATTGATGATTTACACGTCAAAGGTGAACTCACGCTCGGCGAAAACATCGCGGACCTCGGCGGAATCACCGTCGCGCTCGATGCCTTGAATCGGGCCCTCATGACGGTGCGTATGGCTCAAATCGATGGATACACGCAGCAGCAAAGGTTTTTCCTGAGCTGGGCCGTGAGCTGGCGACGTCACTACCGCCCCGAAGAAATGCGCCTCCGTCTCAATACCGATCCGCATTCCCCACCGAAGTTCCGCGCAAATGGCGCCCCCTCGAACCTCGATGCGTTTGCCGGCGCGTTCGGCTGCAAACCCACCGATCCCATGGTCCGCACCGGGGACAAACAAATTTTGATTTGGTGATTTCGTGGGGCTGAGCTACCTCGCTCCGCCCCCTTTTCGCGTCAACCTCTCCAGCGCTGTTTTCGTCGCCGGCGCCAAACCCAGATCATCTCGTTCTCCAGCCACGAGCCGCTGCGCGCCCGCATAAGCGATCATTGCCGCATTGTCCGTGCAGCTCGCAAAAGGTGGCACGAACAGCTCGAGCTTGGCGCTCTTGCATCGTTCGGCCATGCGCGCTCGTAAACCTCGATTCGCCGCCACGCCGCCGCCGAGCACCACGCGTTCGAGGCCTGCCGTCCGGGCCGCATGAATGGTTTTTCCTACCAACGTTTCCACGACGGCCGATTGAAACGCGGCGCATAAATCATGCAATGCTTGCCCTTCAATCGGTCGACTCGCCGATCCAACGTATCGAGCAATGGAACTCTTGAGCCCCGAAAAACTAAATTCCGCACTTTTTCGATACGCCGTCGTTTTCGGCAATGCTTCGACGGCGCGGGACGCATCGCCCATCGTCGCGAGTTTGTCGATGACCGGCCCTCCCGGATATCCCAAACCAAGCAGCTTGCCCACTTTGTCAAATGCCTCGCCGGCTGCATCATCACGCGTCGCGCCCATTTCCCGAATTGCATCCACCCGCGGACCATCGACACGATAAAGCGCCGTATGCCCACCCGACGCCAATAACGCCAAATAAGGGTATGCTGGCACTTCGACGGGTTTTTCCCCACGTTGCAAAAACACCGCCAGCAAATGACCCACGAGGTGGTCGACCCCGACAAGAGGAGCCCCAGTCGCGAAAGACAAACCCTTGGCAGCGGACAAACCTACGAGCAGCGCGCCGGAAAGCCCAGGTTGGCACGTGACGGCAATTCCATCAATTTCGGATAGACCCATCTGCGCGCGATCGAGCGCTTCGCGAATGACGGGAATGATGACGCGCGTATGATCGCGGGCGGCAATTTCAGGGACGATACCCCCATAAGGTGCATGGATCGCAATTTGACTTCGCACCACATCGGCCAAGACCGTACCGGTTTCCGTCACGATGGCCGCTGCGGTTTCGTCACATGATGTTTCAATGCCTAAAACCCGCATGTTCCCTCGCGTTTGACCAATGAAAACAATCCAAAAATGAGTTTTTGGGCCGGATCGTTCGTTTCATTGCCAGGCCGTAATAGCCGCACTTCGATACCGTTGTCGGAGCGTAACGACAGAAACACCAACACCCCGGCACCCGTGGCATCATTGGGTGATATTGCATAAATCGCATTTCGTTCGCGACCTTCACCCATGTCCACTTGCGACAAAGCGTCGTGCGCGAGCGGAGGAATTGGACGCAAGATCGCGTCGCTGAACAAGCGTCGCTCCGGCAGATCGGACGTTTCCGCTTCGTACGTCGACAGGCGTCCCGGCGAATCGGGACCTTCGAGCGCTTCCGCGTCAATTTCGAGGCGCATTTGCACCCGCGGACTCATTCCCGCCCGGAACGCACTGCCCCGCGTAATCGCTCCACAATAAGCTTCACCAGACTCGGTCGTGTAAGCCCGCAAATCATTACATGCGCTACAGAACAAGCCCAGCACGAGAGGGATGGCGGATCGAATGATGCGCAAATCCAAGCCCGATCGTCGAAGACGGAGCGTTTTCATGGGCGGATTGTGACAAAGAGCCTCACGTACGGCCACGTTTTCGACAAACAAGTCACGAGGTTTGATAGACTAGGACTGCCCAATGGTCGATGACAAATCCGCTCCGGCGTTTAATCTCATGGAGTTTTTCCAGAAAGCACCTGTACTCATGTGCGCGCTGGACCTGGAAAACCGCATCCTCCAGCCTAACGAAGCTTGGACGCGTGTCACCGGACACCCGCTCGAAAAGCTCAATGGCGCTCTCCGTGACGACTTCACCCACCCCGATGATCGTGATCCCACGCGACGCACTTCGCGGATCTCGCTCGAAGCGCAAGGCGCCATCGTCCAAGAAATGCGCTTCCGATGCGCGGATGGCTCGTATCGCTGGATCGAGTGGACCATGCGCGTCGTGTTCGACCAGGCACTCGTCTATTGCTGCGCGCGGGCTGTGGAACAACCTCGGCGCGCCACGATTACTGCCGCTCGAAGACTCGAAACCTACCTGCGCCGCGCGCCTGTGGCGATGATCGAAATCGATACCGAACGAGGAATCACGGAATGGAGTTCAGGGGCCGAGCGAATGTTCGGTTATACGCGTCTCGAGGCCCAAGGCAAAAAGCTCGTCGATTTGGTGGTCTCGCCCGATATGCGCGAGCAGGTGAGCCAATTGGGTTTTTCCTTGCGCGATGGGACAAACTCCGGTGGTCGGGCGGGCATCGGGGTAAACGTCACCAAGAGCGGCGAGCGCATCTTCTGCGAATGGCACAATGCACCTCTCATCGACGACGAAGGCAAGGTCCGCGCGATCTTGTCCATCGCCGTCGATCGCACGGAAATTGAACTGGAACGTGCCCGGGCCGAAGAAAGTGTCGCGCGTTTCAACATGCTCATG
>DAOMZH010000576.1:0-3649 GCA_035437985.1 Polyangium sp. (in: bacteria) | reverse complement strand
TGAACTGGAACGTGCCCGGGCCGAAGAAAGTGTCGCGCGTTTCAACATGCTCATGATCGGCTCGCGAAGTGGATTCTGGGACTACAAGCCGCGCAATCCGCAGGAACCCGTGGATTTCGAATCACCCCTGTACGTCTCGGATGGACTCGCGCGCCTCATCGGTATCGATCCCAAAGACGTGCCCAAGATCGTAAAGGACTTCAATCGCTACATTTACAGCGAAGATCTCGAACGAACCGGCCAAGAGTTCGTCGCGCACCTCAACGAACGTCGCGAAGAGACGTACATCGAGTATCGCTTGATACGAGCCGATGGTTCGCCCATCTGGGTTAGCGCTTCCTGGTACGCGCAATGGGCCGAAGATGGTGGACTCATCCGTTTCGCCGGCTCGTACATCGACATCACCGAGCGCAAACTCGCCGAAGCAGATCAACTGGAAAAACTCGCCATCATCGAGCGTCAGGCCAATGCCATTCGTGAGCTTTCGACGCCGATCCTCGAAGTGCACGAAGGTATTCTCTGTTTGCCGATCATCGGCGTCGTCGACAGCAGTCGAGCCGCGGAAATGATGAACATCACGCTGGAAGCTGTGGTCTCCGAACAAGCGAGATTTCTGATCATGGATCTCACGGGTGTGCCAGTGCTCGACACATCGACAGCTGATCGATTGTTGGCAATTGCGCGCGCCGCAGGACTACTCGGCGCCAAGACCATCATCACGGGGCTCAAACCAGCCGTTGCCCAAACTGTCGTGACGCTTGGTGTGGGGATGGGTGAGGTCAAGACACTAAGAAACCTCAAGGACGGCTTGCGTTATTGCTTGCGGCAGAAATGACTTGGTCGTCTGCGCATCGCGAGCACGAGCTTGGGTTTGTCTTGAACTAACCCTCGAGCGGAGCTTGTTTTGCTAGCTCTTCGTGCCGCTCGCGCAGTGTGCCCACCAGACATCCCAGCACGCTGAACGTGCTGCAGAAAAATCCAAACAGGATGAGTTGCTCGCGGCCGATCAGCCATGTCGCTGCTGCTGGACCGACGGCTTGCGCCATGCTGCCCAACGATTGGCTCACGCCAAGGATCATTCCTTGCTCTTGTTCTCCCACCGATTTCGTGATGAGCGTGGTTAGACTCGGACGAACCACAGCTCCCCCGACGGAGCCCAAAATGATGAGCACGACGAGCGCTCCCACGTGGTGTGCGAAGCCGAGGAAAACGTATCCGGTAGCCATGGAGGCGAGGCCAGCGAGGGCCAAACGTTCTTCGCCGAATCGTCGTGCCAGTTTGCGCAAAGCGCCTTGGACGAGGGCGCCGATGAATCCGGACAAACCAAAAACCCAGCTCGCTCGAGCGACGTCGAAGTGAAAATTGTGCTGCAAATAAAGCGCCAAACCTCCGGTCAAGGCGGCGAAGGACAGACTGTACAAGAAAAACTGCAGCAGGATGCCGCGGGTGCGGGGGCGGGCGAAAAATTGAAGGAATGCGGCCGATCGCGGGCCCGATTTCATGTGGACGACGGGCTTTTTCGGGCGCAACAAAGCAAGCGTGAGGACGATCGACAAGAAGGACAAACTTGCCGCGAGCAGCGTAGGCGCGCGGTATTTCATGAGTTTGTCCGCGTGATCGGCGAATGTTTTCGTGAGCAATCCCGTGATGCCCGGGCCGAGCACGAATCCCAAGCCGAAGGCAATTCCGAAAAATCCGAAAGCTTGCGTGCGCTCTTCGTTCGCCTCCGTGACGTCTGAAATGTACGCCTGAGCGGTGCTGAGATTTCCAGCGGTGAGGCCGGAAATGACGCGTCCAATGAAGAGCATCTCGAGGCTCGGCGCGTACGCGAGAATGAGCCATCCGAGGAGTGAACCGAACTGACTGACGACCAGGACGGGTTTACGGCCGACGCGATCGGAGATGCGTCCGAGGATCGGGCCCGAGACAAACATGGCGATCGCGTAAACGGACGTCAGAAGACCAACTTGAAAGTCCGATGCGCCGTAGTCTTTCGCGTAATACGGCAACAGCGGCAACATGAGCGTCAGGCCGAGGACATCGACGAAGACAGTCAGAAAGATGGGGAGCAGGGGGGATCGCATGAGCGGTGTGGACGTAGGGCGCGAGGTTGACACATGTCACGGAAAGATGCCCTTGCGTAGCGGAAAGATTTGGGGCCGTGTTTAGCAGGCTCCGAGGCGACGGGGCCGGATGGGGCTAAAAACTCATCTGTGCCTGGATCTTCACGAAATCCACGTCCGGCTTCGTTTCCAGCGGCACTTGCCCCGGGCGCAGCAGCACGCGCTCGCCGTACACGTAATGCGACCATTGGAGAAACAGCAATGCATCGCCAAGCCAATGCGTGCGCAACGTCACGCGCGGCGAAATCACCCGAAATGCCGAAGGATCATCCACGATATCGTAAATCACCCGATCGTAGCGCAATGACGCGCCAAGAAACGACAATGGCCACGCCGCGACCTCTGCGCCCCATTTGAAGAGTTGTCGACCATCTCGATTCACCTGCGGATCCGCGTCTTTCTGATCACTCGTCACCTTCGCGTACATTCCAAACAACGTGAGTTGCACGTCCGCTTGGCCCATGTTCGTCCCGGCATACTTTTTCAACAACGGATTGGCATTGATGTCGTATTGAAATCCGAGGTTCAAGAGCGACCCGGTTCCTTTGTTGCTTTTTTCCGTGCCAAAATAGTTTTCCTCGAGTCCCCGACCACCTGCCGAATGCATCACTTCAATGGCTGGCGCAATGAAGCTCCCTTTTTCCGCAGTGACTTTGGAAATGCCCACGACCGCCCGTCCGAGAGCGCCCGCGTCCCCGCGTACTTCGAATCCTGTCACGTCTACGCTTGCGTCCGTGATTTCTTTGAGTTGGCGTTTGTCTTGGGTAAACGAGTTTAACGAATAGAACGAAGCTTCGATTGCCCGGTTGTAACTCACTCCCAGACGCAGGTGGCTCAGGAGCGCCAAACCTTGGTTGCTTTCGATCGCTTCGAGACGCGCGCCAAATCCATGCGCGACCGAGAAGGTGAGTTTGCCGTAATCCACATCGGCGCGAATTCGTTCGCCCATTTGGTGCGTGCGGCCAAAGATATACGTGTCGTATTTTTCTTGCCAACCGTAACGATCCGAGAAGGCTCCGCCTTTGATTTGCAAGCGCAATTTGGCATTTCCAGGCAAATCGAAGGCGTGGTGAAAGGTCACCCAACCTTTCGTGAGGCCCAGCTGTTTGTCGATGATCGGCCGAGCCCAATCCGAAAACAATGTCGCTTCGACGGCTACCGTCGCCGTGACGTATTGATTGCCCGCCATGATGTACACTTCGGTCCAATCCGACTCCGCATTGCGGTTGTACAAAAATCCCGAGCGAAAATAGTCGTCATCGACGAGCCACGGAGTACGAATGTCGTTTTTCGCTTCGTCAGGTTTGGGCGCCGTACGTTCGCGCCAACCAATCCGCAACGGTGCGCGAAAATATCCGTGCATTGCCAAACGCACGGCTTTCGGATTTTGCGGATCGCCTGGCGGCGCGCGATCTTCGCCAAAAACTGGCGCTGTCACCGCATTGCCTACAGGCGTCGCATCGAGCTGCTGAATCAAGGCTCCAATGGCCAGCCCGGACGAACTTGCCGCTGCCGGGGCCACGGGA
>DAOMZH010000575.1:0-7186 GCA_035437985.1 Polyangium sp. (in: bacteria) | reverse complement strand
ATGAGTTCGCGGAGTTCGGGCTTCATGGCCGGCATCTTGTTCCTTCGTCGCATATCCAACCGCATTCTTGCCCGGGCTGCAATCATAATTGCGCGTTCACACAATTTGCGCTACAAACCTCGCAATGTAGCACCTCAACATCGCGATCCTGGGCGATACCCACGGTCACCTCTGGAAGCGCGCAAAGCGCTCGAAACGCTCGTTGCGGGGCCGCTTCAGTTCACGCCGGTACAAACGACGGAGGGCAAGCGGTACCGGATTCCCGGTGAGTTTGCCCTCGAGTCGATGTTTGCTGGTGAGAGTGGGGTACTCGGTGGAGGATGGCGGTGGTGGTGGAGGGGGCGTGACAACTCCGATGGCGTCGGTCTACGACGCGCCGGGAATCAGGTCGCCCCTTGCATTGCCTCGTCAATCGACAAGATGTCCATTCGTTCATGCCAATGCTGCCGCGGAACGTCTTGCACGAGCCCCTCAATCGCATGTTGCCACGACGAACGCATATTCGGATAAACTCGACCAAGAAGCCCCAGCGCCTGAATTCCAAGACCCGAAACCGTGCAAGACATCGCGAGCGTGGCGAGCTTTTGCACTTCGGTTGCATCTGTCGGCGCGCCGCACGCAATCGCTAATGCACGGGCAAACATCATGGCGATTGGTCTCTCCATATGGCGCCATGTCGTTGCAGCTCGGTTGGCCAACGTCCTCGCAATATCGTATTCACCTATGCGCATCGCAGCGGCCGCTTCATTAAGGCATACAAGTGCTTCGAGGTGTTCCGCTCCAACACGTTCTACCGCACCAATCAGCTCCATGTCCGGCCCCGTCGTATTGCCAGTGCGATATTGGACCGATCGGAGCACCCACTCGGCGCGGCCCTCCCAATAAGGATGTCGCGATTGCTTCGCCAAACCTCGCGCCATTTCCGCAGTTTTCGTAGCATCGTCATGACGGAATGCCTCCATTGACGCGGATGCGCTCCGCAACATCGTGTCGATTCGAGCTGTCGTCCACGTTTCAAGGGTGGCTGCGCGTAAATATAGATTCGCCGCGTCCTCGAAACGCCCTTCATGATATCGTTGCCGCGCTTGTCCTTCGATGAGCGTGAGTTCCGCGAGTGGATGACCTGAGCGTTGCCGCCAGGCCTCGACGTCCTCCAACATTTTGGCGATCTGCGCCGCCGATGCTCGTGACGCTACAGTGATAATGCGCAGTTGATGTCGAGCGCGTTCGAGCTCCGGATCACGCAACGGCCCCAATTCGTCAAGAGCTTGCAGAGCTTGGGCCTTTCGCGCGCCGGAGGCCTCCAGGCTTGCCTGCATCAACACCTTGAGCTTCCGCACATCAGCATGCGACACCTTTGCCCGGGCCAATTCATACAACGTTCGATCGAATGCTCGCGTGGTATCTTCGGCAAGCGCAACTTTGGTCAACATGGTCAAGATAGCGAGTTCTTCGGCCGTAGCATTATGGTCTCGCACAAGATGCAATCCGTCTGCAAGCACTCGGGTCGCACTCGCGAGCCTTCCAGCAATGGCCCGTTGCTCGGCAATCGCGATGGTCTCTCGTGCCGCGTCCGATACCTCTCCCGCGCCAAACAATGCGCCAAGGCGACGCTCTTCCACCGTGCCCGAAGGTCCGGCCGCGAGCCAATCCAGCGATATTCGATTCACGGCAAAAACGGACCCTTTGCGTGAGGCTAGGCCCAGACGAACCCATCGCTGGAGTTCAGCCTCGACCAATTCTAGATTGCCGCTGGTGCGCTGCCATAAGATACGAGCCGAATCTTCACGTAAATGCAGCAGTCTGTCCGGGCCGTCAAAAAGTTTCACGAGTTCGTTTTCCGAAACGACGCCCGAGGACTGGCGGAGCAGCTCGAGCCCAGCAAATGACGCATGCGAGGGGATCGACTCTCCGCGGAGTGCCGCAATCACATCGGCAGCAGACGCAAAACGCTCCTCGGCACGCGGAGCAAGCAAACGATTGATGACCGTGGCTACCTTCGCCGGAAGATTGGGTATGAAATCTTGTATTGGTGGGGCTGGCGTCGTGAGGCGCAAACGTTGAATTGTGTGTCGATCTGAATGATTGTGTGGAATTGTGCGTGCGAGGGCTTCATAAAGCATGAGACCAAGCGCATAAAGGTCGGTGCGGGCGTCGACTTCTCGACCGAGAATCTGTTCAGGGGCGAGATAAAGCGGCGTGCCGATGATTCCTTTGGTGGTGAATGGGCCAAGATTGGGATCGCGCAAATGAGAAATGCCAAAATCGAGTATTCCTGGGCGACCGTCGGCACCCACGAGCACATTGTCGGGCTTGAGGTCCCGATGAACGACACCTGCAGCGTGCACTTGAGAAAGAGTCTCGAGCAGCGCAAGCGTAGTATCCGCAATGGTTTGCCAATCGGGGATGTGATCAACGCCCGGAAATGGACGACCGGGGAAAAACTCCATCACGATAAATGGTTTGCCGTCAGCAACACCTTCATCGATGAATTTGACGACGCCCGGAAAACGCAGCATGCGCAGCGTCGCAATTTCACGACGAACTCGGGCTCGATGAGAGTCATGACCTACGTGCATCCACTTGAATGCAACACGTTCTTCGATAATGCGATCATATGCAATCCATACGTCGCCTTGTGCACCGTTCCCAATACCTTCGAGAAGCGTATAACGATTTTCGATCATTCGGTCGGAAGGGTAGGGTTCTTCAGGAGGGGAGTTGCTAGGCTGTTCATCCGGCGACTCGTCGGATACTGCGCTTGCCCGTGGCGTCGAGGGAGGCGCATCAATGGGCACCGTTTCTGGAGCCGATTTGCGTTCCCTCAAATCGTGCGGCTCTGGGTGAGAACTTGCGGGTGGTGCCCCAAATTCAGCGCAATCGTCGTCGTCGTCGTCGTCGTCGTCCTCGTCGATCGTCTCGACCCCCTTGTCGTCATCCTTCGGAGGAACCATGCTTGGTCGCCATAACTTCGCGCCGATTACCCGGCAAGAGAATTCGATACGATTTCAAGGAACCAACGGCGGAGCATTACCTTTGTAGTTGATACAACCCGTAATACAGAAGGTGGCTCCAGGTTGCCAGCTCTTGTTGGTCAATTGGACAAACTCGTCGAGAGATCCGGCGAGGCATGTGAGGCTTGGAGCGATCGACGTGGGAGCCGCGGCGGGAACATAGTCGGCGGGAAGTAACCAGTATTCAACACTTGACCCCTTGGTCAAACCATCGATGACGTACCCATATCCGCACAGGTCGCCCTGTCTTACACACGGGAACGAGCATTCGTTCCAGTCGAGTTGAAACGACGCACCGGAACGATTGGGGAACGACGGAGGAGGGAGGCCTTTGGAGGGAGGGATCTCAGTCCAGGTCACGCCGTTGTAGGTTTCACCATAACGATACACGTCTGCTTGCGCCCAAACGTAATAGGCCCCTGGTTGCCACAGTTGGGAAATTTTTTCCTGCCAATCCTCGAGCGACCATGAAGCTACAGGCTGGGAAGCACGACGAACTTCGAAGTCGTTTCGAGGGTTTGTAAAAAGCAACCACCGCTCGAGAATCCCCTTGCCATTCGGCTCCGCAAATGCATATCCAATAGGTTCGCCGGTGGAGCGAGAGACAATTTCGGAGACTCCGAGACCGAGAAGGCCGTTTGTGTTCATATCAATCCTCTATCGGGTTACCGTACCTCGCCAAACGCGCCGGTACCATGAGCCAAACCATCGTGCACAATGCATGCCTGCGTTGTCCAGCACAAAACCGACCCATTTAAGGGCTCCTGACATGCCAAACCAACACGTGCTGACATGTCAAGGCATTGGGCATTGCGAAAGCTTCGGCTCAGGAAAGTTCGTCTTTCCCAACTTGCATGGCCCAAATCACACTGACATGTCAGTAGGCACAGCCGACATGTGAATGCAGTGCAAGAAGCGACGAGACTCGGTTCGTACCAGACATGCACAGAATTTGCATGCAGAACGAGCTTGCTTCGCGTCAGCTTCTTTCGCATCCTCGTCAACACGCCCCCTTCGGAAGAACCATGGCTAGTACAGAGACAACCCTCAACGCAACGGACACTGCCTCGGGCGACAAGCCCCTGTCACTCGCACTCACCATCGCCTACCATCCCGACCTTGATCGAGTTGGGCAACGCGCCATCTTGACCAGCGACATCAACGGCACGACGTCCCTCTCACGCGACGAGCCCTCCTTCTTTGTGCCTGGCACATCGACGGGCGAACCTCTCGCCGACGAACACATCAGCCGCAGCCCGATCAAAATCACCGCCACCACCCATGGCTCGGTTCGTATCGATGTTTCGCAAAGTAAAACCAAGGTCCGTATCGGCGAGCAACGCGTCACCGCAACGATCACGTTGTCCTCGAAAGACATTGAACGTGGAGCCGTACTCTTGTTAGGAAACCGCGTTGTGCTGGTCCTTCACCGCACGCAACAACTCGAACGAGTGCTTGGCCATGACGAAGCAGGAGGGCTCATTGGGGAAAGCGACGGCCTCCGGCAGGTTCTCTGGGACATCAAGAGTATGGCCGACCGTGACAAACCTGTCCTCATCCGTGGCGAAACGGGTACGGGTAAAGAACTCGTGGCCGCCGTCATTCATCGTCTCAGTCGTCGTACCAATCAGACGTATAGTACCGTGAATCTCGCCGCTATCCCTTCGTCGCTGGCGGCTTCGGAACTGTTCGGCGTCGAAAAGGGCGCCTACACGGGCGCACTCCCCCGAATCGGTTATTTTGAACAGGTTGACGGGGGGACACTCTTCCTGGACGAAATTGGCGACGCACCCGCCGAGTTGCAACTTCCCTTGTTTCGCGTGGTGGACAAGGGAGAGATCCAACCTGTGGGCTCCACGCTTACGCGAAAGGTCGATGTCCGCATCATTGCCGCGACCGATGCGGATCTCGAAAGCAAAATGGCGGAAGGTTCATTTCGAGCCGCATTGCTCAATCGATTCTCCCAAGGAATATGGATTCCGCCATTACGCGACAGGCGCGAAGACATCGGTCGATTGCTGTGTTCGTTTCTTCGCAAAGAACTTGCGTCAATCAACCAATTGCACCGACTCGACTCTACCGCGGGCCCCACTAAGCCTTGGCTCCCAGCATCCCTCGTTGCCAATCTCGTCGACTTCGATTGGCCAGGTAATGTGCGACAGCTCAGAAACGTGGTGGAGTCGATTGTCATGAACAATCGATATCGTGATGAATTCCAATTGCCACCGAATGTCGAAAAAAACCTTGGGGGTAAAACCAGGCGACAATACATGGTATCCTTGGCGAAAGGAGCAACGGATTGCGCTGAAAATGTCACCGCTCCGAGCGAGGCAGACATGACGGACGCCGAGGATCCGAACAGCGACGCTGATGACGATGCGCCTGAAGGCTCGTCGTCCATGACGTCGAGCGATACTGCGCGAAGAAAACCGGCGGACATCACGGAATTGGAGCTCAAAGATGCATTGCACGAGTGCCGCTGGAATATGAAGGCAACGGCCAAGAAACTCGGCCTGACCCGCAGCTCGCTCTACATGCTCCGAGAGCGATTTCCATGGTTCAAGTCCGTCGATCTCCTCACGGCCGAGGAAATTGTAGAATGCTTCGCCGCATGTCAGGGCGATATGACGCGCACGGCCCAAAAGCTCGAAGCTTCCGAAATGGCATTACGACGGCGCGTAAGGCAGCTCAAGCTCGTGCTCACGCTCGACAAGAAAAAGAAGTAGCTCGATCGTTCTTCCGCCAGGCCCGCTCATCGGAGTCACATTGCAAAAACGTCTTCGCGTAGCGCGGCCCTTGAATGCTCGGCAGGTGCTCGAGTATGCTTCAGTGGAACGACATGTCAATGGTTGCTTGGGACGCACCCAGGACATGTCAATTGTTCAGATTCTCAATGTCGACATGGTGCAGCTCAACCTCGATTTTCAATATTTCTGCCGATTTGCGCGGAATGGTCCATTGGCCCAAAGTTTGTACTAGCGCTCGGCACGGCTCGCACAACGGGACATCGCAGTCAATCCTCATTGGCTCGGCGACCCCAGTTTCTACCCGCTTGCCGAAACGGAGCATCCACATGAATACGCGAGACAAACACTATCCGAACAATGGTTGCAGCGACAAACGACTTACCCCCGCCGAACACGAGATATCGAAGCTCCTGGTGGACACGGGGTATTCGCTCAAGGAGATCGCCGCCCATCGAGGTCGTAGTTACGACACGGTTCGAACACAAGTCGAGCGTATCTACAAAAAACTTGGGGTTCATTCCCGACCCGAGCTCGTTGTCAAATGTCGTATGCCTGAGCCTCCTTCGATGACGTGAAACTGGCTGTTAGTTCCTCGTGTGCACGTTCGCGGCAACAATCACGGATGAACCGTCGCGATTTTCGCGGCTCTATCTGCATTGTTGCGAGTATGCCGCACAGCTCGATGTGCAAACGTCGCAAAAAATGCAGATTGCCAATTCGTTGTAAATGGCAAAACCCTCCGGGTGTACGTCGACGATTGAATTGAAACACACTTCGTCGATTTCGCCCGGTTGATCTCCCGAACAAGCCTCGATTCCCGCCATCACGTGCATGCAATCGGGCGTGTCGTAACATTTTTGCAATTGCGTCTGGCATTCAGTCTTCAGCGCACAACCAATGCATCCACTTTGGTCGGCGCCTGCGCCACACGTACCCATGCCATCGCAGGTGTTGCGCGGAGAGCCTGTCGCGATGGGCGTCGTGCACGCACCCTCGTAACACACATCATCACCCATGCATTCGGCCGTCGAGGTGCAAGCATTGTCGCCGCATCCGACCAAAGCCAGAATCACGCCGACAATGCCTACACCCATAACGAAAAAACGACTCATTTCTCCTGCCACCACGCTTGAATGGGCAACGACAAGCCGAGCGTCAAAATCGGATATGCCGCCTGCAATTGCGTCTTTTGATCCGCAGCATTCGTGCGCACGAACCGGAATTCATACCCCAGCCCGGCGCTGAAGACGAACGCGTGAAATGCGATTTGCGGCGACAACGTGATGTTGCCCCGGTCGTAAATGCCAAACCCCGGAAACACGATGACGCCCCACCGTCCGCGGTCCCAGAGATAACCAACTCCTGGCCCCGGAGTAAAACTGGGTTCGGCAAATACCCCCGTTCGCCGAAAGTTCACCTTGAGCG
>DAOMZH010000574.1:0-7211 GCA_035437985.1 Polyangium sp. (in: bacteria) | reverse complement strand
GAGCAGTTCGGGTGGCGACGGAAATGCTCGAGGGTGCTGTGGGGGTGGGTTTTGGGGGACGGCTGGCGCAGGCGGGTGGGGGGGCACGGGGGGCACGGTCACGGAGGGGAGGGGTGGCAGAACGGGCGGCGAGGGCTGGAGGGGGGGCGAGGGAGGGGGGATGGGTAGGGGGGCTGGCGGCGCGGGTGGCGTAAGGAGCGGCACGGGTGGCGGAACTGGCGGCATGGGTGGCGCCGGTGGCGGAAGCGTGACCAAGCTCAGCCTTTGCGTCTTGAATGCTGGTGGGCCTGCGGATCCTTGTGCGAATCCAGCGGAGTTGTCTTATGACATGGTTCCCGGCGGCACGCAGCGAATGCGTTCGTTCCGTATCGATAACGACAGCACGGCCAGCGCAGATTTTCAGTCGATCACGATTGCGGACCCCGATTTTTCCGTGCAACCCGTGCGCTATGTCGAGGATCCGCCGAATGATCCGAGCCAATGGCTTCGTGTGCCGGTGAATTTGCCCTCCACACGTCCACCAGGTGAGTCACTTTTTTTCGAGGTCACATATACATCGAAAGGCATTGCTGAAATGCTTGCGCCAGTGCAAGCCGTCGTCACCGCCACGGTGGGCGGCGTGCCGGCTCCGGACGTCATCGTGCCGATCATTGGCGAAGCGCTCGCTTGTCCTACGGGAACGGCGGCATGCGATACGAATCCCGCCAATGGCTGCGAAACAAATACGGACACGACGGTGACGAATTGCGGCGCCTGCGGCAATGTTTGCAATTTGGCCAATGGTTCGTCCATGTGCATCGGCGGAGTTTGCGAAGTCGCCACATGCAACATGGGGTATGCCAATTGCAACAATATGAGCGCCGACGGCTGCGAAATCAATACGACGAACGATGCAATGCATTGCGGATCGTGCGACACTTTGTGCGACTTGCCGAATGCCAGCGAAGCATGTGGCGCGAGCCTTTGCCTCATCGCAATGTGCACCGCCCCCTATGCCAATTGCGATATGCTGAACCCCAACGGTTGCGAGATCAACTTGCAAACGGACGTCAACAATTGCGGAGCGTGCAATTCAGCATGCAGCGTCCCCAATGCCACGCCTGCATGCATGGCGGGAGCCTGCGCAATTGGCAGCTGTACGGGAGCATTCCGCGATTGCGACAACATGGTCGGCAATGGGTGTGAAATCAATACAGACAATAACGTCAACAATTGCGGAACATGCGGAAATGTCTGCAGTTTTGCGAATGCTTCGACGACGTGCTCTGGGGGAACGTGCGCCTTGGGCATGTGCAATGCAGGTTATACGAATTGCGACAACATGGCCGCCAATGGATGTGAAATCAACACAGCCGGGGACGCCATGAATTGCGGCGCTTGTAACAACAATTGCGCCACGACCATGGTTAATGCCAACGTAGGATGCGCGCTCGGCACATGCCAGCTGGTGAGCTGTCAGTCTGGGTATTTCAATACCGATGGCAATGCTCAAAATGGATGCGAATGCCAATTCGTCGGTCCGGATTTGCCCGACGATTCTTTCGCCGATACGAATTGCGACGGAGTCGATGGCGACGCGAGCCGCGCCATTTTCGTGGCCGTCACGGGCAGCGACGCCAATCCTGGTACGCGACAACAACCCATGTTCACCATCAACGGCGCCTTGTCGAAGGCCGTTCAACAAGGAAAAACGCACCTCTACGTATCGGCCGGCATTTACGACGGCCGCGTGACGCTCGTGAATGGGATCTCCATTTACGGCGGCTACAATGCCCAAAACAATTGGTCGCGCGGCACCATGAACATCGTCACGATTCAATCGAATACCATCAGTGGTGGACGGATGACGGCCGTCGATGGCAATGGCCTGACGAGCCCCATGACGCTCGAACGTTTGACCATCAAAACCGGGACCACCACGACCGCGGGAACCTCCAATTACGCGATGTATTGCAACAATTGTGCTGGCGTGACCATGCGGTACAATAACATCACCGCTGGCGCAGGTACGGATGGAACCGCAGGAATGGCAGGCACGCAAGGTGCCGCCGGCACCGTGGGCGGGAATGGCGGCGCTGGCGCATGCGATTCCGGTGGTACGCGCACGGGCGGCACGGCTGGAGGCAGCTCATGTGCCCGAACTGGCGGCATTGGCGGCAATGGTGGGGCTGCTGGCGCCAACAATGGCGGAACTGGGGCGAACGGCACTGGCGGAACCCTTGGTGGCAGCGGCGGCGCGGGTGGCGATCCTGGCGCTGATGGGGCAAACGGCAGCAGCGGTGCAAATGGGACGGCTGGCAGCAACGGCGCCGCAGGAAGCGGCGGTTCTACCACGACAAACTTTTGGGTGGGCATCAATGGTTCAGCAGGCAACAATGGCACCAATGCCAATGGCGGCGGCGGCGGTGGCGGCGGTGGCGGTCAAGGTGGCACCTTCGTCGTTCCTGGTGGCGGAAATGGCGGCGGCGGTGGCGGCGGTGGCGGATGCGGCGGAACAGCCGGTACAGGCGGAGTGGCTGGCGGAGGCTCGTTCGGCCTCTTCATCGTCAACACCAACACCATGGTGCTTTTCAACAATGCCATTACCAGCGGCCGCGGAGGAGCAGGTGGCGCAGGCGGCAATGGAGCCGCGGGCGGCAATGGGGGCGGCGGTGGCGTTGGCGGCACAACGTGCTCCGCCGAAGTGGGCGTCGGTGGCAATGGTGGCGCGGGTGGTCGAGGCGGCAGTGGCGGACATGGCGGCGGAGCTGCTGGCGGACCGTCTTTCGCGGTGTATCGTGTCGGCAGCCCCAATGTCATGACCACGACGAACATTCTCAATTTTGGAATGGGCGGCGCCGGTGGGACGTCGATGGGCAATGCTGGTACAGCTGGCGCAGCTGGCGCGGTCTTCTGATCCGCGCTTGCAAAAAATGACTAGGCCGCCAAATCGGACACCAACGCCTCAGCGGTGAGTTTGTCCGCGGCCAATCCCCCGAAATACTGCATCAACCCGACCTCTTCGTACCGCGGAATGATTCGCGGCGACAAGAGGCCAATCTCGCGCAAATTCGGCACGAGGCGGCTGAACATCACCGTCCGGAATTCTCGCATTCCTTTGGATTGGTAAACGATGTTACGCCATTGCGCCCGCGTCATGATCCCCTCGAACCATTCGTCGTACACTTCATACGCCGAAAATCGATTACGCATGAGCAGCGCCACTTCAAACGCCCAATCTTCGCGCTCCTGCCGTTCGCGCTCGGTCAAGTGCTTCGTGAAATGCTCCCGCAAAGCACAAACTCCATAATGCACGTGCCGCGCTTCGTCGCGAATCACCATTCCGAGCAATTCTTTGAGCAGCGGCTCACTCGTCATTTTGTAAAGCGTGCCGAATGCCCCCAGCGCCAAACCCTCGACCATGATCTGCATGCCGAGGAATTTCATGTCCCAACGACTGTCGGTCATCAATGAATCGATGATGACGAAAAGATTGTCGTTGATATGGTACATCTTGTTCATTTTCGTATCGAGGTACCGATTAAAGACCTCGACGTGCCGGCCCTCGTCCATCACCTGCGTGGCTCCATAAAGCTTGCCGTCGAAAAACTGAACAGCTTCGGTAACTTGCGCAGCGGCAAAAAGCGCCCCCTGCTCGCCGTGCAAAAATTGACTGAGCATCCAAGTCGCCGTGCAATACGCGACTTTTCGAATTTCGGCTTCATTCAACTTCACGCCGCAATCCGCAATCGCATCGAAAGAAAGAAACTCGGGGGGCAAAAGCACGCGTTCGGTGCTCAAAGGATCGACATCGATATGCCACGGGAGGGAATCACCATCCCATTGCCCTGTTTTGGCGCGACGATAAAGTTCGGCCATTTCTGGCTGATCGCTCGGATAGGTCCAATCAAAATGGGCCTTGTGCGAGGCCGGCATATGCGTCGGTTTTCCTTGACGACCTCGCCGCAAGACCAAACCACGAATACCCGCCGGTCCCAACGCCCCGAGAACTTTGGGATCTTTGACCGCCGAGAAAACTTCGAGGGCCTCGAAATAGGCATCGACTTGCGATTGCATCTTCGCCGGCAAGAACTTCGTCAAACGGCTCGTATCGATCATGGTTTGTCTCCTCCGCTCGTTTTTCCTGCTCGTACCTTCACAACGTCGCCAAGTAATTTTTCATGAGGGCATCATGATAACGGGCGAGAAACGAATGAATAAGCGGCGCAGCCCGTTCCACCATTTGCGCCGCTACATCCGCCGGCAGTCGCGAAAGTCGCTCGGCCAGCAATTTTGTTTCTTTCACCAAGAGATCGCTCATGGCTTCGGCATAGATCGCCACATCACGCGGCCCAAAACCAATCGCCTCGGTAAAACCAATCACCCGAAATTCCGCAAACGTCTCGACGATCCAAACGTCATCCTGCGCAATCACCCGATACGTCCGACCACCAGGCCCCTGCTCCTCGGTCGACCCCACCAAACCCACGTCGATCAAATCATCCACGTCCTGGTTTCGAACTCCAAGCCGTTGCACGAGTTCGTCCACACGAACCGAGGACGGTCGGCCTGCACGCACACCCAAAGATTGACTCAACCTCAGTTTCACCTCGTTCACGAACTGCCGCTGCGCCGGACTAAACGCCTCGTGCTGTTCATTCAGCAGCGCCTTGATGGCCCGCAAAGGCAAGAATCTTTCGTGCTGCAATCGACGGACGAGCAAAATGCGTTCGAGGTGTTCGTCCCCGTAATACGCCATGTTCCGGCCGGTTTTGTACCCCTCGGGAACCAGGCCCTGCTGGATGTAAAAATGGATCACCTGCCGCAATAACCCCGTCCGTTCGCACAGATCCTTCATGCGATACGGATACGCCCGGCGATCGACCTTCGCCCCCGCCAATGCAGACGCATTCGTCGCGAGCGACATCATGGAACCTCCAACGTGCAGCCCGAACATGCCCGCGACACACACGCCAAGACAAACCCATCCCGTTGCTCTTCCGCGGACAAACAATTCGGTTCGTCGCTCGCAACCTCGCCCTGAACGAGCTTGACGCGACACGCACCACACCCGCCCATGCTGCATGAAAACGGCATCGACATCCCCGCTTCGAGGCCCGCTTCGAGCAACGTTTGTCCTGCCTTCGCCCAAACCACGCGCTCCTGTCCTCGCTGCCGCACGAGAAGTCGTTGAGGTACCAACGGTACGTCTTGACGAACTCTTTGCCCTGGAGACGAAAAACGCTCTTCCCGAATCGACGCAGCTGGTACAGCTCGCGCTTCGAGTGCCTGACGTACTGCCGCCATCATCGGCTCGGGCCCGCACACGAAATACGCGTCCGCAGCCTGCAGATCATCGAGTTCGGCGCTGGCGTTGACGAGGTCGAGCAGCCCGGTGCGTCCCGAGAAACCAGGTGCCGGGTTTGTCAAAACATGCCGCAAAAAAAATCGCTCCGGGTGTTTTTCAACGAGGGCCCGGAGTTCGTCATGAAAAATGATGTCGGCGGGTGAGCGATTGCCGTACACGAGCGACACGCGAGATAACGGCTCGCGCTCGAGCAACGTACGCACGAGGCTCATGATGGGCGTGATGCCACTTCCGCCGGCAAACATAACGAGATGCCGCCTTTGGGCAGCTTCGAAGGTGGTGGTGAAATTTCCCGACGGCCCGAGCACTTCGACGCGCGAACCTTCTACGATCGTGTCGTTCAAGTGATTCGACACGATGCCTCCGGTGACGCGTTTGACCGTGATGCGTGCTTCCGCAACTGCACCGTCCTCGTCGGGCAAACTCGATATCGAGTACGCGCGACGAACGACATCGCCGCTCGGCAAAGTCACCAGAAGCGTGAAAAATTGTCCGGGAACGAAGGCGATTCGTCGACCCGTCGGATCACTCAGATGAATCGAAACAGCATCGGGAGTCTCGCGGATCACCCGCGCAACATGCAGCGTTCGCGTCGCTAATAGATCGCGCGTCTGGGGCGCTGGCGTGGCGAGCACATGTCGCGCGAGCGGCTGGCGGCGCATGAAGGATGGTGGCGTTTGACCTGACAATCCGACAACGACCATGTGCACGTCGTCCCGCAAGACCTCGAGCCGAGACGTGAGGAACTTGGGCAAAAGCGCGGCCAGAGTCGAATTCGGTGCAGAAGAAACGGACAAACTTCGTTCGGTACGCATCGTTCCCCCGTTGTAGAAGCAAGATTGTAAAGTGTCAAGTGGCACTTTACACTTTACAGAAACAGACAAAAAACGTGTCCTGCCTAACTCAAGTTGGGCAGAGGTCGTCATCGTACTTCAGGCAATGCGAATCAATCTCCTGCGGCGAGGAGATTGAATTCCATTACGAGCGGGAAGCTGAAATGGGTTCGCGAGGCATTGGAATTGGAATCCCACGATTGATCGATACGGAATTCTGGGCCGACACAAAATTGCGGGACGAAAATATTGGAATCGCTGCCTGTCGCCACGGGCATGAGGGCCACGTGCGCTCCTAGACCAAACAAATCATGCTCTTTGGGCTTGTCTTCACGATTGCGATATACGAAATACATTCCCGCTCGCACATCGAGGCGCGGATGCGCCCAATAAATATAGTCGGCTCCTATCCCTGTCGTCACGATTCGGGCATCGGTATCGACATCCGCTCCTCCGCCGACAAAGGCCAATCCTTGCATGTAATGCTGGGATCGTCCCCGATAATCGAGGGGCATACCGAATCCGAGAGAAAATGTGGATTCAATTCCCACATTGCTATTCGAATCCAAAACGGGCCCGACCCCGAGTCGCGCCGACGATGCTCCACAAGCTGTCAGGAAAAACCCGGCCACGACGGCCGGAAGCAAAAGCCCACCTTGTCGCCTACGAGCACGCAACGTCATTGCCATTCGCTACTTTCCGAGCCGGCGCGTTTTCGAATTCTTTCGGCCATGGAGAACACCTTTACGCTGGTGCGTGTGCGCACGTCAATGAACATTTGTCTACGTTTCATGTCATTTTATAGGCGAACCCTTGCCTCACCCCCTCCACCGACCGTACATTCGAAGCAATGGCCGTTCTGCTCTGGCTTTTGCACACCCTCCAGGTGGTGGCAGACTTTTCGAGTCACATTCTGCTGCTCATCGAACTCGCTGCCGTCATCGGGATCATTTTTTTAGGACTCGGACGGTCGTTTGGACTACCGCGACTATTTTGGCACGAGCACCCGGTCAAACAAGGAGTGGCTGGTT
>DAOMZH010000573.1:0-7213 GCA_035437985.1 Polyangium sp. (in: bacteria) | reverse complement strand
CCGGGCGTTACAAGCACGACCCCGAACACGCTGCTATTCTCTCGCGGCCCGGAACCATGCCCAACGATCCCAGCGAACGCGAAGACTCTGAAGGCGACTTGGCGTTACAGCCAAAACGAAAGCTCAGCAAAGCTCGTCGCTACAAAGTCATTCTGCACAACGACAACTACACGACCCAAGAGTTTGTCGTGATCGTCCTGATGAAGTTCTTTCATCGCACCGAGACGGAAGCGACGCACATCATGCTCAGCGTGCATCACAAGGGGCAAGGTGTTGCCGGCGTGTACACGAGAGACGTCGCTGAAACAAAAGTCGATCAAGTTCACAGTTTCGCCCGAGAAAACGGAATGCCACTTCGGCTCACTGCCGAACCCGAGTAATCCACATGCGCACGAGTCCCGAAGTCGAAATTGCGATTGGTTTGGCCACCCGAGAAGCGGCTGCCCGACGCCATGAATACGTAACGGTCGAGCACCTGCTGTACGCCCTCACATTCGATGAAGAAATCTCCCGCATCATTCGCAAAGCGGGTGGACAACCTGCAAAATTGAAAAAGCGTCTCGAACGATTTCTCGACGACGAAATCGATCCTTTGCCGGAGCACGTCGATTCTACACCGCAATTTTCGCTCGGTTTTCGCAATGTCGTCGGACGTGCCGCAGTGCACGTACAAACGAGCGGTCAAAAAGAACTCAAAGGCGTCAACGTCCTTGTGGCCATGTTTTCCGAACGCGATTCTGCCGCCACTCAATTGCTCGAAGAAGCCAATTTGACGCGTTTTGACCTCGTCAATTTTCTTTCGCACGGAATCGCCAAAGATGGCGAATCCGACGATGCTCCGGAAGACGCGAGCGAAGGTACGGGGTCTGGCGATCCGGATGCCGATGGCGAAGAACGCGAAGGTGGTCCCAAGAAAAACCCCCTCGAAGCGTACACCGTCAATCTCAACAAAGAAGCGGAAGCCGGACGCATTGATCCTTTGGTCGGGCGATCTTTGGAGCTCGAACGAACCATTCAAGTGCTCGCGCGGCGCCGGAAAAACAATCCTCTTTTGATTGGGGATGCTGGCGTTGGAAAAACTGCAATTGCCGAAGGTTTGGCGATGAAAATCGTCAAAGGCGATGTTCCCGATCCCATCAAGAATTCCACGATTTATGCCCTCGACATGGGGGCTCTCATTGCGGGAACGCGTTATCGAGGTGATTTCGAGAATCGATTGAAGGGAGTGCTCAAAGCCCTGGACAAACAACCGGGGGCCATTCTTTTCATCGACGAAATTCACACCATCATTGGTGCTGGCGCGGCAAGTGGCGGAACGATGGACGCGTCGAATCTGCTAAAGCCGGCGCTCGCTTCGGGTCGATTACGCTGCATTGGGGCCACGACATTTCAAGAATATCGCGGGCACTTGGAACGCGACAGTGCGCTCGCTCGGCGATTCCAACGCATTGAAGTGGTCGAGCCGAGCGTCGTCGAAACGACCCTCATTTTGAAGGGCCTCCGCAAGCATTACGAAGAATTCCACAAGGTCCGTTTTACCGATGAAGCCCTCGAAGCTGCTGCCAAACTCAGCGATCGGTATTTGCGAGATCGCCGTTTGCCCGACAAGGCCATTGATTTGATCGACGAATCGGGCGCCGCTGCCCGTCTTGCGCACGGCGATGGATATACGATCGACGTGCCGGACATTGAAATCGTGGTGGCGAAAATGGCGCAGATTCCCCCGCGCCAAGTATCGACCTCGGACAAAGCGCAATTGCGGGATTTGCAAAAAGAATTGCAAGGCGTGGTGTTTGGCCAGGACGATGCGGTCGCGCAACTCGCCAGCGCCATCAAATTGTCCCGGGCAGGTCTTCGCTCCCCGGAAAAACCCATTGGCTCATTCTTGTTCACGGGACCAACCGGGGTTGGTAAAACCGAATTGGCCAAGCAACTCGCCAAAACGATGGGCATCGAGTTCCTGCGATTCGATATGAGCGAATATCAGGAGCGACATACCGTCTCGCGCCTCATTGGTGCGCCACCGGGATACGTGGGATTCGATCGCGGCGGCTTGCTCACGGAAGCCATTGCGAAAACTCCACATGCCGTTTTGCTCCTCGACGAAATCGAAAAAGCCCACCCCGACATTTTTCAGATTTTGCTCCAAGTCATGGACCACGGAACGCTCACCGATAACAACGGCAAGAAGAGTTCGTTCCGGCACGTCGTGCTCATCATGACGAGCAACGTGGGTGCGCGTGATCTTGCGCAAAGTCGCGTTGGGTTTGGAGATCGCGGGAGCGCAGGCGATGACGATCGCGCGTTCAAAAACACGTTCAGCCCCGAGTTCCGCAATCGGCTCGATGCGCGCATCATGTTCAAACCGCTCGATCCGGCCATCATGGGGCATATCGTCGACAAGTTTGTCCGGGAGATCGGCACGCTCATTGCGGATCGCAACGTCAAACTCGAAGTCACCGAAGCCGCTCGGCAATATTTGGCCAAGAAAGGGTACGACCCGACGTTCGGCGCTCGGCCTTTGGGTCGCGTGATCGAGCAAGAGCTCAAGCCGCGAATCGGCGACGAAATGCTGTTCGGCGAGCTCGAACAAGGTGGCAAAGTCGTGGTCGACCTGCAGGAAGACAAACTTCACTTCACGTTCGTTCCGGAAAAACCGACGCCGGAAAAATCGGGAACCGACAAACCCGAAGCGTAATCAGTTCAAGTTGAAAGGCATCGACAAGGCGAACGGGGCGATATCCGCATCGAACTGTTCGCCGCTCGGACGATGCATTTGATAACTGCCGTGCATCGAGCCACGCGGCGTTTCGAGCACGCAACCGCTCGTGTATTCAAAATGTTCTCCAGGCCGAAGCATGGGTTGTTTGCCGACGACCCCAGGGCCGCGAACTTCTTCGATCTTTCCTTTCGCATCAGTGATGACCCAATGGCGCGATCGCAATTGAGCAGCTTCGGAGCCTTCGTTGCCGATACGCACGGTGTACGCAAACACGTAGCGCCTTTCCGTAGGCGACGATTGCGCAGGTACGTAGACAGAGGTGACTGAGACGCGGATTCCGTTGGTGATGGCAGACGACACATCCATGCCGTGCCACGCGTCCGTTCTGCGCACAAGTGTGGAGCGCATGTTGACAGGTCGAATGGTCGTTCGCAGGTTGGCCCGACTGTGAGTGACGCCGACGACGAGGCAGGTACCATGGCAACGAATAGCGCTTTTGTTCAAAATCAATCTTCCATCACGGTCGGCGCTTTTCCCACTCCCACCTCTGCGCCTCCTCGTTCTCCGCTTGTGCCCGTCGTGCCCGTCGTGCAATCGGGACCATCCATTACGCCGCTCCCCGGTCTCACCGCGATTGGTCCCACGGATCAACGCAAGATCCGCGAGTGGGCGCTTGTATTGCAATCCATGTCGATCTGGCACACGCCTCGATACATCCCTGGCGGTTGGGTCCTTCTCGTGCGCGACGTGGATTATTCGAGCGCTTCCACCGCAATCGATCGGTACGAAGTTGAAAACAAAGATTGGCCTCCCCCGCGCGTACGTGAGCGCCCGCGTCACGCGCAATCCTTCGTCGTCCCTCTCCTCTTTGCAGCCCTCGCCGTGTTTTTCCTGGTCACAGGTCCTGTTTCGACAAACTCGATTTGGTTCCAACGTGGCCGAGCTGAAAGTGATCTCGTTCTTGGTTCCGAACCATGGCGAGCTTTGACGGCGCTCACGTTGCACGCGGATAAATCGCACGTCTTGGGCAACGTCATTTCCGGAACGATCTTCGGTGCAGCAGTGCAGCGTCGCTTGGGCCCTGGAGGTGCAGCGTTGGCGATCCTCACGTCGGGCGTCATTGGCAACGTCGCCAATGCGATTGCGCATCACGCAATGGGCCAAGGTGTGCATCGATCAATCGGAGCATCGACGGCGGTGTTTGGAGCCATCGGTATTCTGGCGGCAACGCAGGTCATGTTGGATCAGCAGCACGCCGAAGGACGAAAGCGATCCTGGATGGACGTGGCCGCGCCGATCGTGGGCGGATTGGCGCTCCTCGGAGCGCTCGGCGCGAGCCCACAATCGGATCTAGGCGCGCACCTTTTTGGACTTTTGGGCGGGATTTTCGTGGGTTTGTCGGTATCGTTGGTGCTCCGACGAACCCGACCTCTGTCGCGATCGTGGCTGCAAGTCACTCTTGGCGCAGCCACCGTGGCGATCTGTTTCGGCGTCTGGCGTCTGGCCGTTCCCTATCACTTGGTCTGGCCGTTCTGACGAATCACTCCATCGGCCAAATTCCGATCGAGCCGCCCACCCACGTGAAGTCCTTGTTCTGATCCACGCCGAGCATCTTGCCCCGAGACAAACGCACGAGGTTCAACGCCAACGTAGGAATCTCGTCTTCAGGCGCCCGCAAGAACATCATCCGCACCTCGGCCTTCACGCCTCCACCATCTGGCATCAACAATCCAGGCTCATAGGTGATCTTTTCTTGGAGCAACCAACCTGGGCGCTGTTCGTCGGGTACGTTGCGCACGTCCTCGGGGGTCGGATCGACTTTCACGCCCGAACCGGCAAAGGATAACAACGGTTTGAGGACAAATCGTTCGAGATCGGGCGGGATCTCGTGAACGTCGGAGAGGTAACGCGCTCGCGGAACTGCAGGGTGATCGATATACGGCAACGTGTATTTCGACCAGGTCCAGTACCAATTCGGATGCGAACACCACGTGATGTCGAGGTCGTCGGTGTAGCGGAAAGGAAGCTGGATCTTGCGGGCATCGAGTTCGTCGAAAACGACGCGATTGTAGATCCTTCGAACTTGAACGAGTTTGCCCTCGACCTTGCGGAGGAGTTTTCGGCCATCCTGAATGAGTGTGGTGGGACAAACCGCATCGATGCCGACGAGTTCTTTGGTGGCCAAAAAGTCGGGATAGGTTTTTTGGTTTGGCGGATCGATGTCGAGCAGCACGACGGACGATGGATCCTCACCTGCGAGAATCACGTGACGCAGGCGGTCAACGAATTGTTCCCGCGTGCGACCGCCAAAGTAGAGCGACCAATTGCGATCGAGTCCGGGCATGGACTTCATCAGGTCGGCCATGACTTCGGTTTGGATGACCATGAGCGCGTAGAGCGAGGGGAAGGCTTGCAATTCGACGACGCGGCCTTCGAGTTCACCCGTTGGACCACGAACGATTGCGAAGTCGACCTGCACGCAATTCGGCAGATGATCCATTCCGGGCGTGTCGACGTGCGCCGGGATGGCTTTTTTCATTTTCGCGATCACTTCGGGTCGCGAGATTTGCTGCACGATCTCCGTTGCGGATCTGGCGAGATACGAACGCAAACCGTCGGGCAGAAATAGCGGTGTTTCAGCAACGCGATACTTGAACGTCGCCCCGATGCGTTTCTCGAAACGTTGCATGAAATCGGCGTAGGTATCCGGGCCGAAAGCGGCATTGAATGCGCGGCGAAAAACGGGTTCCATGGGGCGCCTTTGGTAGCACGATCGCTCGCGCGACGGGACTGCTTGCACGAGGGTGATGAAAACTCGGGCCTCGGATGGTAGCCTCGCGGCGTGCATTTCCGATGTCTTGCTCTGATCGCTCTGGCGGTCGTTTCTCTGGCCTCGACGGCGTGTAATGACCTCTCACGCCCCCACGAAATCACGGTCAAGGCAGAGCCGCCGACACCTCCGCCGGCTCCTCCGGCTCCGGCTCAGCCCGCGCCAAACCCCGCGATGGCCGCAGGCGCATCGGCAGGTGGTCCGCGACCGCCTTCCGGTGGTGGCTGAGGCCATTGAGCAAGGCTCCAGGTTGGAGCCCGAGACGTTGATGACGCACTCGACTGCTGGACAAACCTCACGAAAACAAGCAGCCCGAGACGGGATTCTTTTGCCACCGAGGACAAACTCGTCGTGACCTTCCCTGCCCCCCTTCATGAAACCAACGATCACGCGCAGCTCCGGGCGCAAGTTCGCCGTTTGGCGGAACAAAACATCGCTCCGTATGCGCACGCGTGGGAAGAAGCCAACGAATTTCCCCGCGAGATTTACAAGCAATGTGCTGAAGCTGGAATGCTCGGCATTGGATATCCCGAAGCGTATGGCGGCACGGGCGGCGACTTGTCGCACATCGTGGCGGCTGCTGAAGAGACGATCATTGCGGGTCGTTCCGTTGGCACAGCGGCAGGCATCGGGAGTCATGCGATCGCGCTTCCGCCGATTCTGAATCACGGAAGCGAAGAGCAAAAAAAGCGGTTTGTTCCACCCGTTTTGGCCGGTGAAAAAATCGCTGCTCTCGCCATCACCGAACCAGGTGGCGGCAGCGATGTCGCTTCGCTTTTGACCCGCGCGGTTCGTGACGGTGACCATTACATCGTCAATGGGTCGAAGACGTTCATCACTTCGGGTTGTCGCGCAGACTTCGTGACGACCGCGGTGCGCACGGGCGGTCCTGGGCATGGGGGTATTTCGCTCCTGGTCATCGAGCGCGGAACGCCGGGTTTTACCGTGTCCAAAAAGCTCGCCAAGATGGGTTGGTGGGCTTCCGACACGGCCGAACTCGCATTCGAAGATTGTCGTGTTCCCGTCGCCAACTTGATCGGCGAGGAAAACACGGGGTTTGTCCCCATCATGACCAACTTCGCGGTCGAGCGATTGTTGCTCGCGAGCAATTGCGTAGCGATCGCGATCCTTGCGTACAACGAATCGGTTCGTTACGCGCGTGAACGAAAAGCGTTTGGAAAAACCCTGATGGGTTTTCAAGTTTTGCGTCACAAACTCGCCGACATGCTTACGCGAATTCAGGCCGCCCGGGCCCTCATGAACGACGTTTTGCAGCGGCACCTGCGTGGTGAATTCGTCACGGGGATGGCGGCCATGGCCAAAAACACTGCGACCGACATGTGCTGCTACGTGTGCGACGAAGCGGTGCAGATCCACGGCGGCTATGGCTATATGCGCGAGACGGTCGTCGAGCGTCTTTTTCGCGACGCGCGGCTGTTTCCCATTGGTGGAGGGACGCGCAAGATCATGAACGAAATCATCTGCAAGACGGAAGGTTACTGAGCCATGTATTCAGCTCCTCGCGCATTTGCGCTCGCGTTACTCCTCGGGTTTGGCGGCGCTGCTTGCGACAAACCAGCGGAACCAGCTCCCACGGCAGCCCCCGAAAAGGCCGCATCTCCCATGCCCGCCCCGAACGCTCCGGCCAAAGAAGCTGCTCC
>DAOMZH010000572.1:0-7218 GCA_035437985.1 Polyangium sp. (in: bacteria) | reverse complement strand
TCATTTGGTGAACTGCGTTTTGGCAACATGTTGAGTTTAACGCCTCAACAAATCGTGGTGTTTTTCATGAAGTCTGTGTGGGTGTCGTGTGGCGTGCGCAATTCCGTGAACAATGCCGGCCGCCACACGTGCGCGCTCCGTGGTAATGGCGGCGTGTTGTGTTTTGGCCTCAACGACTCGGGGCAACTCGGATTGGGCGATTCGATGAATCGCTGGACGCCGCAGTGGGTCAGTCTTCCTCCGGTCGCGGAAGTCGCGGCCGGTTATCAATTCGCATGTGCGCGCCTCGTCAGTGGAGGCGTTCGTTGCTGGGGACTCAACGATGCATCGCAGCTTGGATCGGGGAAAGCGACCAGCCGAGAACTCATCCCCGTGCCTGTGGTCTTTCCGTGAGTACAGTTTGTCACGGCGAAACAGCGTCTTTTTCTCGACATGAGTGAGCCAATCGAGGCATGATGCGTAACGTGCATCGTTCGCTGGCCAAAGCTGTCTTGATCCTGGGAATCGCGTGGGGCTCGCCTGCCTGGGCTGCCGAACCAGCGCCGGTATCGCAAGCCCGCGAAATCGCTCTGGCTGCAGGTGACGATCTCGATGCGAAGCGTTATGAGGACGCGCTCGAGAAAGTGTCGCGCGCTGAAGCTTTGTATCACGCGCCGACACACATGGTGATGCGTGCCGAAGCGCTGGAGGGCTTGGGTCGTCTCGTCGAAGCACTCGATACGTATGAAACGCTGGCCGCCGAACCGCTGAGTCCTACTGCGCCTCCGGCGTTTCGTCAGGCGCGAGAAGACGGACGCAAACGTCAAGTTGCGCTGATCGCTCGCGTGCCCTCGCTCTTGGTGCTCGTTTCTGGTACGGACCTGACAAACGTGGTGGCTACGGTCGATGGCAAACCGCTGACGCTTGCAGCAGATCAAGCGACGCGTTTCGATCCGGGCAAACACATGCTTCATGTCGAAGCCAAGGGGTATCGAACGATTGATCAAACCGTGGATCTCGAGGAACGTGGCGGTGTGGTGAAGTTGAACCTGCGCCTCGAAAAAGAAGCCGAAACTGGACCTCCACCTCCACCGCCGCCACCACTGCCGCCACCTCCGCCGGTACCAAAAGGACGAACGCTGTTTGTCCCGGCGATGGTTTCACTTGGGGTTGGTGCTTTGTCGCTCGCCGCGGGTGGGGTGACGGGCGCCATGTCGTTGTCGCGGGTGAGCAGTTTGGAGAAGGAATGTGCGAGCGATGGTCGGTGTCCATCGTCGGCGGGATCTACGCTCGAACAGGGAAAGTTATTGGGTAACATTTCGACGGCGACGTTTATTGCTGGGGGTGTTGCGGCGAGTGTCGGGGTGGTGTTGCTCATTGTGGGCAAACCCAAGTCCACATCGACTGGTGTTTTTCGACAAACCATTCCCTGGGTTGCTCCCGGAATGATGGGTTTGCGAGGTGATTTTTGATTCCGCCACCGGTGCCTCCGCCGCTGCGCGGTAAACCAGCGCCGGGATTGGTGGTGGGCGGAAAGGTTCGTCTCGAGCAACTGCTGGGAAAAGGTGGTATGGGCTCGGTTTGGCGAGCCATACACCTCACGTTGGGTACGCCCGTGGCGGTCAAGTTCATGGCCGACTCGACGCCCGAAGCCTTGGCGAGATTTCAACGTGAAGCGCAAGTAGCGGCGCAGATTCGTTCGTCGAACGTCGTAGCAATTCATGATTTCGGGGTGGAGAATGATCTGCCGTATATCGTGATGGAATTGCTCGACGGTGAAGATTTGGGGGCGCGCCTCAAAAAAATGCAGCGACTTTCGCTGCTGGAGACGGCGCAAATTCTCTTGCCTGTAGCCCGAGGTCTCGAGCGGGCGCATCAAGCAAAGTTGGTGCATCGAGATCTGAAACCCGAGAATATTTATTTGGTGCGCGAAGGGGACGACGACGTCCCGAAAATACTCGATTTTGGCATTGCGAAGACTCTGCTGGCGGGCCCGGATTCGTTTGACGTGACGCACGATGGCGCGGTGCTCGGAACGCCTTATTATATGAGCCCCGAGCAATCGCGGGCGCGACGAGACGTCGATCATCGTGCGGATTTATGGGCCCTTGGGGTCATCGTTTTTCGGATGATTACCGGCACTCGGCCTTTCAATGGGGTTACCGCAGCGGCGCTTGCGGTGCAAATATGTACCGAACCTCCCCCCTCGGTCACTTCTATCGTTCCGGAATTGCCGGCGCAGCTCGATGCTTTTTTCGAGCGGGCTTTGGCCAAAGATCCCGCACAACGATTTCAATCAGCACGCGAATTTGCGCAAGCATTTGCCGAGATTGCCGGATATGCCGCGCATCTTTCCCGAACGCCATTGCCGTCGTTGACCGGATCGACGACCGGGCCTCTGGGGATTTCCGGTTCTTTTGCCCGAACGGGGGTGACGGGTCCGCCAGTCGTGCCCGCGACGACCGTAACGACACCGCCGGGGACGAATTGGCGTCCGATTGCAATCGGAGCCGTGACGACGCTTTTGGTTGTGGGCGGGGGGCTTTTCATCGTTTTCGGCAAAAAAACGAATTCGGCAGGCGAACCGAGTTTGGCCGCAAGTACCATTGCTGCAGCTCCGGTCATTCAACAGCCGCCGCCCATTACGCCTGTCGTCAGTGCCGCGCCCAGCGCAGCGCCAACCGCCGAGGCGATGGAGTTGGGTGAGCTCGACGAACCCGCTGCAGCCGATACGGCGGCCAAACCAACGGTGAAATCGGTCAAACCCGCGACATCGGCGCGTAAGAAGCCCTCGCGCGACCTCGGGTATTGAGCTACGCAATCACCAAGGGACGACGTCGGTTCCAGTCGCAATGGTCCACAAGGCGGAAATAGCGGCTTGAGGGCGATCGTTGAAGTCCGTGCCGTTCAAGCTGGGCAAGAGCGCCATAACGGCTCCCGTATGACCGCAATTGGCTGCTTTTTGGATGAGCGCGCGCGTCCCTGCCGTTCGTCGAGCCCGCGGCGTTTTCTGCAATTCTGCGAAGTCATGAGCCAATGTTGCAATGTCGCTCGCCGATGGCGAAGGCAGCACGAGGCCGATCTTTTCTCGAGATTTGGCCAGGGCCAAGCGATCATCGTCGACGACGACCCCGAATCGTTCTTTGGATACGGCGAGTTGGTCAACGAGGCCCCGCTGAGCCAAGGTTAATCCAAGTTTGTCGCGTACGCTCCAATCAAGGGAACGAAATCGATACTTGTTCCAGGCATCGAGGAATTCGAAGAGCAGCGCGACGTGTCCTTCCCGGATCATGCAAACCGTGAAAGGAACGGAGTAGAAACACAGGGGCTCACGGACCCAGGGAGCTTTGTCGACGAACAATGCTCGGGCTTCGTCATCCCATCCAGCTTCAACGAGAGCCCAAATAAGCGCAAGTCGAGATTGCCACGCGTTGTTTTCCGGTTCGAGTTTCGCTTTGGCCCGAGCAAGCCAGGCATTGCTTTGGGCTTGGTTCTTCTGGGCCGCATAGGCCGAAAACATTGCGGTCGCATACGTGACCTCGGTATGTTCCCCAATTTCAGATTCGACTTCTTCCGCGACGAACGCAAACTCTTCGTCGAGAAGTGCCCCTTTGCCCTGTTGATAAGCGATCGCCGTGAGATCGGCTTTCGTACAGAGCGATTCCTGGCAACCGACGATATGCCCGGTCATGGCGAGCGCTTCGGCAATTTCCCCGCGACGTGCCCGTAGTCGACAGGCATAACGTAGGTTTTCCGCAACATGATATTGCCAGCCCGGGCCCAATTCGGCGAAGATTTGTACGAGTGCATCGAAGAACGGCGCCATGGTGTCCGGGTTTGCCGGGGGAAATGGTGGCGGGGCCTTGCGCGATTTCGCGGGTTTGAACTTTTTCCAATTGACCCCGGCGGGCTTTACCGAGCCTTGAGCGACTTCCGCGGCTGACGCCGCGATATCGAGATTGTTCCAACGCACTGGAAACGCATATCGACGGTCGACGGACCACGCCAAATGCGCATCGAGCTTGTCCTTCTTGGTGGGTGGGGCAATGACGACGCCCTCGGAAAATGCAGCGCCCCACGACTCTTCGTCAATGGCAAAGGTTGGGTCCGGGCGCATTTGATCCGCAAGGTCCATCTCGCCCGTATCCAAAGGACGTTGCTCCTCGGGGGCTTTCATGAACGTGTGTTCGGCGATGATCTCGCCGGATTGGGCATCGATGAAAACGATGCTTTCACGGCAAGTCAGAATGATCACGTTCTCCGACAAACCGCCTGGGCTGGCCCAAAAAACACCCCGCAATTCTTCTTTTACCTGAATGACCCGCTCGACGGTGACAGTTTCTCCAAGTGACACAATGTGCAATTTCCGGTCGTCGTCCAAGATAGCGGCGCGATTGCCCGCTGGGGCCCACGCAAATGCCGCAAAATCGCTATCATCCCAGTTGGGCTCGCGAGGTTTGACGTCGATCGAGTACCGATAGACGTTGTCATCGTAAATGTGCACGCCAGGATCCGCCTTGAATTCATTTTCGGCGCTGACGACACCCGCGAGGCGTAACGTGGAACCATGTTGGCCCCAATGGAGCGCATTCATGCCCATGTGCATAGGCAGCTTGCTTGTGGGCAAACCCGTTTGTCCGTCGTAAATGACGAGACCCGCGAGCGTATGCGCCAAAAAGCGACCATCGGGACTGTATGCGGCGGGCAGTCCAACTTTGGTGATATAATCGAGCGTTCCCGTCTTCAAGGTAATGGCGTACGCAAAACCATGAGAATTGATGCAGAAAACGCGTTCACCATTGGGAGCGGGGGTAATGTATTTCGGGGGTTCGAGGTGCCCATTTTCGAGATTCTTGTGCATGGCCGCAGGGATCTTTTTGGCCATGGCTTTGGCGCGTGGGGATGAATTGCGGTTCGCGCGGCGTTTGCCATTCTTCACTTTGAACGAGACCAAAGCACCAGGGATTTCACTGCCCCGCCAACACGAAATGTAGACGTGTTCTCCGTCGGGCAAAACGCAGAATGCCGGAGGTCGGCTCCATCCGTCGGTAACATCGGCATGGATGAGCGCGTCGGGCGACGAACCAAAAGGATCAAAAAGCCCGACGCTGTTGGTATTGAAAGCAACGCCGAGTCTCTCGCTATTGCTCGTCCAGGACAAACAGTTGGGATATTCTGGCCAACCAATGCCTCCCTCGATGGGATCCAGCACATTGACACAGCGGGCCATTTCAATGTCCCAAATCTGAATTGTTCCCCCGCGCTCGTAGTCGTCGCCGACCCAGCTTCCTGTGGCGAGGTATTTGCCATTTGGGCTGACCGCAAAGGCCACGACTTCCGCGACGTGGGCTTGGCTATGAATGAGCCGTGCGCCTTGTTTGCGGAGGATCGCGATGGTGTTCGTGTGTAAGTCGCTGACCCCGGACGAGCGTTCTGCGGAAAGCAGCTGACTGCGGACGTGTCCAAGGCTCTCGTGCGAGCTGAGAAGTTTGTCCAAGTTGATGATGGCGGAATTCATCGCGCCGAAGGGTAACCCAAAGTCAAAAGTGGACGCTATGAAATTCGTGCGCGGCAGTGCGAAGTAAACAGAAATAGCAACATTTGGGGCACAATCGGGGTAGGTTTATCCAACTGGAGCACGACGAACCTGGGCACCCTCAATTAACCCGAGATTTCACACGCCCGCGCGATAGGTTTGTCCTGGAATTGATCCAAGAGGATCCGCTTGAATAACGAAGTTGCGAGTGGAGAAAAGGTTGGGCTTTTCTAGGTAGTTGCGAAGGAACGTGACGACGCGTACGAAACTTCGGTTGCGGAGGGTTTGGATGCAGACTTTGGCCTGCTCGAGGGGCGACTTTTCGCCCGAACAACGCGGAAAATGGTGGGTGAAAAGAGGCCTTGGGTTTTCGTCGATTGCTCGTTCCATTTGGGGCATCGGTCATGCTAGGCTGCGCGCCGCATGCCCGCCGACGAGCCTTCGAACAATGTTCTCTTGCTCGATCGCTACCGCGTTTACGACGAGATCGCGGCTGGCGGCATGGCGACGGTGCACCTTGGGACGCTCGTTGGGGACGTCGGGTTTTCCCGATTGGTCGCGGTCAAACGCCTTCATCCTCACTTTTCCAAGGATCGGTCGATCGTTACGATGTTCACGGATGAAGCGCGTATTGCTGCGCGGATTCGTCATCCCAACGTCGTGACGACGCTCGATGTCATTTCTCGTGATGGCGAGGTATTTCTCGTCATGGAGTATGTTCACGGCGAGCCATTTTCGAAGCTCCTTTTGTCGACGAGCAAGCGGAAAGAGAAAGTGCCTCCACGGATTGTTGGTGCGGTGATGTCGAGCGCTTTGCATGGATTGCATGCAGCGCACGAAGCCAAAGATGTGCGCGGAAGGCCGCTGGGGATTGTGCATCGGGACATATCGCCGCAAAACATCATCGTGGGTACGGACGGAATTGCGCGGGTGTTGGATTTCGGAATCGCGCGGGCTGCCGGAAGATTGTACCAGACAAACGATGGGGCCGTCAAAGGCAAACTCGCCTATATGTCTCCCGAGCAGCTGATGTCGGAGCCCATTGATCGGCGTTCGGATATTTATGCGGCAGGTGTCGTTCTTTGGGAAGCTTTGACGTGCAAACGATTGCATGCTGGCGGTGGGGATGCCCTGGTCCGTTCGCGGATTACCCAGCCCAAGATTGATCCGCCGAGCATGCACGTCAAAGATTTGCCGCCGTATTTTGATGAAGTGGCCATGCGGGCAATGTGTCCGGCGGCGGGAGACCGTTTTCCCACGGCGCTGGCCATGGCGGAAGCGCTCGAAGTGGCGGGCATGATTGCCAATCCATCGGAGGTCGCCGCCTGGGTCGAAAGTTTGGCAAGTGAAACTTTGGCTGAACGGGCAACCATTATCGAGCGGATTGAGAATGCTGAACGTCGCAATTCGATGACGAGCGTGACGGACGAAATCGATACGCATCGGACACCGCAACAAGCCGAGCCATCACCGCATCTAGTGGAAGCAACGGTGAAAATGTCGACTTCGGCATTGATCGCGGCTCCAATCAAGCCGCCGGCGCCGCCCGCCAAATCGGACGCATTTGCTGGTCCAGATACGACGACAGTCACTTTGCGTCGCGATATTGCAAATACGCGCGCACCCCTTCCGCCGCCCGTACCGCCGCCATTATCGCCGCCCGTGGCTCTCGCGCCGCCCGTGCCGCCGTCATTATCGCCGCC
>DAOMZH010000571.1:2530-7223 GCA_035437985.1 Polyangium sp. (in: bacteria) | reverse complement strand
GATGAGTTCATTGGCCGCAATCGCTTTCAATTTCGTGGCCCAAGCGGTGGTCCCGCCGGCCAGCGCCGACAATGCCGGCGCTTCGGCACTCGTCGACAACGTAATGGCATCCGAGATGATTCGAATGGCATGTCGATCGATTTCGAGTTTGTCCCAGGTTCCAGTCACCTCGGCGATTTCGAACGACCGGAGCATGGCAAGACCATCGGGAATCGTGAATCGGCAGGTGGCCCGGAACCAACCTCCGCCCAAAGCAACGAATGGTTGTGTTTGGGGTTGGGGATTGAGCAAAATGATTTCTTCGGCATTTCGACTGCGTTTGCCCCAAATACGGAAGGCGAAAACGGGTTTGCCCGTGCCAGTATTGCTCACTGCGGCTTGGGTCAGAGGGACACCTCCCGCCATGACGCGGAAATCCAATTCCTCGATATACGTGGCCCGTTGGGTCACTGCGACGAGTTCTTCATTCGTGTATTTGACGGCGAGCGTCGTTCCGTCTTTGAGTTTTCTTTCCAAACTCACGCCCCCGCATGACGCGCCGCCCGTGACCGTTCCATTTCGTCCGTGGGTCGATATATCCGTGACCGTACGCGCTTCCGCTTCGACGACCGCGCCCATGCGCCAATACCCCATCAGCCCAGCTTCATTGCCCGTGAGCGTCACGTAAATGCTGTTTTTGATTTCTTCGGGCGTGAGGGCTTTGCTGTATATTGCTAGGTCCGCCAGTGTTCCTTCGTAATATTGTCGCACGCCCACGGGTCGTCCATCGAGCAATGCACCAATACGCAATCGCGTCACTTGGCCGATCAGCCGAGCCCCAACCCCCGACTTCCACAACACGCCATTACGATAAATCTTCATCGTGTTGGTCGCGGCGTCTTTGGTAAATGCCCAATGCGCCCAGCCACCTTTGTAATCGGTCGCCGTTGCTCCACCGCCCACACGATCCACACCATCGACGCCATTGCCGCAATCGAAATACACTCCACCCGCAGCCGCTGGCAAACAGATATAGGCCACGCGTCGATTTTGATTGTCGAGTGCTTCGAGCAAGGTTGCATCTTTAGGTAAGGTGCTCCCGCCATATGCCCACACGCAAATCGTTACTTCTTGACCTGAAGGGAAAGCGTCGGAAGGCAAATCAATGCAATCGTCCTGTCCATCGAGCACGATACCGCGGCGCTTCGACGACAATAACTTCACATTGACGGCTTCACCTGCAGTCCACTTGCGATCAATGACGAACGTCTCGGTATTCGCGTCCGTCACGGGAAATTCGCCGTCCATCCCGACGGTCCCGACGATTTGTACGAGGTCGCCGTCGACCAAGCCATGATTCTGGGCATAAACGCGGAGTTTTCCGTCCGTCGTTTTCTCGTGCGCGGAGATCATGCCGTCGAAAACGAGCCCCGTTTCTTCCGCGTCGTGCCTTTCCCAAACACCGATTTCATTGTCGATGAATGGGGCTTCGATGACAAACGACCCATCATCGTCGCGCGTAATCGTGTAGAGCCCATTGTAGTGTTTCGTTCCGCGAATCTTGACCCGATCTCCGGTCGACAGAGAACCCGCTTCGAGCGACGAAACAATCACCCGCCCTTCCGTACTATCCGTACCGCTTCCCAAGCGCATTGCGTTGATCACGCCCGTTGGCGGAGGCGCGACTGCGCCAATCGGCTTGATTTGATCGAGCGTGTTGAGCGGTAACATCAGGTCCCGTTCGTCACTACGTACCACTGTCGTCGACGACGTGGTCACCATTTCAGACAAGGTCCCATCCGCAGCGAGCGCAAAGCTGTAGGCCGCAAGTCCTTTGTCCGTGGGCACGGCGAGCATGACGCGCGATGTCGTGCGGACGAGCTGTTTGGCCGAGCTATTGGCTACTTGGCGTTCTTCCTGTAAATCGTATTTCGTCGCCGCAAGACCTCCCGTGACAACCGCTTGCGGAATGGTAATCGTGCGCCGAATGATGCCCGGAATGCTCCGGGGAATCGGCGCGGCACCCGTCGTCGCGGGATCATCGAAAACCAACTGATCGCGAATATCGAAAAGACCTTCATCGGAATTACGAATCGACACGACGTCGATTTTCTTCGAAATCGAATTGTACGAGAAAATATGCCAGCGAAATTGTTCGTGTTCCGCCGTCGGTACTCGCGTCACCGCAAACCAACCATCCGCGAGGTCACCCACGAGCCGAAGCTCAATCGTTGGCTCGAAAAAGAAAGCTCCATTTGCATCTCGAAAATCGAGCGTATCGGCAACATCCGCAGTTTTGCCGGGATTAAAAGCCTCGTAACGCTTGCGGCTCCGCTTGAATCGCACCTCCAGTTTGCGTCCCAGCTTATTGGTCAATCCATCGAGTACATAACGATCACAAAGCACCGTCTTGTCCGTCGATTGGCGGAATACGTAGATATGTCCATCGGCCGAGACCAACTGCGCCGGAGCTGCGGCCCCAAGTGTTTTCGACTTGTATCGCGACTTCAGCAGATACGTTCCCGGAATATCCTCGCGCGTAAACGTCGCCGCTTCTCGCGCGACCACCGACGTATCATCGTCCTCGAAAGGCATCTCCAGCGGCGAAAAAGGTTCCCAGCCCGTACGTTTGGTGGGATCTCCGTTCAAATAAGCACTCTCGAATCCATCCTGTTTTACCGTGTACCACAAATACCCATTGAGATCAGTCGCAACGATGACGAGTTTGCCCTCGTGAGCGAGGACGTTCATATATCGGAGGTCTTGTTTTTGAAGAAGCATAATGAGCCTATCCCCTCGTCGTTGTGAATGTCTCGCGCTTGTGGATGATGCATCCGCAAAGCTTTCGCGAGCAATGCCAGGACCTTGATTTGCGTGTAAATGGCCGTTCCTTGCACTTTGCGTTCCATATCGCTGGCGCACATTGAAGGCAGGATCACCTGGGTATCCTGTTGATATCACGTCGACGGTATGGGCACGAAGAGGCTCTTATGGAGTAACTGCGGTCGCGCCAACTGTCACCTGTACCGTACAGGTACGTATCAGGTACACCCAGGTGCGTGAGCATTGTCTGGACAATTGCCGTCAAAAAATGAGGGTTTGTCAAAGAGTACCGATGTTTGCATCCCACTCAAAACGCACAATTGGCATAAATAGGCGCCGAGTACCCTTCGTCCACCTGGGCTCGGAGAAGTGAACAGCGGCCCTTGTTCACGCGAATCGGCATCGTTTTTCGCGCCGAACCATGATACGCCAGACTGCCGTTCACTATGAAGTGTACATCATTGCCTTGCGCCCGTACTTCGAGCTGCTCGACATTTTGGAAAGACGAACCAATGGGCATCCAGGCTCCGCCCGGTTCCCGAGCCTCGAATGTGCACGCCGCAGGATCACGTATACACACGCGTCCTGCGAGCATGGCCTCTCGAATGGCGCGTGGCGATTTGTGTTCGGCCATGACGAACGTGGCAGCACGCAAATGATCGCTATGGCTATCGCTGCCGCCCACCGGAATCAATCGTCGATGTTGCGCTAGGATTTCCTGATCCAATCGCGTCAACGTGCGGCGTAACGTAATCTGCGGGTCGGAAAGAAGAAATCGATCCCGCAATTCGAAAACCGTGAGGTTGAAGGCCTCGAAGCCATGAGCCAATCGATTCGCGGCAGCAATTTCACTCGGATAAGATCTGGGCTCGATCAACGGGCGCCAGGACAAATCGACATTGGCCATTTCGATTGAGTAATCCAGCGGGGTGACGAGAGGGTGATTGATGAACAGAAGTCCATTGCTCGCGACGTACGCTTCAAAAAAAGCCCCCGGGTTTTTCTCGGCCTGTTCCACCGCAAGGTTGGCCAATACCTCGTTCAAATTTCCAAATGCCGCGCCGACGTGACCATAATCGAAATCGGTATATTCAAAGCCCACGAAAACGAGCATTTCCGCATGGTCGAGCTGGGAAACGTCATGTTCGAGTCGGTTTAGGGCACCCACCGCGCTTGCGCGTGATCCCGAATCGAGGAAAAACTGAGCGCGTAAATGCGGCGTGAGCACGACGAAATCCAATTTTTCGCCGCGGGCCAAATCAATGGTCTCCGCGAGATTGCGACTGACATGATATGGCGAATCTGGCGGGGTTACGTGACAATGCAAATCGCCGGCGAGGATTTGGTACGGGGCCGGGGGATGGGAATCGAGGCGGCTTGGACGGTGGGCGCTGGAGACGAGCGCATCCACGAAATAATGCGATGCAGGTCGCGTGCAAGCGAGGGACGCGAATGCACATACGAGCACGAGGAGGGTTTGGAAGGGCCAGAACCGAAAGGCGGGATGAGTCACGCCAAAGATGGGCATGGGGGTTTGATAACGCAGACTAGCAGAGCTTGGGCGAGAAATCGATCGGGATCGAGATGTCGTTATTTTCGAGGCCGCCAGGCGCGGGAAACCATGCGAAAGGGTTCGTCGATGTCCCAAGAGTCGTGAGCAACCTAAACCCGAGCATTTATTCGCTTGACTTTCCAGGCGAGTTACCGTGAATAATGTCCTTCGAGATGGGGTGCATCGATATGCGAAAACGAATCGGGGGATGGTTGTTCGTGGTGTTTTTCGTCATGGGTTGTGAATCGGGTGCTGGTGGAAGTGGAGCGGGTGGAGGCGGCGGCGGAGGCGGGGGTGGAGGCGGCGGTGGAGGCGATGTCGAGCCGGCGCAAAAGTATT
>DAOMZH010000571.1:0-2430 GCA_035437985.1 Polyangium sp. (in: bacteria) | reverse complement strand
GGAGGCGGGGGTGGAGGCGGCGGTGGAGGCGATGTCGAGCCGGCGCAAAAGTATTGCAATGCGGTTGGGCCGGCATATTGCGGCGCTCTCTTCGCGTGTTGCCCCAACCCAGATGTATTGGGAAACGAAGGAGTGACACTCGACGGATGTCTCGAGCGCTGGCGGACGGAATGCCCTCTGTGGATTGAAGGTGAGGTGGGCCCGCTGTTGGCCGATGGTCGTTCGGTGCTCGACGAGGCGCATCTGAACCAATGCGTGCAAACTTTATCCGAGATGAAAGTCGGCGGGGCCGCGTGCGACGAGCCTCCTCGTATCGTGAAGTTATTTACCTGTTGGAGCGCATTTCATGGCCAGGTCATGCCCGGTCAACCTTGCGGCGTATCGAGTTCTGACATTTCGTATGTCGAGTGCGCCGAAGGGTATTGTGATCAGGCTGTTTGCAAATCTTATCGGCAATTGGGCGATTCGTGCAACCCAAGCGCCGATTTATGCAATCGGTCGCGGGGGGAGGTCTGCGCTTTTGATGGGACCACAGCGACGTGCAAGCAGGCCGCCGATATTGGCGGCACATGTTTTTATACCCCGGTTGCAAACTGGGCGTGCAAATCGCTGACGTGCTCGCAAAACAACATGTGCGACTTACCGTCAGCGGATTATCTTTGCGCGGGTAATTGAGATAGGAGGAGATGGCCAATGTCGTCAGCATCGACGACGCGCGGGGAGATCGTCAGGTTTGTCTCCGAACGCCCGCACCCGCATACGCATTGGGTGAGCATTGGTGCATTCATGCGGGCAAGAGCCTAGTTGTTTGGCGGTTGAACTGGCGCGCACGTCGAAACGCCCGCCCCGACGATTTGCATGCCTGTGTCCAAAATGTAGTTGTTGTTGATCACGCCGGTCGCCGGATCGTATTTGGTCACCCGCGAATTGGAACCAATGCTCGCAGCGTACAGGTAAAACGATCCTCCCCAGAAGGAGAAGGCATATGCGTCCGGGGTGTTTAATCCGGTAATCGCGACGGCGTTCGTCACGGCAGCCGTCGATTTGTTGATCTGGGCCACGTACACCGGGCTTGTCTGGAAATACCCATAAAGACGTCCATCACCCGTCCCGGTCAATTCCGCGACGGAACCCGAGAATGTGGCCGGGGTAAAGTCGGCGATCGGAACCACCATGTTGGCGTCGATCTTGGCTAGGCCGTTACCGGACAACGAATCGATGAAAAGTGTATCGTCTCCCATTCGTGTGAAATCCACGGCAAACCCCATTCCAACTTGCGCCCAATCGGGTGGAAGAATCACGGTTGGCGCCGCCTCACAGCTGGCATCTCGGACGTTCACCTTCCAGATTTCGCCTTGCCCAAACGAATCGAAATAGTTGACCCAGGCCCTCCCACTCCGATCAATTGCCATCGAATTCGGAGTCAACGTCGTATTGCAGTTTATCGTCCCGATTCTGGTAAACGCTCGGGCCGGTGGATCGAAGCTATACAAATCATTGTCGGCCGTAAGTACATACACCAATGTCGCAACATCGGTGCAACCCGTGGGACCACCTCCGCCGCCGCCAGTTCCCGCTCCGCCAGTTCCCGCTCCGCCAGTCCCACCTCCGCCAGTGCCATTGCCACCTGCGCCACCACTGCCCGATCCATTCCCCGATCCACCCCCACCACTGGTGGTGTCCCCGCCCGTTCCACCACCACCTGTGCCATTACCCCCACCACCGCTGGTGCTTCCGGCATCGCCGCCAGCGCCTCCGTCGGCTCCGCCGCTCCCGGATGGCATATTGCCGCCTTGGCCCGAGGTGTTTCCACCACTGCCGGTCTGCGTATCGCCTCCTTGGCCCGTGGTATTGCCTGTATTTCCCTCCCCCGAGCCCCCCGGGCCTCCCGAGGTGCCCGGGTTTGTATCCGTCGGTGCTGTGCAATTGACGAGCACCAACGATCCCAGTGTTCCCCAAACGCCAAGCCATTTTCGAGAAATCATCATCCGTACCCTCGTTGCACTTTGTGCAGATTTCATTCACCCATGTGGTCGTCGGAAATCTGCTGTTCTTGACCGGGGACGACCAACCCCACGACGCGACAAGCGTTCATTCTACCGCATTTCTGTTTCTTTGCGTCTGTATTTTGGGTGTTTGTGCAGGATGTTCGTCGACGCGCGTTCCGCTTTCGAAATCGATGTCGAGCGTGGCCATTGCATAACGGTCGAGCGTTAGGGCTGTCGGCTGTTTGTCATGAAACGCGAACGCATGACGAATTTGCTGGACCTCTACACGCGGATTCTGCGGGTTTCCGTGTGCTGCTGGGTCGCATCGTACTTCTCAGTGCTCCAGGTGATGCTCGAAACTACCTAACTACGTTGAGGGATTGGATATTCGTGCCTCGCCTTGAATCGCCCTTCGGAATCGTTGCGCCATGCCAAACTCGCC
>DAOMZH010000570.1:0-7234 GCA_035437985.1 Polyangium sp. (in: bacteria) | reverse complement strand
CGCGGCGCAGGTCAGGATCGGCCTGCCGTTCACGAGCATGCCGCAGATGCCGCAAGCCCCCATCGCGGCGCAGCAATCTCCGGTGCAAGCATCACCCGCACCCATGCAGTCGATGCAGCAGCCCGTGCATGGAGGGGTTCCATCAGGACAAGCAGGCGCACCGGGAAAGAAAAACAAAACCGTTCTCGGACAACTCGACTTCGGCGCCAACAAAGCACCCGTCAAGAGCATCGGCCGCACACCCGACAACGACATCGTCATTCAGCATCCGCAGGTCTCGAGTCGTCACGCACTCGTGCACAGCCAAGGTAGTCAGCTCTTCGTCGAAGATCGCGGCAGCGCGAACGGAACCTACGTCCGTGGCCAACGTGTTCCACCTGGTCAACGCATCGCCATCCAGAGCGGCGAGAAGTTCTTCATCGGTCCGATGCCGTTGCAGATCGAACTCGCAGCATCAGGCGCTGTCGAAGTCGTGCAAGAGGAGTACGCAGCGGATCGCTGGGCGGGCAAACCTCTGTACGAGATCGAAGCTTGGAGCCTCGTGCTCGAAGTTCCCGATCGCGACAATCCGGCGGAGATGAAGCGGCTGCTCGACGACGTGTCGTTCAAGGCGCTTCCGGGCGACATGATCGCGCTCATGGGTCCGTCGGGCGCAGGCAAAACCACGTTGCTGCTCGCGCTAAACGGTTACTTGCCGCCGACCAGCGGCGTGGTGCGCATCAACGGCGAAGACCTCTACAACATCTACGACAACCTCCGCGGCTCGATCGGATACGTCCCGCAAGACGATCTCGTGCATCCCGAGCTCACGGTCTTCGAGGCCGTGAAGTACAGCGCGAAATTCCGCCTGCCCCCGGATTACTCCGAATCTGAAATCGACGCGCGTGTCGAACAGACGATCAAAGACCTCGGTCTCGAAGGCGTGAAGAACCTCCAGATCGGCAAACCGGAAAAAAAGATCCTCTCCGGCGGTCAACGCAAACGCGTCAACATCGCGCTCGAGCTCGTGACCGATCCGGTCATCTTGTTCCTGGACGAACCGACGTCTGGTCTGGCCGCAGACGACACGACGGCCCTCATCACGCTTCTTCATGATCTGACCAAAGCGACCGGCAAGACGATCATCATGACGATCCATCAGCCGGCGAAAGACGAGTTCGAGAAGTTCACGCACTGTTTCGTCATGGGGTATGGCGGCGTGCCGATGTTTTTCGGGCCAAACAAGCCCGATGCGTATCGTTTTTTCGGCACGTGGAAAGAGCGTCAGCGTCAACCGAACGACATCGACAATCCGCGCGACATGTTCGAGATGATCGCGCAGCGCGAGCGCATGGTGTTCGATCGGATGAAGGCGACAAACCCGAGCATTCCTCGCGGCACTGCACGTAAAGCATCCGCGGTCGAATGGCGCGCCGAGTACTACAGCAACAACAACCCGACCTACGCGAAGATGTATTCGGGTAGGCGCGAGATCGGCACAGGACAAGGGCAGCGGGGCGTGCCCGAGCGTCGAGCCACGACCTCGGGCCAACTCGGACTTTTGTTGTCGCGATATTTCAAAACCAAAATAAGAGACACGAGCGGCACGGCCATCATGCTCGCGCAAGCACCCATCATCGGGGTGCTGCTCGCGATCGTTTTCGGTTGGCAAGAGAAAGCCATACCGGCGTGGTGTCTTGGCGCGTTGCAAGAGCTGGGTCGAAAGTTCGGTGGAGGAACATCGAGCAGCGACATCATGAAGAGCATGACGGCGACGAGCGACAACACGGGCGCCGTCTTCTTCTTGATCGTGGCGGCGGTATGGTTTGGAACATCGAACGCCGCGCGTGAAATCGTCGCCGAGCGGTCCATCTACTTACGCGAGCGCATGGTCAATCTCGGCCTGCTCAACTACGTGCTCTCGAAGTACATCCTGCTCGCGTTCTTCTGCATCATTCAGTGCACGGTTCTGCTGGCGATCGTCTTCTTCTCGCTTGGTTTCCATGGCGGCCCATCAGCGTTCTTGCTGCAGCTCGCATCGCTCGTCACGACCTCACTCGCAGCAGTCGCCCTCGGCTTGCTCTTGTCGACGGTCGTCACTTCGGCGGAAGCGGCGATGGCTCTCACGCCGATCGCCCTCATTCCCCAAGTCGTTCTGGGTGGGCTCATGGTGCCGATGACAACAGTGCCGCACTTGAAGCCCTTGATGATGCTCGTTCCGGCCCGTTGGGGATTCGAGGGAGCGATTGTTCCGCAACGCAACGCACTTCAGGATGATCCGGCATGGATCATTGATCTTGGACGCAAAGAAAGTTCACCTTCGGACTTCATCGAAGCCGGCAAATTCAAGTGCGCGGTGGCGCAAATGGCGTCGGACACCTTTGCAGGCGGTTGGGGTTTCACTACGTACGAGATGACGTGGTTGCCATTCGCTGTCCTTGGTGGCAGCACACTGCTGTTGATGGTTCTGCTTTGCGTCATCTTGAAGCGCCGCGATCCGGTCTGAACTCGTGAAACTGTTTCGACTTTCGTCCCGCATCCTTGCTTCGGTTTGTCTCGTCGGAACCCTTTTGGGGCCGGTCGCTGCGTTTGCACAGCAGCCTGCCCCTGGGCCGACGCAGCAACTCACCATGCCCCGGCCGCTCAACTACGTGCCGCCGGAGTATCCTCCCGATGCGGAAAAAGAGGGTCTCGAAGCGACGGTTTCCCTCCAGCTGGACATCGATCGCGAAGGCAACGTCAAGAGTGTCAACGTCGTCGACCCCGCGGGACATGGGTTCGACGAAGCGGCCATCGAAGCTGCGAAGAAGCTGAAATTCGAGCCGGCGCGAAAACCAGATGGCACGGCAGTGCCGGTCCGAATTTTTTATCGTTATTCGTGGACCTCGAAAAAGGTCGAAAAGCCCGCGGATGCCGACGGTCCCAAGACCGACACCGTCAAAGTCGAAACTTTGCAAGGCGTCGTGCTGGCAAGTGGCGGCGACGTGCCTCTCGTTGGAGCCACTATTACCGCGACAAACGAAGCGGGAGCCGCCGTCGAAGCAACAGCATCTGCGGATGGAACGTTTCGTTTTCCCGCATTGCCTCCTGGTAAATATCGAGTCGTCGTACGTTCGCCGGGATTCGATGCCCTCGACGTTGCGGAAGACATTGCCCCAGGTGAAATCCTCGAGGTCAAGTACCGGCTGGTTGCTACGGCCGAAGGGCTCGAAGTCGTCATTCGTGGTGCGCGTTCGCCGCGCGAGGTGACGAAACGAACCATTGAACAACGGGAACTGAGTCGTATTCCGGGCACGAATGGCGATGCTTTGCGTGGTTTGCAAAATCTGCCTGGTATCGCGCGTCCCCCGGGTTTGGCTGGGTTATTGCTCGTGCGTGGTTCAGCTCCCCAAGACACGCAGACATTCGTCGATGGCACGCAGATCCCGTTGATTTACCATTTCGGTGGTTTGTCTTCGGTCGTGCCGACGGAAATGCTGGACCGCATTGATTTTTACCCGGGCAATTTCAGCACGCAATATGGTCGAGTCATGGGCGGCATCGTCGACGTTTCGTTGCGATCTCCCAAAAATGACGGGAAATACCACGGTTTGGCCCAAGCTGATTTCGTCGATGCCCGTGGTCTTCTGGAAGGCCCTGTTCCGGGCACGAAAAACAAAGTCCGCTTTGCCGCATCGGCTCGGCGTAGCTACATCGATACATGGCTCGGTCCCGTATTGCGCTCCGCTGGTGCGGGCGTGACCCAAGCGCCCGTGTATTGGGATTATCAGCTCGCGGTCGAAACCAATCCCACCGCGGATTCCAGTCTTCGTTTGGCCGTTTTTGGTTCCGATGATTCGCTGGCGCTCATTGCCGACGATCCGCCGCCAGGCGAGCCGGCGATCAGTGGAAACGTCGGATTTCACACTGGTTTTCATCGCGTGCAATTGCGTTATGAAAACGATATCGACGCGAAGAATCGGTTTGCGGCCGTCGTAGCATTTGGTCACGATATTTTGGATTTTGGCGTCGGCGCGTTTTTCTTCAATTTGAAGTCGTATTCGATCAGTGAACGCGCTGAATATACGCGCCGAATCAGCAAAGGCGTCACCTTCAATACGGGTCTCGACGTGCTCACGTCGTATTCGAAGGCCAATTATCGCGGTCCCGCTCCGCCTCGGGCTGGTGAACCTTCCAATGGCCCATTTTCGACGCGTCCGCTCATTGAAAGCAGTTTCGAGGGCTGGATTTGTTATCCGGCCGTTTATGGCGAGCTCGAAATTGCGCCAACCTCTCGCGCCAAAGTCGTTCCGGGTATTCGCGTCGAGTCGTACAATTTGACCAAAGGCGTCGACGTCTCGCCACGCATCAATGGTCGCGTCGATATTCGCCCCGGATTTCCCCGCACTACAGTCAAAGGTGGACTTGGCGTTTTCACGCAACCACCGCAATTTCAAGAAGGAATTCCGCCTTTCGGGACGGCTGGGCTGCGTTCCAATCGCGCCCTTCAATACGCGCTTGGCGCCGAACAAGAATTCACGCGGAACATCGAACTCAGTGTCGAAGGCTTTTACAAGCAGCTCGATAGGCTAGTTTCGCCACGTCCGAAAGACGTTGGTGGCGGCGTCGAATACTACAACGTCGGCAAAGGACGTATTTTCGGGGCGGAGTTTTTGTTGAAGTACAAGGCGGATTCGAATTTCTTCGGCTGGGTTGCCTATACGCTCTCGCGCAGTTTGCGCACGCCGTACCCCGGGGCCGAAGAACAACCCGTCAATTTTGATCAAACGCATATTTTGACGGCTCTCGGAAGTTATCGCCTCGGTGGAGGGTTCGAATTCGGGGCGAGATTCCGCTTGGTTTCGGGCAATCTCGCGACCCCCAACGTTTGTAACTACGAACTCGAAGGTTGCATTCCGAATCGAGCCAATGCGATGTACAACGCCGCCGCGGGCACCTACGTCGCAATTCCGTACAGTGGCCCTTCCAGCGAGCGTTTGCCGATGTTTCACCAGCTCGATTTGCGCCTTGACAAACGCTGGCGTTTCAAGCGCTGGCAATTCTCGATGTACCTCGATGTGCAAAACGTTTACAACAGCCAAAATGTCGAGGGCATCGATTACAATTTCAACTACACGGCTCGGCAATACGTTACCGGCTTGCCGATTTTGCCGTCCATTGGTTTCCGTGGTGATTTCTAGGCTTCGAAACGGATGTGAACGTCGGGAGGTTCTTTTATGAAAAAACCAAAACCTTCCAGAAGGCTCTTGCTCTCGGCTTTGGCGTCCGCAATGTTGGCGGCCCCCGTCATTGCCTCGAGCGCCTGCTCACCGGGCTATCTGCCTTCGGATCTCGTCAATGGGCTCCGCATTCTTGCAGTTCAAGCAGACAAACCCTATATCTTGCCTGGGGAAAGCGTCACTTTCGAGCTGAATTTGCGCGACGGTCACCCCGATGGAGCCCGTCCAGCGAATATCTTGTGGCTTGGAGGATGCGTCAATCCCCCAGGAGATCTTTATTATGGGTGTTTCTTGCAATTCGCCGAATTGTTCAAGACGCTCGGTGGACTGCAGCCGCCCAAACCTGGCGAACCATTGCCTGATATTCCTCCAGGACTCATCGGATTCAGCCCAGCTGTGACGTCATCGGCATCTTTTACGACAGCGGCTCCTCTTGATATCGTTTCGTCTCGCCCTACCCCGGACGGAGGCGCGAAATACGGCCTGATGTACGTATTTTTCTTCGCGTGCACCGGGGAAATTCGGCCGATTGAAGTGGATCCCGGCGGCGCGGCAGGTTTTCTCCCCCTAGGTTGCTTCGATAGCGACGGAAAACGTTTGCCCGCAGATAGCTTCGTTCCTGGTTATACACAGGTGTATTCGTTCGACGATGAACGACGAAATGAAAATCCCATCGTCAAAGGATTGATTATCGATGGGGTGAAAACCGCCGACGATCCCTCCGTCACCCCGACGGTCAAAGCTTGCCCGCAAACAGCGGAAGAACGACGCCAAGTTGGTTGTTTTGCACCCGAACCGTTCGAAGGGTGCACACCTGTGAAACTCGACGTCGATGTCGATTCAGACATCGCGGAAATCGATCCCGGCGCAATCGTCAACGGCAAACAAACCTACGAAGCCGTTTGGGTCGATTGGCTCGTCGATGCAGGAGATATCACGAGCGGTATTCAGCTCATCAGCGGCGTAACGGAAGGTTATAAAGAAGACCACACAACGCAATGGTTTCCCCCCTCCGAACCCGGAGCCTACACGCTTTGGGCCACCGTCCGAGATACCCGCGGCGGCGTGACGTTCGTTGAACAATCTGTCATCGTCGAGTGAAGCCCCTATGACCGAGGAATCGCTCCCCAAAGAACCGCCAAAACGAAAACTGTGCCGCTGCGGTCATGATCGCGACCACCATATGGTCAGCGCCGAAGGCGAGTATACGTTCTCGGGTTATTTGCGGCTTTTTTTTGGCATTTCAGCGCGACCCATTCGAGTCAATTATCGTTGTCGGCGATGTGACAAGACGTTCGATACCACGACGAACCCGAAGGTGCTCGACGCGCGCGTAGGATTTTAAGAGCAAATACCTCAGAGCGTTTGTCACGTATTGACCAAATGCCAAAGGGGCGCGACGAAGCGCACCCCTTTGGATTGACAAACCACCGCGCTACTTCACTTGTTGAGCGGCACGCGGATCACGACGGCACCCATCGTATCGCCGACTTTGAAGTCCTTCTTGGGGCTGTCTTTGTGTTCGTTATGGCAATTCACGCAGGCTTCGACGACGCCCTTGTCGGCATAGACGGCCGTGAAGTACTTCTTGTCGCCGAGCATTTCTTCTTCGTAGAAATTTTTGCCCGCATTATCAACGACGTATTGCAGGCCTTTTTTCTCGACGTCGGTCTTGGGACCATTCTGCTTGTTGATCGCCCAAAGCGAAAGCAGCCCGTAGGTAAAACTCGAGTCGGTCTTCTTGGCCGCCTCGGCACCCATTCGCAACATCATCGCCGGAAGGGGCAAAGCTTTTTCGTCTTGATACTTCTCTGTCGCCTTGACGACTTTCTCGTTTTGGAGGCGGTTGACGACCTCGCGCGTGTACACGGTACGATCGGCAGAGATGACAGCATAGAGAGCGTCGGTCATTGCTTGCGGAGATACGCCCCCAGTTTGGCCACCGCCGTTATTACAGCCGGCTGCGGCGATCACCGACGCGGCCAGCGTACCCATGAGACAAACGCTCGACCAGGTTGCTCGCTTCTTCACGTGCT
>DAOMZH010000569.1:0-7240 GCA_035437985.1 Polyangium sp. (in: bacteria) | reverse complement strand
TCCCAGATCGAAATGTTGCGCGACCGTTGCCGCGTCTTCGCCCATCGTCGCGAGCCATTCGCCTGCTGCTGCATGCATCTGCTTGCGCAACTCGTCGCTTGCGGACGCATAAGCCACGTCACGTACGAGCGCGTGCTTGAACAGGAACTCCCGCGTTCCCGCAAAACGACTCGCACCTGTTTCGACGAGCAGCTCGGCAGCAATGAGTTTCTTCAGCGTGAGATCCGCATCGGGGACGCCCACCGTTTCGATCCCCGCATCCCACACACTCAATCCAAAGACGCTCATCCGCACGACGGCTTCGCGCGTTGCATCGTCGAGCGAATCCAGGCTGACTTGGATCGCTGCCTCGATTGTTGCTGCTGTTGCTACGTCTTTTCCGGCGGCAATGACGCGAGCGAGTTCCTCGGCAAACAGCGGCGAGCCGGCAGCTTGTTGCGCAACGCGATCAAGTGTCGCTTCGTCCGCTCCTTCGCCGATGACGGCACGCGCGATCTCTTTCGTCGCGCGTTTGGGCATTGGACGCAGCTCGATTCGTACGTGGTCTCGTCCGACAAACCGTTGACCTTGATCGCGCCAAAACAGCGGACGCATCACCATCACCACGAACAGCGGCAAGTTCGTCGCCCGTCCCAGCAAGTGTTCGATCCAAGAAATGCTCTCCGGATCGGACCACTGCGCATCTTCGAAGAGCAACACGCAGGGACTGTTCGTCGCGGCGCCGATCGCCAGCTCCGTCATCGACAAATAAAGCGAATCGCGAGCACCTCGTGGGTCCATGCCTTCATCGAAGGGCTGATTCGCAAGAAGTCGCGATAGGGGAGAGTCCTCGATGTTTTTGACTTTGCGCGAGCGCAGTGCTTGCTCGACTTGTTCGAGGTTTGCCCCTTTGGGCAGTCCAAGCATTGTGCGCAGCGCATCTGTTGCAACACCAAGGGCTTGTGCCCGGCCAAACGACTCACAACGCACTCGTACGAGCAGCGGGGGTTCTTCCCGTCCCAACACGCGCGCGACAAACTCCCGCGCCAATCGGCTCTTGCCGATTCCGGGCGGTCCAGAGATCGTCACGATGATTGGCGTCGCATCTTCTTCACATCGTTCGTACGCCGCCAAAGCATTCAGCAGCTCGGCCTCGCGGCCGACGAACTGCACAGTCTTTGTCGGGGCTTTGACTGGCGCTCCAACCTTGACGTCACCGTTTCCAAGCGCCTCGAAGTGAAACCGCCCGCGAGCCAATTCTTTCGTGGTGCTGTCCGCGAGCACGTTGCCTTCACCAGCTTTGCGCGCCAGCGCGCTTGCCCGATCGACGACGTCGCCTGCAGATCGCACCTTGTCGACACGCATGCGACCCGTCGCAATGCCAATGCACGCGCCGAGATCTCCCAGCCATCGACCGAGATCCAACGCGCGCATGGCCTCATCACCGTGCGCTTGCTTCATCCCCAAATGCGCAACGATGGAGTCGGCACCAAGCGGCAATGCGTCTGCTCCATGTGCCCGCAGACGATCCACGAGTTGGCGTCGTTGATCTTTCGTTCCGACCTGCAACGCAACGATTGTGGTCGCGAGCCGCATGGCCACGATCGGAGGTGGTTCTGTCGATGTAGCGAGGGGCTTTGCTTGCTCGGGAACGGAAGTGTCGCGGCACAAAGCGTCGAACTCGAGCGCTACTTCTCGTGCGGAAACGGGCCTGTGTTCCGGCTCCGACGTCAACAAGCTTGCGACCAATTCCTCGAGGCGTTCAGGAACTTCGAGCAGCAGTTCGCTCAGTCGTGGAGCAGGCGTCGTTGCCAGGCGCGCGATGGTCGCAATGGACGTCGAGCCGATATGCGGAGGACGTCCTGTGAGCAATTCGAAGAGCGTTGCGCCGAGTGAATAGAGATCGCTGCGCGCATCGACGATTGCATCACCACGAGCTTGCTCTGGGGCCATGTACGCCGGTGTTCCGACGAAAACGTCGTTGCCGGCCAACGCCATGTCACTCGGCGTGGCGACACCAAAGTCGACGAGCTTCGCTTTGAGTTGTTCGGGCGGTTCACCTTCACGTTGCTTGCGTGCCGCGCGCGTCGACTGCGGTGGTGATTCCGTATCGGGAAAGCGATTCGAAAGAACGAAAATGTTCGACGGCTTGATATCGCGATGCACGACGCCAGCGTCATGGGCAGCGGCTAGAGCGAACGCGACTTGACGCGCGATTTCCAGAGCTTGGCGCATCGATAGTGGCGCGCGAATTTGCCGCGTCAGAAGGTCTTCGCCTTCCAGCCACTCCATCGCGATGAACGGCGCGCCCTCGTCGAACTTTCTTCCGAGTGCTGCGGTGTACGTGCTGTCGAGTGCTCCGTACGCGACCACCTGCACGATGCCTGGATGATCCAGCTCGGAAAGCAGCTTGCCTTCTTGCAGCAATCGTACGCGCTCGGAATGATCAACATCGCCAGCTGCGGCAATGATCTTGAGCGCGACACGGCGTTGCACGACCGTATCGAATGCGCGGAACACGATGCCTACGGCGCCGCGTCCAACTTCGCGTTCGACTTGAAACCGCCCGGCGATGAGCTGCTGGGTGCGTGCCATGCTTGTTCGCGACTGCGATAGCCGACAGCCTACACAATATGCTCGCGCGCAAAAAGAGCGCTGCAACCTACCTGCACCCTAGCTTGACGGTTCGACCGCGAAGCCCTAGCCTCGGCGTCCCAGTGCAACGAGTGCGTGTACGTTCGCGGCATCTTCGTCATGACCGATCGCACGCCAAACGCGGTGCTCGTCACGGTCGAACGAACCTCGTTACCTCGTGGGTCACACGACGCATGAGCATGACGTCGAGCGTCGCGGCGACCCGCCCATCGCGGGCTACGAGGAGAACCTAGAGATGCTCGAGCGGGTTGCCGTACATCAAACTCGGCTGCGCACGCCGGGACTCGGACTCGATGCTCGCGGAGTTGCGTTGGGTGGCAAAGGCATCGTTCTTTTGCCGTCCATCGATCGTCTCGTCGCCTTTCTCGCGCTCTACACGCGCCAAGGCTCCTTGGCCGACATTCTTCGTTCACTCACGATCGAGGTTGTTCGTTCCAAACTCGGTGCGCGTGAAGTCACTTTGATGTTCGCCGCCGAAACGAGCGATCGCATGGATCGCATCGCCGAAATCGCACGTCTTGCAGGTGGCTACACCTTCACCGGGACCAGCCGCCACTTCGTTCAATACCGCGACGCCGCGGCACCTTTTGGCTACGACGTGCCTCAAATCAGCGCCGGTGACGCGCCGCTCTGGCTCTATCACAACAGTTTTTCCCAGAGCTACAGCCCCGAACGAAAGCTCGACGTTCGCGCGCTCGTTTTGCGCCTCGAACCGCACACCGATCCTTCCGCAGGTCGTGAACCCGGTGAGCGATGGCTCGTTGCCGAAGCAGGATTGGGACCCGCGATGATTCACTACTTCGTGCGCTCCAATGTCTCGGCCGAAGTCGGGGTTGCGGAATGGCCGCCGGAGTCGAGCTTCGACGATGGTCCCGTCGTTCGTTACGTCTTTCGCGTTCCTTCCTTGCCCGAACGCATGCTGCCTCTTCTGACGCGGACACCGGGGCTCACGATGTTTGTCCCGGTCGCACCCGGAGCTGCCGTCGAATGTGGCTTTCGGCATCCCGTCAATCTGCGGGCGTGCCCCGTTTTTGCGGAAACAGGGCTCGTGCTTTTTCGTGGGCAGGGCCAAGATCCTCTCGAGATCTCCACGCTTCCCGCGTTCGGGGATGTGCGCGCATTCGCCCGCGTCGAGATGCGTCAGGAAAAACCATCTCCGGCCGTCAAAACCCTCACCTCGAGTTCAGTCTCCGTCGCGTTGCGCCTCGTTCCGACCGTCGAACCCTGGCGCTTCGTAACCGCAACGTGGGTCGACAAAGCCGATCTGTCGGTGTTGCGACGCATCGCTTATGCCCTCGGACCCGAAACGCTGCGGAGTGCACGCGTCGCGTTCACGGACGCCGGTGCGGTCGTGCGTCACCCGACAGGCATCGAATGCATCCCCGTCGGCCAATTTTATCGCAAGCTGCACGACAACCTGTTTGTCCCCGCAGGTTACGATGTCGTGCCTGCCGTTTCTCCGGACGTACTCTATCGTTCGCTTGGATCTCCGGCCGGCCAAGTCTTGTTTCTCCGACGCGAAGGCGATGTCGTTGGCATCCCCGAGAACGCGTTCGTGCCCCTCGAAGCCGCGGTTCTCGAAGCCCAAGCGTGGATCACGGCCGGCGCCGATCGCTTCATCGAGTCTCTGACATCGGCACTCGCCACGGAACTTCCCGAAGTGACCCTCGGTGGTGTCGGACTTCGTCCTCTTCGCGATCTCGACGCTGCTGGCGCCGGTTCCGGCGCGGAGGGGACATAGTTCAGGAATGAACGAACGTTTCGAGCAACTGGCGACGGGGCTTGTCGTGCCCCTGGTTCTGGGCGGAAAAGTGACGCTTTCGCGGCCGTTTGGCCTGACTGCACTCACAGTTGGTCAAAACGAACGCCTGCTCGATCCCGATGCTCGGACAAACCTCGATGTTGCCCGTGTACGTCAAGCGCGTCTTCTCGCTCCGGTCGATGTTCTCCCTGAGCTCACAGCTGCTGATTGGTCCGTTGCCGCGGTCTTGAATGACGTGCTGCAAGTGACGAACCACAACTTGGGGGGCACGTTCACGATGAGCCGCTACGGAGCGTTGATTCGCTCCATTTTGACCGTTTGCCCGCAGATCCATCGGCCTCACGACGTTGGTGAAGCTCTCGCTCGTCACGCCACGTTTGCCCGCGTGATGGATATGTTTCGCACCGACACGAAAGTTACCTGGTGGACAGGATCAGCCCGATTTCGCGGTGAAGAGCCCACGGGAAGACTCTTGGTTTGGCGCAATTTGCGGCGCGTCCGCGTCGATTCGGAACGTGTCCCTCTGACGGAAATGGCCAGCGACGTCGCACCGGTGGAGAGCTTTCACCACGCGTTGGCGGCATGGTTGCATCTGTCCCCGATCACAGACTTGGCCACGATCGCTCGTAACGCTCCAGCATTCGCTTGGTCACCCGCAACGATTTCCCTCATCGCCGTTCCAACGGGACGAACCATCGCGTATCGAGCCTTGTGTCGCGCCAATCCAGACGTGGTCACGACGGCGTTGAACAAAGCCCGTAAGACCTTGCTGCCCGAACTTGCGGGGCAACAACCTCTCGTCGACGAGTTTTCCGCAGAAGTGCTCAGCGCGTTCAAACACCACCACACCAGCGCCGCGTCTTGATCATTCGCTCGCTTCGGCTTCGAGGATCTCCTCGTCGAAAGCCGGTTCAGCGTCGTCGCCTGCTCTGAACAACGCAGCCAGCTCCACCGCGTATTGCTCGGCCCGTTTCGAACCCACCCCAAGAATTGCCGCAATGCGCGGGACGATGTCGCGATCATCGGGACGCGACAAACTCGCCAGCGCAGCGAGTTCATGGACGCAATGCCCCGGTAAGACGGCCTGTTCGTCGACGCCTCTTCGCTCTGCTTCGGCGCGTCGGAAATCGTTTAGTTTGCCCTCGACTTGCCGTCGCCGAGCGATGGTTTGGCGATCCAAACGCGACATTCCAAAGTAGACACGATCCTCGTCCGGGACGTTGCCCGCTCCGAGGCCCGCAGAGATCGCCTCGAGCCACCGATTCGAATAACGTCCCGCACGTCCCGAAAGGGCCCCGCGGATGCGTCCCATTTCCCCCGTCGAACGAGGACGTTTTCGCGCGAGTTCCAGCAAAATGTCGTTGGTGATCACCTTAAACGGCGGCACGTCGAGATGTTCCGCTACCTCTTCTCGGGCCATCACCAGGTGCCTCAAGATCGCGCGACCTTTCGCATCGAGTCGCTGCACACCTTTCACCCGCGTGTACGCCGGACGCGGATCACGTTCGGAACTTTGAGCTGCAATCAATCGATACGCGCACTCGGCTTCGATCTCGCTGACGATATCGAGGGCTGCTGCTTTGGCCATGAGGGCCCGATCGAGCGGCACGAGATACGCCACGTCGTTGCTCAAATAGCCCAAGTGCGCAGGTTCGAGGGGACGTCGCGACCAGTCATACTGCTGGAACCGTTTGTCCAGGACAATCCCCAGTTCCGTCGACAAAACCGTGGCCAGTCCTGTCGATTTCATACCCATCAAACGCGCCGCGACCGATGTGTCCCGCGCGTGCTGCAACGACACCCCATTTTCGTGCAGCATGCGCGTGTCGAACGTTAGGTCATGCAAAACCTTGATCGGTAACGGGGCGGAAAAAAGGGAGGCGAGTGCCCTCACGTCCACCCGCAGCGTGTCGACGATGGCGATCTTCGTGCGCCCTTCGTCTTCCCAAGCCAACTGCACCGTGCACAGCCGCGCGTGGTAGGCGAAGAGCCCATTTCCTTCGACATCCACCCCAATGACCGGAGCACGCTGCGCCCGTTCTACGACAAACCCAAGCGTCTCGTCGTCTTGTACCAGGGTCCAATCGTCGAAACGAAGCGCCGTGTTTGTCATGTACGAAAACGATCTCGCCGTCGCTTGGCGAACCAAGCAAGAGCCGTAGCGATCGACAGAGCCGTCCACGAGCTGGGCGTCGAGGTTTGGCCAAAAGAAACGGCACAAGATCCGTCGTCTTTCGGGGTCGGCGGAGGATCACACTGCGAAGCCAAACCTCGGCGTGGCGATGCATCGCAACTCGAGGGAATCGTACTTCCGGGCGGATACGCGTCACAGATCGCCGCCACATCATCGGGATCCAGGGTTCGTAGTTCCGTACTCCCTGGCGAATAATCGGAGAACATCGTCGCGGACGTGGTGGGCGAGTGCGACAAACCCAAAAAATGTCCCGTTTCGTGCGTCGCAATCGAGGCCAGATCGAACTTCACCGTCTTGTCGTCCGTCGTGAACATCACGTTGGCCGAGTTGACCTCCATGTCCGCGTCGTAGATCTCGCCCGTATCGATGTTGTACGTCACCGTCGTCAGGGCCAGCGTGCTGTTGGCGCCAGCATGCGGCCACATCGTGTCCTGAAACAGGATGATGTTCGCGTTGCCCGCATCCTTGTTGTACTCGTGCTCGTTGCATTCGACCGTCCCGAGATTCTCGACGCTGATTCGAGGATGCTTGCCCCCGCCGCAATCCGCGTTCGCCCACGTCTTGAACGCTTCTTCGAAGATGGTCGTCGCGACGGACAAACTCACCTGAGAACTAGCATCCGCTTGCATCGAGAATCCGACGCACGGGTT
>DAOMZH010000568.1:0-7241 GCA_035437985.1 Polyangium sp. (in: bacteria) | reverse complement strand
CGCCGGGAAAAATCGAAGACCTCACGCCAATCAAGACGCTCACGACGCTCGAGTCACTCGGAGTTGCCGCGACGGCCATTAAGGATCTCACGCCTATTTCAGGGCTCGCAAAACTCGATCGCCTCGACATTGGTCGTACGGCCGTGAAGGATTTGACCCCGCTGTCTGGATTGACGAACCTGACGGAACTGCAAATCGACGAAACGGAAGTCACGGATTTGGCCCCGATTTCCAAGCTGAAGAAGCTCGAGATGTTGCAGATGAAGCGCACGCGAATTTCGGATTTGTCTCCTTTGCGCGAGATCAAGACGTTGAAGACGCTCTTCATCGAAGGCTCTTTGGCGAGTGGCAAGGCCGCCGGTTTGGGGATTCCGGGGCTCAAAGTTCACGACGAATGAGCGTCAATTCGCCGGTAGATCCGGACATGTGAGCAGTTTCGGCGCATAACGGCGATCCCGCATCGCTTGGTTGTGCGGCGCGTGGTAGTCGATTTGCGCCCGGAATTGCGCCCCGAGCATCCGCGAAAGTGCCCGGGCGACGGCAGGTTTGTCCGCAGCCAAGTTGTGGTTTTCCTCGGGATCAGCATCGAGGTTCATGAGGCGCACGATGTTGCCTTCGGTGCGATCGATCCAGAGCTTCCACGGATAACAAATGACGCCCTCGGTCATTTGATAACCTTGGGTATTCATGAAAATGCCCACGCGGCGAGCTCCGTGAATGGCGGGCACCGCAAAGCTATGGCCTTGAAACGAAGGGTGCGGGGCAATGCCGGCGAGGTCCGAGATCGTTGGCAAAACGTCGAGGTGCGAAACGGGAATCGATACGTCGCCAGGAGTCACTTTGGGCGGGTAATGCACGAGCAGGGGCACGCGAGCTTCCCCTTCGAACAATGATTTTCCGTGGGTCACGACGCCATGTTCACCCATCATTTCGCCATGATCGGCGGTGACGACGAGAATCGTATTTTCGAGCAGGCTACTTTTTTCGAGATAATTCACGAGCTTGCCGACTTGGGCATCCACGTAGGCGATGGCATTGTCGTACCGATTGGACAAGAGGGGTTTTTCGGCATCTCCATAACGCACGAAATTCGCCGTGAAGGGGTAATGCGCTGGCGTGTACGTGACGGGTGCGCCCTCGGGCAAACCATAAGGGAAGTGCGCAATTTGAAAATTGACGTAAAGTGAAAATGGTTTGTCTTTATGATCCTTCATCCACGAAATGGCGCGTTCGGCGGTGACTTCGTCGGGAATGACTTTTTCACTGACGATATCGACTCGTGGGCCTTCGTAATCCGGAGCGTGCCATAAAAAGACTGGTGCTTCCGTTGCCTCGAAACGAGCAATCCCTTGCCAATTCTGATCTTGGCTCGAAATGGTCGCAAGAGCGTGGCCCGTGCGATGAAAAACGTCATGGAGCAAGGTGCGCGGGTAATCGAGGCGCGTGTATTGATCGAGCCACGGAATTCGGCGCGGGAATAGCGACGACACAATGGCGGGCTGCGCATAATTGGAATGGGTCGCAGCCGCCCACGTGCGCAACATGCGCATGCTTTTTGCGGCCAACCGATCGATGTTCGGCGTTATCGGACGCGTATAACCCAAATAACCCATGCGCTTGGTCGTGAGCGAATCGATGACCACGAGCAGCACATTCGGATGCGCGGAGGTATCTTTCGCTAGCGTTTCTTCCCATTCCGTGCCAACCACGCGCGGCGCACCTTCGAGGACTTGGCGCCCGCGGAGATTGCCTTGTTCGTCCGGAGAAAGCTCCTCGGTCCAGGCGGGAATCGTGCGCAACGAACTGAGCAGCGCCATCTCGGGGGTCGTTCGAGCCAAACCCATCGCCATCGCCATTTTTGCTGGTAAAACCAACATGATTGCGCCATGCAGAGCCACGAGTCCCGTGGCAATGCCCAGCATACGCGCTGCTTTTTGCCCGTTTCCTTCTTTGCGTAGTCCGCGGAAGAGATATGCCGCGTAAAGCGTCGCAATGGCCCCGCCAATCAACAGGACCACCACGACGTGCACCGCATAGGTCGTGCGCAAAGCGCGGAACATGCTCTCTTGGCCATTCAAGAAAAATTCGAGCGCTCCGCGAGTCAGAAACGCGCCGGACACGATTCGTACGGCCACCCCAACGACATGCGCCCCGACCAACCCCGCAACGACGAGCGTCGTGAGCGTCACTGAGAAAGCGCGACCCAGGGCCCAGCGCATCGTCGGCGCAGTCATGACGCTCGTGATGAGCAAAACGGCCGCATATCCGGCAGCCGAGAGCAGTACGCTGCCCAGACGAACGCCCCATCCTGGCGCGATTCCGCCCGATGGTGCCGCGCCAAAAAACACGATGGCCGTTTGACCAAGGAACGCAAGTGCAGCTCCCAGGGCCGCCCCAAACAAGACGTTGCGTGCACACCAGAGCACGCCCCGGGCGGACGGGGCAGGAGCGAGAATCTTCGTCACGGTAGACTCATTGGAACGCAGTTGTCCTCCCGTGCGCAACATTTCTGTCGATTTTCTGTAACTTCTGTCGTCCTAGCGCTTCAGGATCGCGTGCGAGCCTACGAATGTGACTCGTGGAACTTGGTCCACATTACTTGACGGCGCGGATTGGCTGCTTTTATCATGCGCGCCCCGATCGGAAAGCATCATGACCAGCGTTGTCGATTCCATTTCCAAAGAAAAAGCAAGTCGCGCCATTCGCTTGGCGATCCTCGTTGCCGCGCTTGGCTACTTCGTCGACATTTATGATTTGGTGCTCTTCAGCATCGTGCGGGAGAAGAGTTTGCAAGGGATTGGCATCACGGACAAAACCGCGCTGCTCGATCAAGGGGTTTGGCTCATCAACATGCAGATGGGCGGGATGCTCATTGGCGGGATTTTTTGGGGGGTCATTGGGGACAAACGAGGGCGCCTCTCGGTACTTTTTGGTTCGATTTTGATGTATTCGCTGGCCAATATCATGAATGGCTTCGTCGAATCGATCAATGCTTATGCTGCATTACGCTTCATTGCGGGAATTGGTTTGGCGGGTGAATTAGGGGCCGGAATCACCCTTGTCAGTGAAATCATGCACAAACAGTCGCGTGGTTATGGCACGACGATTGTCGCGACGATCGGCATTTGCGGTGCGGTGGTAGCCGCGTTGGTGGGCGGCAAGTTTTCGTGGCGCGTGGCGTATTTCGTGGGCGGAGGCCTGGGGCTCGCGCTGCTCGTGCTGCGGATTGGCGTCTATGAATCGGGCATGTTCGAGGCGACCAAGGCCAAAGCTGTCGAGCGCGGGAATTTTTTGAAATTGTTTTCCACGTGGGAACGAGCGCGCCGGTACATTGGCATCGTGCTGATTGGCGTGCCCATTTGGTACGTCGTGGGGATTTTGGTGACATTTTCTCCTGAAATCGGGCAAGCCATGGGAATGGCCGTACCACCGAATGCGGGCCAAGGAATCTTGTTTACCTACGTCGGCTTGGCATTGGGTGATTTGTCGAGTGGGGCATTCAGTCAAATCCTCGAGAGTCGCAAACGTGCGGTCATGGCGTTCCTCTCGCTCACGACGTTCGCCATCCTCTTGTATTTCTTGATCGCTGCCCAGTCGCTCACGGCATTTTATGCCATTTGCGTAGCTATGGGGTTTGGCGCGGGATATTGGGCGGTTTTCGTCACCGTAGCTTCGGAACAATTCGGGACGAACCTGCGCGCGACCGCGACGACCAGCGCCCCGAATCTCGTACGCGGAGCCGTCGTCTTGTTGACCTTGGGTTTCAAAACCTTGAAGACCCTCGTTGGTGTAAAAGAAAGCGCGATGATCGTCGGAGCATTCTCGATTCTCGCCGCGTTCGTTGCCTTGCGGGCAATGGAAGAAACGTACGGCAAAGACCTCGATTATTTGGAAGAATGAGGTTTTACGGAGAACTCACCGGAGGAGAACTCACCGGAGGAGAACTCATTGGCGGAGCACTCACCCGACAAGAGTTTGGTGGACGTCGCTTTTCAACTTCGGCGAGGGCATCGGCTTGAGTAGCGACGAACACGAATTCGGTCAAATCCGGTAGTCCCATAATTTTTCGAGCTCGTGTGGACATCTCGGCGATGACGCGCAGGGCAAAGGAAGCGCCAAAACTAATCGTCACGGATTGCGAGGATGACGATTGCGTTTGCTCGCTCAATATTTTTCGCGCCTCGCGGGAAATCGATTTTAATTGGGACATGTCGCAAATGACGAAAAAAAGACCTTTTTCGGCTCCCCATTCAGCTTGCCAATCGAGAATTTTTTGGAGGTCCGCGACTTCGAGCGTTCCGACCAGACGCATGTGAAACATGTCGGGCTCTTGCACCCAAGTCAATTGCTCGCCGAAGCGGCGTATTCCCGTAGCATTGGACAGGCGAAGAAAGCTTTTGGTCGTACTCGACATGTCATCGCCGAGGTTACCATGGTTTGCGGGATCAACACAAGGACTTCAATGGGTGAGAGTTCGTGCTCGGAGCCGGTTTTGCCCGAACACTAAATGGTGGAATGCTCACCACTTACGCCCATCGATCTTTTGCGGGGTCAATGCATCGAGGTCGATATCGTCCACGCACCGGAGATTGATGACCCGCATTTCATTGCCGTCCGGTGCCTTGCCGTGGCTGAACGAATGAATGCCGCACGTCGAGCAAAAGACGTGATGCGCGACCTTCTTGTTGAATTGGTAATCCTTGAGCACTTCTTCGCCCGACAAAAGCTTGAATTGGTTTGCCGGAACGAACGCGAGCAAATACCCTGCTTTGCTGCATATCGAGCAGTTGCAGGAAACAGTGCGTTCGAGGCTCATGGTGACTTCGTAACGCACGGCGCCGCAATGGCAGCCGCCGGTATGGGTTTTAATTTCCGCAGGGTTCGTCACAACGAATGGTTTGACTTCGTCTGTTTGCATGGAGGGGTTCGTCGCACAGGTACGACCTGTAAGCAAGTGTTTGTTTTGGTAGAGTCGATTTTCCCTGGACACGAGGGCATTTTTGGAGGAGCATGGGCGTATGGGAGATCCGGCTGCTAAGTTGCGCATGACTGAAGCGGAGTATCTCGCGTTCGAGCGAGCCTCCGACGAAAAACACGAGTTCGCCGATGGCGAGATTTTTGCCATATCGGGGGGTAAGGGCCCCCATGCGAACGTCGCCGCCAACATCATAGGCACATTCACGAGCACGTTGAAGTGGCGAAGTTGTCGTGTCTACACCTCCGACATGCGGGTCCATATTCCGACGACAGGACGTTTTGTTTATCCTGACGCCTCGGTCGTTTGCGGGCGACCTCAATTCAAAGACGAGCAAATCGATACATTGCTCAATCCTGGCATCATCGTCGAAGTGTTGTCGCCCTCGACAGAGGCATATGATCGAGGAGACAAATTCACCAACTATCGGACGCTCCCGTCTTTGAAGTATTACATCATGGCCGCGCAAGACAAACCATTCGTCGAAGTGTATACCCGCCAGGACGATGGATCATGGCAGCTTCGCGACTATGGTCCCGGGAGTCGGATTACGCTGTCCTCACCCGAATGCACGCTCGAGATTGATCAAATCTACGCCGGCGTTTTTGATGAATACGACGTCGGCTAAACTGTAACGAATTTGCGTCCGGTCCGTTCCATGGACATGACGTACAAACAACAGCTTTTCTTGCTCGTTCTTTCAACCTGGGTTGTGGGCTGCGTCGAGCCGGCTGAGGAAGTCTTCGTCGCCTCCACCAACCCTCAGGATCCGATTACGGGTCCGGACGGACCGGCACCCGACCAAGGCGGATACCAATGCTCGATCTCCGATAGTTCATCATGCAAGGGCCCGCAGAGTCGCATTTGGCTTCCCGGGTGGCTCGTGACGGCGATGGCAGCTCGCGGGCATAAAATCGCCTTCAGCGCATATCCGACAAAACCCGATGGCGAGCCGGATCTTGGAGCACCGCAACACGCTGGGCAAGTTGACTCCATTACGGGAAAACTCGAGTGGCACGTTCCATTGGCCACCGAGTACGGCGATTTTTACCAAAACTACGATATTGCCGTGACCCCCCAAGGTGACATCGTGATGGCGGCAAAGGGGTATGGAAACATGCTCGTCGGCGAGGGCGGGTATCAATTCGATGGATTTTTGGTTTCGTTTGATTCATCAGGAAATAAGCGCTTTGGAAAACGGCTCGAAATTTGGGATACGCCGCCTCCGCCCGCGGAACGGCCGGAATTCGTCAGCGCAACAATCATTGCCGACGACGTCGTGCGGGTAGCTACGGGATTTTACATAACGCTGCCAGGGCAACCGACGTACACGGCGGTGCATATTTTTTCGTTTACTCCGGAGGGTACGCAAACCTATAGGAAAGACGTGCCCTTTGCGCCCGAGACGTACAATACGCATACATGGCCGGTCGCTGATGGCTCCGTGTGGGTCCACAAATTCCCTGGCGTGGCGCATCATTATTCAAAAGCCGGCGAAATTCTCGATACGCTCGAAATAGACAAGGGTATCGACATGCGTGGGTTTGTCCCCATTGGACCGGCGTTTGGCTTGCTCAACTTCACGACGAAAGGCATGACGAACGAGTTGCATCGTTTCGAGCTTGGGGCGCCGTTCGAATTGTTGTTCGACGAGCCGACGCCACCGCAATTCCACGCGGCGTCGTTTCGCCAAACCTTGGATCTTTCGACCACATACTTTTACGAAATGGGTTACGATGGTTTGTCGCATCGTCTCTCGACCATCGACGCGCATGGCAATCGCGGACCTGTGGCCACGTACCTGGGCATGGATTCTCACTTTACGCGGCTGGACGACGGAAGCGCAGTCTTTGTCCGCTTTGTCAAAGGCGGCACCGAGTTCATCACCCAACCACTTTGACGGGCAAAAACAACATGAAGTCCATTCATTGTTTCTTCGCGATTCTCGCTCCGACGTTGCTTGCCGGCTGCCTGGAACCGACTTCCGAAGTTTTCGTGCAGGATTCTTCCGTTCCGCGAGGTGGGCCAAACGGCTCTGCACCCGACGCGTCCGCTTATCATTGCACGGTACCCAATGGATCGTCTTGCCAAACTCCACGTGCGCGTATGTGGCTCCCCGGATGGACCGTGGGACTCATGGCCGCGCGCGGGAACAAAGTTGCGTTCAGCGCATATCCGGTGCCGCCCCAAGGTAGCACCAATGCTGGTGCGCCGCTGTATGGGGGACAATTGGACTTGACGACGGGAAATCTCGATTGGATCGAAC
>DAOMZH010000567.1:0-7248 GCA_035437985.1 Polyangium sp. (in: bacteria) | reverse complement strand
GTTCACTCGAAATCCTCGAACGTCCCTACAATCGCTGGCTCGATGACCACATTCCGTCGGTGAGCCCCGAGCCGATGTTCAAGTTTTTCGTAGGATATCGATATCCTTGGTGGAGAACGCTTGGAATGACGCTGGGACGAACGGTGACGGACGGCCCATTGCGCCAGATTTATTATTGGGGATCCAACTATCAGCAATTCTTCGATGATTCCCGAAACAAAAACCCCCCTATCCCCGACGACGGGACGTCACAGAATTCCTTGATCATGGTGTATTGCGACGGGCGTAATGCCGGATATTGGAGGCCCTTGTTTGCGAGCGTCAAATACTCGTTGGGTGTGCGGGGCACGACGTCGAGGTACACATCCCTCCGGGCTTCCGACGTGCCGCATTGGATGAATAATTCGCATTTTCGCGTGCTCGACCTCGATACGTATCAGCACGAACGGTCGATTCAAATTCTTCTTTCGGCCATTGCGGATCAAATGCGCGCGGCGCATGGGGTGTCCTATATTCCAGCGCCATATGTATTGGCATATGCGGATTGGACGGCGGATCCGCTTGGCGGAGCGTACAATCTTTGGGAACCTGGTTTCAATTCGCGCGAGGTCATGCGCGAGATGCTCACACCTTATGGCGATCGCCCGGTATACGTCATTGGCGAAGCTTATTCACTGCATCAAGGTTGGGTCGAGGGGGCGCTCGAAACGGCAGAGCTTTTATGTCAGTCGCAATTGGCCATGCCTCAGCCAAACTGGCTACCGGCGGACGTCAAGTGAGCAGGGCTCGGGCAGTGGTCAATTCCCGGGTGGTGCAACCTGGTTGATATTTGTCGATCGCTGTTCGTACCGCAATGAGGTCATTGGGTGCGGGCGCGGGTCCTCCAATGGTCGCAAGGCTCGTCGCTGCGCGTAATTCGTGAACGACGACTTTTTGTTCAATGGCCATTTCCAAAGCTTTTTGTATTTCGGTCCGAGCCTTGTCCAAATGCTCCTCGCCGTGAATGGCCATCCATAATTCTCCGCGTTGCCGCAACAATTCGGGCACGCCATACCGCTCTTCGCTTTTCGCCGCTTCTTCGAGCCCCATTTCGACGATGGTCAAAGCTTCCGTCGATCGGCCAGCATTCCGACAAACCTCGATCATGAGCAAGTAAGTGAGCAGGGACGTGACGATGGCTCCTGCGGCCCGCCACCGCGCGAGTCCATCGCGAATCAATTTCAGACCGTCGTCGACTTCGCCCAGCATTCCCCGAGCCCAGCCGATTTGCGTCAAGGCGAGAGCTTGCCAAGGAGGCATTTCGTTATCAACCGCCAACATGTGCAACTTTTCGCCCCATTTTAGCGTCAATTCGGGCTGCTGCGTGTGACAGCCATACCACGCCAGCCCATTCATGACAAACCCGTGGCTGAATCGATGCGTATACCGAGGCAATTGCTCCGTCGCCCGTTCGTGCAGCGCCTGCGCGTCTTGGGCTCGACCCAAGAGCCACGCCGATAATGCCGTATAGCAGAGACAAACAGCCGAAGGATCTTCCCCGTAGGTGGAGGCATGACTCGGATGATGAGTTTCGAGCGAATATTCTTCGATGCACGCGAGGCCGTGAGCCAGGGATTTTTCCGGACAACCCAGCCAAAACCAGCTGTCACAAGCTGTCGCATTGGCTTCCAAACGATAGTCGACACTATTTTCGCGCGTGGCAATGGCCATGAGTTCGTCCGCAATGACGATGGAACGGGCGAGTTGGGCGGCCACCATATAATATCCCCACAAGCCTCGAGAAATTCGGAAATGATCCTCGTGATTGCTCCCCCGACTCAATTGTTGCGCGCGTTCTGCCGATGCACGTAGCTCGGGTGCGGCCCATCCTTTGACCGCTAATAGGGCCGGACCTTGTCCCAGGTGCAAACGTAATTCCGCGGCGTCTCGATTCTCGCCTGGAGGCAAATTGGCGAGGGATTGCAAAGCATTGGCCGTATGTCGCAATGTTTCTACGCTCGCGCTTTGTGCAATGGCTTGTTGCGCGGCCATGATCCAATACTCGAGGGCCTTGTCCGCCATTCCGGCTTGATCGAAATGGTGCGCCAAAAGTTCGGGCGATTTTTGCGCTACGTCCGGAAATCGTTCCTCGAGTATTTCTGCGGTGCGCTTGTGAAACTTTCGTTGTTCTGCGCGCATCATCGAATCGTACAGGACTTCCTGTACCAGCCCGTGCTTGAAGACGTACTTCGATTGCCGCAGGAGTCCACGCCGGTACACCACGCCGCGATCCATCAACGTATCGAGCCCCGATTTCAACGCCGGCTGGCTCAGTTCCGACACGGCCATATGAATGTCCATCGTGAATTCGCGCCCGATGACGGCCCCGATTTGCGCGATGGAACGGGCCCCAGATAGCGTGGTCAAACGGGCCAAGAGCGATTCTTGCAGCGTTGCTGGGATGGACAAAGATCGAAATGGTTTAAGAAGGACATACGTACCCTGCCGCTCCTCGACCGCGTCCGATTCAATCACCATGCGCGTGAGTTCTTCGATGAACAGCGGATATCCTTCGGTCTTGGTGGTGATATCGTCGACTATCTCGACCGGCAATGGTTTGCCGCCGGTGACTTCCAAAATGAGCTCCAAGACCTCGCGATGATCGAGGCGGGTCAAATTGATCGCCAAAAAATGCGCCGCCTTGAGCCAAGCAGCAGGTGCAGTGTATTGCGGCCGAGTCGTTGCCACAAGCAAGATTGAGTATTCGGCAAGGTTCTCGAAAAGCCCGTCGAGCCATTCGGCGGTCGAAGGATCCATCCAATGAAGATCCTCGATGACCAGCACAACGGGCGACTTCTCGGACAATCCGCAAAGAATTGCCGTCGTTCCTTCGAGGAGCAATTCGCGCTTGCGTTTTGGCGGAAGATCCAGAGCTTTACCCGGCATGGGAAGATCGAGGAATTCGGCGAGAGGTCCAGCGTATTCTTCGGGCGGCGCATTCACGCTTTTCAGCGCCGATTCCAAACGCGTAAATCGCTGCTCGGGCGACATGCACCGCTCGAATCCGAGGGCTTGCGTCAGCAGAGCCAATAGCGGACAAAGCGCCGTATTTTCATGATATTGAGAACATACGCATTCAAGTCGGATGTGGTTCGAATCGTGAATGCGATCGCGAATTTCCTGAGCGAGCCTCGATTTGCCAATTCCGGCATCCGCGGAAATCAAGACGAGCGCCCCGCGGCCCTGACGCGTCTGTTCCCAGCGCTCCATGATGAGCGCCGCCTCTTGTTGCCGCCCAATCATCCGGGACAAACCACGCAACGAGGCGGCTTGAAAACGCGACGTGATTTTCAAGTCGCGCACGATCTCGAATGCCCGGACCCGCACTTGCTTGCGCCCCAATCCCGACGATTGCTCGCCACGATCGACGACCTCGAAAAAACCATCGACCAATTGGCTAAGTTCTTGGCTGATATAAACGGTATTGCTTTGGGCCGCTTGTTGCAGCATCACCGCGACTTGCGGCACGACACCTATTTTGGCTTCGGCCAAACCTTGCGCAGACGCAATCACCCACCCTGTATGCACTCCGACGCGAACCACCAGCGCCGCTCCCGATTGCTCTTTCAGCTCCCGAGACATCACCCGGGTTGCCTCGATGATCCGCAATGCCGTCCGAACCGCACGCACCGAATCGTCTTCATGCGCCCTGGGATGACCAAAACACGCCAAAAATCCGCTGCCTTCGCCTTCGACGAGCGAACCGTCCAGCGCCGCAACTTCGCTCTGACAAATCTCGCGAAATGCTGAACGTGTTTCGTGCAGAACCTCCGGGATCTCGTCGGCATCCAGCGAATTCTGAGCATCATCGACATCGAGTTCGCAATGCAGGAGGGCGAGACGAACGCGATGCGTGACGTCTTCCGGGGGCGGGGACGCGAGGTTTGTCTCGGCGACTCTTGGTTCGTCACGAACAACCTCTGGTGGCGCCGGTACTGGCGGAGGAGGTGGTGGTGGCGGTGGTTTGTCGATGCGCGGGAGACGGGTGGATTTTCCTCCCGATTGCCGCAATTTGAAATCGAATATGTCGCCATTCGGTCCCCGGAGATAAATGACCGGGGAAAATGCTTGGGCGCTGCTATCGTACATGGCGAACAAACTTCGTCGGGCTTCATTGACTGCGCGCGAAATGTCGCCGGTCGGACGATCCACTTCGGTGAGTGCCCGATAAAGCTGTTCGGAAAAGGTGCCCGCCACGTCGGCCCGAACGGGCCACAAATGGGCCACCACCGCGTCCGCACCTGCACGCGCGAGGATTTCGGCCGCCGAAGCAAATGCCGAAGGAACGGCTCCTTCACACGCTTCGAGCACGACGGCCCGTAAATCTCCTTTGAAATTCGACTTGATTTCCTGCGCCACCAATTCGACGGGAATCCACTTTTCTTCGTCGTCTTCATCTGCCAGCCGCAAATGAGGTACATTGGCGCGCAAGGATCCATGCCCCAAAAAGTGCAGTACGTGGGGGGTTGGTTTTCGTCGCAAACGTTCAAAAAGATATTTCGCGCGTGCACGCTCGCCGACAATCGGTTCGAGCCATTCGACTTCCCCTGCGGTAACCCGTGACGCAAGTGCCGCCTCGAGGTTTGGCAAGGACGATGTATCCGTCGGAGCGATCGCCAAAATGCGCAGAGCACCCTGAATTTCGTGGGGTTGCCAGGAGTCGGTAGTCGTGACGCGACGCACGGGGAACAGATCGGGCGATGTCGCCAAAAAACCAAAGGCTTGTCCGGGCAAACAGAGCGCTTCCCAGGGCAGCGCTTGCAGCTCGGGATCCCCAATGTTGAGCCGTAGCAGCAAAGGTCCGTTCGCTGATTCGGCGAGCCTGGCGCGCATGTTTTCGATGTCGCCGTCGAGAATCGCTCCGCCAATCGCGCGTGCGGTTTCCCGAAGTTCATCAGGCAACGGTCGGGCGTGTCTTGCGGCCCGCTCCACGTCAGCAGCAAATCGGACGAGAGCGGGTACGTCAAACCCATTTCCCAGCGACCGCGGCGCTACTTCGCGATCTCCACTTCCCCGGGCAGAAATCAATAAATCCGATCCACTTCGGTTGACTTGAATCTCGAACCACGTCGGCATTGCGTCTCCTCAAAAGAGGCAGAACGCACTTGAGCACAACTTTTTCGGCGCATCCATATTTTTTTGTATCACGTCGATAACCACGACACTTTGAGCGGATCTTGCGGGTCGGCGTCGAGTGCCGGAAAGCGGAAGGCAGCAAAAGCTCAGGCCGCGACACTTGTTGTCCGAACGTCCGTTCGTGAGGTTGTCGGCCAGCTCGAGGATGTCGCATCCCAGGTTCATTGGCAAAACGAGCACGTAATTTGGGGCATTGGCGCTCTTCGTGGTATGTCCGCGCGTGAGGCCCAGCAACGACATGATTTCCTACGATGAAGCACTCGCCCGGATTCTTGCCGAAACGTGTCGACTTCCAACCGAGGACGTGGAACTGGCCGATTGTGTGGGACGGGTGCTGGCCGACGACATCGTTTGCCGCGAGCCAATTCCGGCCTTCGATTATAGCGCAATGGACGGATATGCGTTTGTCTTTGCTGAACTGCCTACGGGGGATCGGTCACGTTTGGCGGTAATGGGAGTCTCGCGGCCTGGCGGGGCAGTACTTGAAAAGATTGAGCCTTTGACGGCGTGTCGCATTTTTACGGGTGCGCCTGTGCCGCCGCCTGCGGATACGGTCGTGGCGCAGGAAGATGTGGAAAAGGTTGGCCCGGGGGAGCAAATTGTTTTTTTGCGCGCTCCAAAATATCGGCAACACGTGCGGAGACGAGGGGAGGACTTACAGGAGGGGTCTGTCGCGCTTGCAAAAGGTGTACGTCTTGGAACGCAGCACGTTGGGCTCTGCGCGGCCTTGGATCAGGCGCGAATTGCCGTGGCACGGAAGCCGCGGGTGACGATACTGACGACAGGTGATGAATTGCGTTTGGCTGGGTCGAAGGTTTTTCCGGGTAGTGTGGTCGACGGCAATGGGCCAATGATTTGTGCTTTGGTCAAGGATTGCGGCGGTCTCGCGGAACACCGCCACGCCGCGGATGAAATGGGGGCGGTGCGCGAGGAAATTCGACGCGCTCTCGAACGGTCGGATTTGCTCTTGACGATTGGGGGCATTAGTGTGGGCTCGCATGATCACGTCCGCACGGCGCTCGAGGCGGAAGGAGTCGAGCTGGATTTTTGGAAGGTTGCGATTCGACCTGGAAAACCTGTGGCTTACGGTCGTCATGGCGACGTGCGGGTATTGGGTTTGCCCGGGAACCCAGCGGCGGCATTCGTGACGGCGACGATTTTTGCGGCGCCGCTCTTGCGCGCAATGCAGGGAAATGTATCGGTGCGGCCGAAATGGATTGCGGCCCGAGCAGCCCATGAAATGCGGTTGCCCGAAGGGCGAGCCGAGTTTGCGCGGGCCAAAGTGGAATTCGACGAGGATGGGCGAGTCTTCGTATCTTTATTTTCGCAGCAGGCGTCCGGATCGACGGTAGGCATTGCGCGGGCAAACGCGTTGGCTTGGCTCGAAGGACCTGGGGGCACCCTCGAAAAAGGCGGAAAATTGCGAGTATTGCTGTTGGATTGAGCGGTATTGGACTCGGGGGTGGCGGACAATCGCGACGCGGACCTCATTTTGTGCTTCACACCGTCGCGGACGTTGGTCTATCCTCCACGAGAGGTTTTTCGCATGACTGACGAATCGATTCGACCAGCCGAAACTGTGCAGCTCGCTCCCGTTGCTCCGGACGAACGTGTTCCCGTGCTCGATGTGCTTCGTGGTTTTGCGTTGCTGGGCATTGCCGTGATGAACATGCCTTTTTTCAATTTGCCGGCGGGGATATGGTCCCTCGAAGAACGGTATTTCCCGGCGATGCACGATCGAATTGCGGAAACCGTAGCCGAAGTGATCTTTGCGGGCAAAGCCAATTCGATATTTTCCTTTCTGTTTGCGCTCGGGTTGACCATTCAGATGCAGCGCGCGGAAAAAGCAGGGCGTCCGGTTACCCCGACCTATTTGCGGCGGATAGCCATTTTGCTGGCCGTAGGATTGTTCCACGCGTTTTTCATGTGGAACGGCGACGTGCTGCATATGTATGCGTTGCTCGGTCTGGTGCTTCTTGCGTTGCGAAACGTATCGGATGGCGTGCTTTATGGCATCATTGCGTTTTCGCTGATCGGCCCTTCATTACGCGGCGTCGTCGCGTACATTTTGGA
>DAOMZH010000566.1:0-7248 GCA_035437985.1 Polyangium sp. (in: bacteria) | reverse complement strand
CATTGCAAGATTCGGCCAAAGATTGCCCCGGAACGGCATTGCAAATTGGTCCGTTCTCGAGGCACACCATCGTCCCGCTCGTTTCGCATCCGCCAATGCCTGCAGAGCACGCCGTGCCAAACTCCGAGCAGGTTTGCGGGTGACATCCGGAATTATCGCATAGGACCGGATCGCTAAAGATGTCCGGTAGATATGCGGGGCCGGGAAAATCTTGAGAAAGTTTTTTTCCGTCGGCCGCGCTTCCACACGCAAATCGCAATGGCGTCATCGGACCGATTGCCGGGGCGAGTTTGCTGCGTTCAATGGCCCAATCCGCGAATACGTCAGCATCGGGATGGGTGAGCGGAAAGATGACTCCTGCGTTCTGCTCTCGTGCATATCCATACCCTGGTTTTCCAATGTCAAACGGGCCGACGTACGAAAAAATCGGAATCGGATCCGCCGCGTCCGTCGGATTGTTGGGCATTTCCTGCGTGCTGTTTTTCCAGATCCAAACGGCATCGGGATTCGTTACGCCATCCAGAATCGTACTGTATTCGTAATTGGACGGATCACCATTCGTGTCGATGACACAACCCCAGCCATAAGGACGCACGTTCGTCGCCGAGGACAAGATCGATTCGTTGATGCGAAGCCGAAAAAAGAGATACCTTTCGTTGGCCTGGACGTAGGCCATTGGATGCTGGGCGTTGCCCACGATATCGCGGGGCCCCGGTGAGTCGCCGCTGCCGTCGACGATGGGCGCCAAATCTCGCGTCAAAATGACCCAGTTGTCGTCGGTTGGATATTCCAATGCCCAAACTGGTCGAGGTTGGATCCATCCAGCGATCGTCAGTGACAAACTAGTTCCCAATACCGTCCGGCATAACCGGAGGCGAATTCCTCGCATATCGTCCCCTCCTCAGAATTCGGTGATGACGCTGCAGCATATCGGATGAATCGTCGACCCGCATTCTTTGGCGAAGCCGAAATTTTGCTGCAATGTCACGGACATGGATCAATACGTCGTGTTCGTCCGGGTCAGGTTTCAGGTCGTGATTCGCCCGATATTCCGCATTTGTTCCGAAAGTCTTCGCGAGAGCTACCGCACGTACAAATGGGACGTGCAAACGGTGTGCACTTCGGTTATCGTGCCGCAGGAATGACCGTTTCTGCCGTCGCTTTGTCTCCACCGCTCGAGCCTGCAGCCGCACTTATTGTGCGGGTATTGCCATTGCACGCCGCGGTGTATGGAACGTTGGTGGCTATTGATTTTCCCACGCTGCCCACAAAAGTTCTGGCCGTCGTTTTTTGGGGAGCTGCCGGTTTGGCGTTGCGTTTTCAGGCCGCTCGCGGAGTCTCGTTCCTAGCATGCGTACTCCTGACGGTGCACCTATTTCCTTTGGTGCCCAATCATGGTTATCTCTTTTGCTTGGCGCTTTTCATTGGTGCGCTTTTCCAAACCAAAAGCGCTCGCGAAAGAGCGGCCATTGTGGAAGCGTTCCGATATCTCGCCGCGATTGTCTGGTTTTGGTCGGGGATGCAAAAGGCCTGGTCCGGGACATGGTCGCATGGCCAATTGCTGGCTTATGAAATCGGGCACTCTCCGCGATTTGCACCGATATTCGGCTGGTTGACAACTCGATCAGAGCGTCACGCATTTCGATCCAATGGTCCTTTCATGGCGAATGCGACATTCACCATGTTGGGATGCTCGATATGGATTCTCGAAATTGGTATTGGTCTCGGGCTCCTCCTCTTGCCGTCTCGATATCGAAAGCATTGCACGTGGGCGGCCATTGCTCTGCTCCTGGGTATTGAAATCGTGGCCCGCGAGAGCATTTTTGGCGTGCTCATGCTCGCATTACTCGTCCCGTCCCTGGATACTCGCTTGCGGGCGCGGTATCTCCTCTGCCTCGTACCGATTGAACTTTTGACCCTCGGTGGTCGCCTATCGCTCATTCCGGGAGGTTTTCATTGAGTCTCGAACGTCGCCGGATCATTGTGTTGTTTGTTTTGGCGCTGGTCGCTTTATGGCCTGTCGGGCATCGTGTGCTCGTGGACCGCTATTTGGTCAATCCCTGGGAAATGGGGGGCTTTGCAATGTATGTGCAACCGAATCGACCCATCGACGTGAAATTGCGCACCCCGGCGGGCGAGTTTGTCGAACATCAACAATTCGGCGAAGCTGTGAATGCCGCGTTTCAAACGTACTGCCACGACGCACAAACGCTGGGTTTATTGGCGAATGCTGAATTGCTGATTTTCGAGCTGCGGCGAGCGGGTTGGGCGTATGAATACGTTGACGTCGAGGTTCGTCGATCGATGATCGCGTCGAGCGGCGAGATGGTCGTGCGCGTGGCTCATCGCCAATTTGTCACGCAATGAGCTCGGCAGGGATGAAGATCTAGAAATGGCCCTCCAACGCAAGCGCGCAAACGACGGGAGATGCGGTAAAAGAGGGATGCGGTGTCGATTTCGAGTGTGCTCTTGACAGACAGAGCAATCACCGCGATATTGGGGGCATGCACGTCCTCCGCCAGCTTGGACTTCATCCGCTCGTTGCATTCGCCATGGTGATCGTCGATATCATGCTCTTGGCCGCCGACGTTGCGACAGCCGCAACCGTTTCGGTCATTGTGGGGCTCGTATTGACCATTCCTTGTGTACTGTTGCAGCGATATGTCTACAAGGATGAATGGGGCGCCGCGATTGGAAAGGGAATGATCGTGGGTATTTTGACCGCGATTCCCACTCCCCTTCCATCGATTGTGACTGGGGCAGGTGGGGTTGCCGGAGCGATTGGACTCCTTTCAGAAAAGAAAGAATCGGCGAGTTTACCCGCAGCAGGCCAAGCTCGAGAATCAAAGCTCACTTGAGCATTGCCTCGTCGTGATGCGTGTGGTTGCTCGATATGGCAAGCGCACGAGCTGTGTCGAGCGATTCTCGGAGCTTTTGGAGCAATGCATCTTTGGTGAATGGTTTTCGCAAAAATGCGATCTCATTCGTCTCGATGCCGTGTCGTAAAACAGCGTCATCCGTATACCCGGACATGTAGACGACCTGAATTCTGGGGTAAATGGCGCCTAATTGCTCCGCAAGTTCCCGTCCACTCAAGTCGGGCATGACGACGTCTGTCAACAGTAAATCAATGTCTCCACGTCGCTCGGCGGTCGCCTTCAAAGCGGTTAGGGGATTCTCCGCTTCAAAGACGGCATAACCAACCCGCCGCAATATGCCCACGACGAAATGGCGAACGAGGGCATCGTCTTCGACGACGAGAATGGTTTCTTGTCCGAGCTTGGGTATTTGCGAGACGACGGGGGACGGTTTGGTGGTTGCTGTGGTTCCCGACGAGAGTGGAAGATACACGCGAAATATCGAGCCTCGCCCCATTTCGCTCTCGACCGTGACGTGTCCCCCGCACTGCGTGATGATTCCGTGAACTGTCGCGAGCCCCAGACCGGTTCCTTTTCCGCGCGATTTGGTTGTAAAAAACGGATCAAAAATGCGCTGGCGGATTTTCGGATCGATGCCGTGGCCCGTATCGGCTACGGAAAGCACGACATGCGGGCCTGGCATAGCCCCGGGATGCATTGACGCATCATTTTTGGCAATCGTGACGATATTTGTTTTAATGGTCAACGATCCGCCTTTGGGCATCGCATCACGTGCATTGACGACTAAGTTCAGGAGCAACTGTTCAACTTCGCTAGCGTCCGCAATGATTGTACATGGCAAACTCGACAACGAAATCGACAAGCGAATGTCTTCGCCCAACAAACGCGTGAGCATTCTTGACGTGTCGCGGACGATGACATTCATGTCGAGCGGTTGCGGTTTGGCCAACTGTTTGCGGCTGAAAACGAGGAGTTGTCTCGTCAAACGTACCGCGTGATCACACGCAATTTTAATTTGTTCTACATCTTCGTGGAGATCGCTCTCCCTCGAGATAACAGCGTCGAGTACATCGGCGTGCCCGAGAATGACCGTCAAAATATTGTTGAAATCGTGGGCGATGCCTGCGGCCAAACTGCCCAGACTCTCCATCTTGTGCATCTGCCGCAGGGCCGATTCCGTTTGCTTTTTGGCGGTGATGTCCTCTTGAACCGTTACCCAATGCGCTTCACCTTGGAGAGGTAATTTTTTGATTTTTGCCTGGGTAATGAAACTCGTGCCGTCTTTTTTCCGATTCTTGAATTCACCAATCCAAATGCCGTCGGTCGCCAGCGTCGCCAAAATCTCCGCCACGAGCCGTATGTTTTCCGCAGGTTCGAGATCATTCAGAATCGCCGCAGGTTTTCCAATCAATTCGCCAGGTTCATACCCAAACATCTCATTAAATGCGGCATTCGTGAAGCGGATAATTCCTCGGTTGTCGACGTAATTCACGCCCTCGGCGATGTTCTCCAGCACGTGCGCCTGATTTTGCAGCTCGATGTATTGCTTCGCTTGCGTCTCCCGCAACGCTTCGACGGCCTTTCGGTCTTCAATGTTGCGGGCAATCGTCATGAATGTGCCGTCGCTCAATGCTTGCGCCGTCAGCTCCATGGGCACCAAACTGCCATCCTTGCGCACGAAATTCCGATCGTAGCGCAGTACTCTTCCTTCGCGCAGGGCCGCCAGCGGAATTGGACGCTCCTGCAAATCTCCACTCGGCATCAATTCGCGCACATCACGCCCGAGCAGGTCCTCGCGCGTGTAACCCAGAAGCGCGTGGAAACTGCGGCTCAACTCGATAATGCGCGCCTGTTCGTCGATGATGCAAATCACGTCCGCAGATTCTTCGAGAATTGATCGATAGGTCTGAACCGCGATGTTCGCCGGTGGGGTCAAGCGGCGTATGTTCGGACGAGGTGTTCCGTCCATGCGAGTTTCCTAAATTGGTAGTTGTTGGTGAAACAGCAGCTAAATGTAAGGAGATTATTCATCAGCGTCAACAGCACAATCAGGAACAACCTGTCAATTCAAAGCGTACGTTTCGTATCGACATGTTTTACCTCGGAGCAGGAATCCTCGATGAATGATAATGAGTTGCGGTACCAGCCGTCGTTGATACGCAACGGTCACTGATGGAGCTGGCGCGGAGTCGGTGGCTAAACGAGGGCACTCGCCGTCGAAGAGATGACGCTCGAGTGGTCAATGTAAATTGTTCGCGATTGAAGAGTTTGCGTTGGAAATGCCCGACAGCCGATTTCGAGCGGGTTCATTCGTGGCCCAATTTGACACAAATTGCTTTGCAATGGGCCCATTTTCATAGGCATACTGTTTGCAAAGCGAATCGAATGCGCGCTGGCTCAACATGCCGCACCGCATTTACTTCTACCACGAAAGGTCGAATCATGCATCGCGCCGTCCTCGCCCGTTTTGCACCTCTGTCGATTCTCGTCACCCTTTTTTCGGGCTGTGGCGATGATTCCAATCAACAATCCACGACGTCGTCGTCATCCTCATCATCGACGACCAGCTCGAGCAGCAGTGGGGATTTCGTGCCCTATACGATTTGCGCCGAGCAGCACTCGCGGACCGATGGAGTCATCATTTGCGACAAACCATTCGATACGCCTCCGTATGTGCATCTCCCGCCCGCCGCTGGCCTCAACGATTACATGGTTTCGGACTGTGCTTCGCTTTGGGATCGCAGCGGTAATGCCCGAACGACGATTCAGGGGCCGCTTTGCGATGGAGCAAATGTCGATGAAGCCCGATTACATGCATTTTCTATTTATGAAGTCACACTTTGTGGCGATTCCGTCGATGGTCCGTGCGGAAGTGGTCAGCCCGATGCTGTTTGGCAATTCGCCCGTTACGCGGTCATTGATGAAAAAGCATTCTTGGCGCCATTTGCATCATCGAGCGCCGAAGGGAAAATCTCTTTGCGCAAGGCCGATGGCTCGTTTGAATTGACCCCTACGCTCCCCATTCGTATTTCGTTTGGCGCGCCAACCGTCGCCATGATGCAAGACGATGGCACGTCCGCCTATCGCCTCGACGCCACCGTCAATAACCTCACGGAAGGTGCCACCGCTGCTGACGGAACATGCCTGGCGCCCCTTTCTGCAGCCGATTCAGCGAATCCGTTTGGCGCGGCAACCCAAGTTTCGCTCACATTGACGCGAGTGCCTTCCATGCATGGCGCAGGTGACGACGAGGCCGTCGTCGAATTCTTTGCGGATGGAACGAGCCTGGGCACCGATATGGCTCCATCCTGGTTCATCGGCCCGAAACAGCTCATTGCCACAACGCCGCTCGCTCCAGGCAATTACGACGCTTTTGGTCACGGCACGCCCGGAGCGATTCCCAATCTCGTCGTCGATCTCGTGTCGAGTGGCGGAACGACTTGTACTCCTTGACGATTCTACAGCAATCGTAAATCGGATTCACCCGCGATCCGCAAGCTCAACCCAAAATCGCTTTCCACAATCCGTGCATTGCGTCAATTCCGTATCGCGGGGAACCTGCTTGGATGCATGACAATGAGTGCACCGGACGGTGACTGATTCCGTGACCGTATTTCGACGCGCTTGCAGGGCGGCGATATCGTCTTCGGAAAGTTGTTCGAGTTCCGACGCTTCGTCGCGGGAGTTACTGCGTTCTTCGGTGGATTCAGCTTCCGCAGATACGCGGGCACGCACGCCGGACCTATCTTGCAGCGCTGCTATCTGATTCGTCGCGGATTGTTCAATGCCATTGATGAGTTTCTTCGCGGCAGTTTTGGCTTCGCCCGACTTAACCCAGTTGTAGACGTCATTGCCTCCCCGTACGCCAATGACGGCACCGGTGCCCGCTGCGGCAGAATGAACAAGAGTATTCAAAATTCGCTTCAACATGGTTCCTGCTCCTTTTGTCGTGCGCTGCCATTACCTGATGAATTGCGTCCAGAAAAACTCATTCCACCTTGCAAACTCCATCGCTCGTCCCCGCATCTGGATCATTTCCCGTGGGCGGCGGTATGGGTTCGTCCGCTGTCGTTCCGGCAATCACCAAAAGCCAATAATCCGAACAACTCCCATTGATGATCACGAGTTTGTCTTTGCTGATCTCCCGCACTTCCGCCTGATTGCCTGAAGCCAAGGCCACCGTGCTGGTCTTCGTCCCGCATTGGTCAAACGAGAGCCACGTTTCGACAAACCGCGGCGTTTCTTCGAACTGAAGCGGGATTTCGTACCGCATGCCCCCGGGGAACCACAAAAGCTCACCGTCCCAAGGCGAACTCATGTACAGCCCGTTTTCTACTTTTTTCTCCGAGTAGATCACGTTTTCGTTGCT
>DAOMZH010000565.1:0-7249 GCA_035437985.1 Polyangium sp. (in: bacteria) | reverse complement strand
GACTGGACGACTCCCTGCAGCCAAACTGTTGCCTCCTGCGGTCGAATACTTCATTGAAGCGACATCGGTCAAGGGTGTGGCAATTCCCGTCGTCGGGAGCCCCAATTCTCCGAAAGTCGTGGATATCGTTCCCATTCCGCGCATTGGACCTCCCCGCCGAGTTGGAGCGACCGCGCAATTGGTGACGGATTATGCCGACTACAACCGACTACGCGGAAACGATTACAGTTGGCAAACGGAAGGCATTTTTGGATTACGGTACGACGACGTCGGTGTACGTGCTCTCCGCACGGGATTTGGCGTCTACCGGGGTCGCGGAGGATCGCTGCAAGACCTCGATGTTCGGGGCCTCAACGGACGCCCCATCGGCCTGACGTATGGTTATCTCGAATTGGAAATTGGCGCGCATCGCTTGTTTTCAATCCTTGGCCGGGCGGCGATTGGCTTGCAAAGCACCGGAGTCACCGGTGGCGGCCAAATCATCTTTCGCATTGGCAATGATCGAGATACCAACTTGTTGCTCGGAGGCGAACTCTTGGGCGGCGTTGGTTTACGCGGGTTTACCCAATTGGAACTCAACACCCTCAAAAAAGTGCCCATCTTGATTCGTACCGAAGTAACGAACCAGCCTGCTGGATCCGCGGTCAATCCTCTCGGATTACGCGACGATGAATCCCGGGGGGCCAATGAAGTCGGTGTGCGAACGATCCTTCAAGCAGGTTATCGTTTCACCCCTGATTTCGTGGCCGCTTTGCGGGTCTCTTTCCAGGGACGAACCATTGACCACGCTGGTCCGGGCTTCGGCGGCGCTGTGGGGTACTCATGGTAACCAAACAACGCTCCCAAAATGTTTGTCTGGGCCTTTTGGCGTTTGTCCTCGCGACAACCGGATCCATGGCTCGAGTTTTCGCCGCGCCAGAGCCGGGCGATGATGCATCCGCCGCTCCGGCAGAACAACCGGCAGCGGCTGCTGATTCCGCCGCTCCGGCAACAACGGCTGCAGCGCCTCCGAGTTCTCCCGGACCAACTGCACCGACCTCCACGGCGCCGCAACCGCGATTGCTGCACGCAGCTGCCTACTCGGCTCCCCCGGGCGAACCCTTTGACCTCAAAGCTCAGTTCGATCATCCCGAACTGGCTCGGAAAGCCGTGGTTTTTCTGAGAACAGCGGCCGGTGCCGAGCGCCTCATCGAATTCAAACGCAGCACGGCTTCGGACTACGTCGCGACCATTCCGGGCGAATTGATGAAAGCCCCCGGCTTTGGGTATGCAATCGAAATCGAACACGTCAATGGCTCACGCATCACCGCGTTTGCCTCACGCGAGAACCCACATCACGTCACCGTTATCGAAGATATCACGGATACGCGTGAGCGCGCCCTTCTTGCTCGTCTCGGCGGACGCCGCTCGATCATCTCGATCGGTGGCGAATACGTCGGGTTTGGCGCGAATACAGGAACTGCCATTCCTTGTGGCGAAAACCAGAGCTGCACCGCGGGCGACGACATCATTCCGAACATCGACGAGCATTATTATCGCATCGAGGCTGGGTACACCTACCGGTCCCTGCGCACGGTTTCCGAATTCGGCTTCCGAATCGGCGTCTTGCGTGGTCGTTCATTGAAGTCACTCGACGAGTATGTCTCGGATAACTACGACGTGGGCCTCAACTTCGGCGCAGCCCGCGTCCGTTTCCGCATTCTCGACTTGTGGCAATTCGAAGGCGAGCTGCTCACGAGCATCACGGAAGCCGGTTTTTCCTCGGGTTTCAACCTCGCAACCCATATCGGCGACCCTTACGGCACGAAGCTCATTTTGGGTTTCGAGCGTTTGGGGATCACGGGCGTGACGTTCGGCAATCGCATTTACTCGCGCCTGGATATCGTGAGCGGAAGTCGATTGCACGTTTCGCCCATCATCGAGATCACCGACATGCCCAATGCCCGCACTTTCGGTGTGCGCCTCTTGGCTGAATTCTCGATCAAAATCACCGATGGGTTCTCCGCGCAAATCCGCGGCGGCTACCAAGCGCGCAAATTCGATTCCGGTGGCCCCGGCGTAGGCGGCAGTTTGTCCTACTCGTTCTGACAAACCTCACTCCAACGCAAAGCAAAAAATTCGCTCTCCACTCGGTCTTCGTGTTATCACTCGACCGCCAACGACTGGCAGGAGATGGTATCGATGAAGGACCGAGTGGAAGAACGTCTTCGCGAACTACGGAGCGAGCTGGAGAGCGGGCGCGCCTTGCTCGAGGAGATTGAAACGAAAAAGGCCAACCTCCAGTCCACGCTTTTGCGTATTTCCGGCGCTATTCAGGTGCTCGAAGAATTGCTCGCCAGTGAATCGGGCGGCGATGGGCGGGGCAAATCAGCGCCTTCGTGATCGATGGTCTCAAGCCATCGCCGGTCCTGCGGTTTCCGTTGGAGCTCGAACGATGGCGGCAGGGACAAACCCAGATGCTTCGAGCGCCACGGCGACCCCGTGAACCGTCGCGGCAATGCGCACGGCATCGTGGACCTGTTCCTCCGTCAAACCGCCATCCAAGACCACTTTTTCATGGGCCCGGACACACGCTTCACAAGCGTTGACGGCGCTCACGGCCAGACAAACCAGCTCGAAATCCGTTTTATTCGTGCTGGGTTTGGCCAAGCGGCTCATTCGTAAGCGTGCGGGTTTTTCCGAGTATCCCGGTTTTCCGATCATATGCCGGAAACGGTAATACACGTTGTTCATACCCATGAGCGCCGCTGCCGCGAGCGCGTCGTCGATCACCGCTGCATCTACCTCCCGCTGCGCTTCCGCAATCAAAACGTCTCGTAGAGCTGGCGAACGAGCCGCCATTGCACACGCAATCGCCACGCCCCAACGTTGCGCTGGCGTGAGCAACCCTGGTCCGAGCACCGATTGCAGATTCAAACGCAAATCCTTGGCTACCTCCGGAATTGCTTCGCGTAATGATTCCAATGTCGTCATGGCTCAAGCCGCCTCCAGCGTGGGTTGTCCTTTCGTCCAATTGCACGGGCAAAGCTCGTCGGTTTGCAGCGCATCGAGCACCCGCAACACTTCATCGACATTCCGCCCCACCGACAAGTCATTCACCGAGACAAACCGAATGATACCTTCTGGATCCACGATGAACGTCGCGCGCAAGGCCACTCCTTCTTGCTTGTGCAAAATGCCCAACGCCGTTGCCAATTCACGTTTCGTGTCCGCGAGCATCGGAATCGGCAATTTGTTCAGATCCGCATGGTGCTGGCGCCACGCCAAGTGCACGTAATGCGTATCCGTGCTCGCCCCGAGGATCTGCGCGTCACGATCGGCAAAATCCTTGTTTCTCCGGCCAAACTCGGCGATCTCCGTCGGACAAATGAACGTGAAGTCCATCGGCCAGAAAAAAACCACCTTCCACTTCTCCGGGAAACTCGCCTCCGTGATTTCGCGAAACTCGTTGCCCTTCTCCAGGCTCACTACAGCTTGCAGTTTGAACTGGGGGAATTTGTCGCCAATGGTCAACATGGTCGGGTCTCCTTGTTGGTCCGCAGCAATGGCCGCGTCGTTGTCTGAACACAACATGGGGCGCACTTGATGATTGTTCCAAGACAAAGAAGTGATAAGATCGATAGCCCATGACTATCAACGCCCGGTATGCATCTCATCCTTTCACGCTTCGCCAATTGCAATACGTCATTGCCGTGGCCGATGCGTTGAGTTTTCGCAAAGCCGCCGAGCTTTGCCATGTCTCGCAACCGTCGCTCAGTGCCCAACTCGCGCAGCTGGAAGATACGCTTGGAGTTCGTCTGTTCGAACGCGATCGGAGACGCGTGTTATTGACGGCGGCGGGCAAAGATTTGGTCGACCGAGCGCGGCGATTGCTGGTCGATGCCGATGACTTTCTTGCGGCTGCGCGACGAGCGGGCGATCCATTTTCGGGCGAACTGCGTTTAGGGGTCATTCCCACGATTTCTCCCTATTTGTTGCCGAGCATCACCCCTGCCTTGCGAACGGCGTACCCGCAGCTCGTGACGAAATGGCTCGAGGAAAAAACGGATATTCTCGTACGCCAATTGGATGCTGGACAAATCGACGCGGCGCTATTGGCGCTGGAGGCTGATTTGGGGGATGTCGAATCGGAGGTGGTGGCGACCGATTCGTTTGTCCTGGTAGCACCGCCGAACCATCCGTTGCTGGCGAAATCGCGACCTTTGTCGATGAATGACCTTACGGACGCGAACGTTTTGCTGCTCGACGATGGGCATTGTTTACGCGAGCAAGCGCTGGCGGTGTGTTCGCGGGCGAAAGCGCGAGAATTGGAATTTCGGGCGACGAGTTTGTCCACGCTCGTGCATATGGTGGCCGGAGGTGCGGGTGTCACGTTGTTGCCCGCATTGGCGGTGGCCATCGAGGTGGAGCGGGCGGGGCTCGGCACGCGGTCGTTTGCTCGTCCTGCGCCGCATCGGACGATTGCGCTGGTGTGGCGCAAGCGCTCGCCGCTGGCCGACGCATTAACGAAAATTGCGGGAACGATTCGAGGTGCGTACCCGAGTTCGTCCGGGCATCATGAATGAATAAGCCGGAGTCGCATCGCGCCGAATATTTCCGGTCGTCGTGATTGGGGTGTATAGCGGGGAGCGCAGGGAACACGTCACGGAGAAAAACGCGTGAAGAAGGCATTTGCGAGCGTGATGGCGGTGGGTTTGGCGCTGGGGCTATTGCCGCTCGGGTGTGGAGGAGCATCCGGGGAGGCCTACACGATGGTGCAGCAGCCATCGAGTGGGAGTGACGTAGCGAGCGCGTGGACGATGCCGGAGGCGATTGTCGAGGACATGCGTACGTGTGCGCGGGAGCATGCGCGCGAGCTGCACGCGCATACGCACGAGACGAAGTTCGAGCTGGCGGTGACGGAGGAGGGCGATGTGCAGAAGGTGATGCTGCGCAGTTCAACGTTGCATCACGATGAGCTCGAGTCGTGTTTGATGGAGGCGTTGTCGAAGCTGTCGCTACCTTCGTCGGTGTTGCCGTTGCGTTCGGCGGGGCCGGTGTCAGGTGGGGAATCGTCGCCAGAAGCGCGGGCGCAATTGGGCGTAGCGCAAGCGATTGGCGGGGCGATTGTTGCGGCGGGGCCGATCATCTTGCTGGCGGCGGGAGTGACGATCGCGGTGTATGTTGCGGCGGTGGCGACGGAGGAGGCGATTGAGGCGATCTCAAAACTGGAAAAAATCGAGCGCCTTTGTTTGGCACTCCAGGCGGAATGTCTGTCAAATAAGCGCCAGCCGCCGGAAAGGTGGTCAACTTGGGGAGAGTACAAAGACTGCGGCGCATGCTTTCGAGAGTGCAAAGCCGAAAAGGGTATCTGGCCTGACTACAAATGTCCGCGCCCCAATTGACATCCAAGGCACGCCAAAACGGAGCTAACTATGGAAATTAAGCAGGACGAACCTTTAGCAACCTGTCGGTGCTGTGAGAAACGCCCAGCTACAACCAGATATCAAAGCCAGCGCAGTAAATTCAACGAACTGGCTTGTGACTCATGCGCCGACTTTCTGGATCTGAAAGAGGGGTTCGAATGGGGAATCTATGACAGCCGACCGTTGGCCCACGAAGAAAAATGGGACGAACTTCTAGCGTGGATCGAAACGTTCGACAAAGCCAATCGCCATCGGGACCAGAACGGCTGGCTTGCGAAAGCTGTGGCTGGGTATCGCGAACTCACCTTATGGGAGGCTGGTCGCTATGAAGAGGCGCTGGAAGCTTGCAACGTCATCGAGAAGCTAGGATTCAACAACGTCACGGATCGGTGGTCGCTCGCAGGTGCACGCGCACGAATTTACGAAGACATGGAAAGACACGCCGAGGCGCTGACCGTCTTCGAAGAAGCGTTTCGAGAACAAGATCCACGCTATATAAGTGGCGCGGGTTATTGGATGCGTCCATTGGTTGAATTCTCCGCCAACGCGGGCAAACCCGTGGACGAACGTTGGCGTGAGGTGGTGCAGAACGTCGCCGATGAATTCGCAGTGGAATTCCCGGAACGTCCGACGCTCGGCGAGTCCATTCTCGCGTTGTTCGAGTTGATCCAAGGCAAACCCTCGAAACGGCAGCGGGAGCATGGAGCGTCAGGCTGAACGCCGTAACTTCGCAAAAACGTCGTTGGAGCAAGAAAGCCGAGAAATGGAATCGTAATTCATGGATGAGCAACGGCCCAAACCTGATGCAATGTGTCAGTGCCGCCAATAATAACCAGCGAAATTGACGTAGAACGGTTCGCGGCACGTGACCCGCGTTCGTCCGGGCCTCAGGAATGAAGAGGCTGGCGCATCATTGGCAATATCCATACGTCGGTCCCAGTAAAACCTCCGCCAAACATTGCATTGTGCCCGGACAACCTGGATCGGCGGCATTGAGGTGACAAATGGGAAAATTCGGCGCGTCGCAGGTGGCGGCACAACCAACGCGGGTGTATTTGCTGGCCCCATCCCAAGTGCCACAGCAGATCGCTCCGCCGAGGCAATCTTCCGGGCCGTCGCAAGCCACGGTGATTTGATCTCCCGACGTACAATCCAATGGGGGAAGACATTCATAATAATCGGTTTGGTTGGTACAACAAATCTGGGCCGCTAGCTTTTTGCAACTGACGCCGTCGCACATGATCACCCCAGTGCCCGGAGGTGCGCCGCTGCTCGACGCGCTGCTCGTGCTCGATGCGCCCCCGCTGCTGCTACCATTGCTGCTCGATGCGCTGCTCGTGCTCGATGCGCCCCCGCTGCTGTTGCTCGAACTGCTACTCGACAAACCACTGCTGCTCGAACTGCTTGCATCGCCGCTGCTGCTCGAAGATTCGATTTCTTGAATCGTGGGTTGTTCGTACGTGCATGCTTGGAACATGGCCAAACAGGCCGCTCCTGAAACTACAATAAGAAGGGGATATCTCATGATGAACATATTTTCATGAATTTCGCCAATTTGGAAGCGATAGCGTCAGATTCGTTGCGCCAAACATTTCCGGTTGTCGAGATTGGGGTGTATAGCGGGGAGCATGGGGAACACGTGACGGGAGGAAAACGCATGAAGAGGGCATTTGCGGGCGTATTTGTGCTGGGTTTGTCGGCGGGGTTGTGGTCGCTGGGTTGTGGTGGGGCATCCGGGGAGGACTACACGATGTTGCAGCATCCGGCGAATGAAGGCGCGCCTGCGAGTGCGTGGACGATGCCGGAGGCGATTGTCGAGGACATGCGTACGTGTGCGCGGGAGC
>DAOMZH010000564.1:0-7279 GCA_035437985.1 Polyangium sp. (in: bacteria) | reverse complement strand
CACCCGAGCTGCAAGAGGCTCGGGCATTTCTCGCTGAGGAGATTGGTCAATGAATACGATTTCGGTATCGGTACCGCCCGGAATGGAACCATTGTTCATGGAGGCGGAAAAGTATACCCACGAATATTTTCGCAATCGCCTCGAAAAGCCTGCAGAAGGGACCATCGAAATTTCCGGCGAGCGCTACATTCTGGTGCGTGCAGCATCCATGTCCGTCGAATTCTTCGGCCTCGTCGAAGCATTGTATCACGGCGACCAACCTGATGAAGTTCATCGTCTCACCGCGAATTTCCTTTTCGATTTTGCACATGCCAATGGCAAAGCCGATGCCCAACATTTCCATCAATTGACGGGAGCCAAAGATCCCATTCAAAAATTGTCCTACGGGCCCACGCACTTTGCCCACCGCGGATGGGCCTTCGTCGCTATCGATCCGGAAAGTCGCCCCTTACCCAACGAGAATTTTTTCCTCATTTACAATCATCCGTATTCCTTCGAAGCCGATGCGTGGCAAAGAAGAAACCGGCGAGCGCAATTGCCCGTGTGTTCCATGAATGCAGGGTATTCGTCGGGCTGGTGCGAAGAAAGCTTTGGCATTCCCCTGGTCGCCACCGAAATCACTTGCCGCGCAGCCGGCGACGACAATTGCCGCTTCATCATGGCGCCGCCCTGGCGCATGGAGGAACATTTGGCACGGCATGGTGTGGCGTCGTCGAAAGCAGGCGGGAAAGCCGACGTCGCCGAATTTTTCCAACGCAAACGCCTCGAAGAAAAGCTCGCCCGCAAAGAACGACATATCGAAATGCTCGCCCAACAATTGGCCGACCACGAAGGCGAAATTCGCCAGTTACGCGAAGCGCTCGCTGCTGCGCAGGGACGAGCAATCGTCACGAAATGATGGCTTCTCGACTAATCGTCGCGACTTCGGCTCAATCCGCCCGATACGCCCGCTCGACGGCGTTTGCATCATCGCCCAGAACCCAGGTCGATGTCGACTTGACGATATGCGTGAGGGGAATTCCGTTCCCCATGCCAGCGGCATTACGAGCGCGATCGTAAGCTTCGCGATTCTTGTCGACGTCAATCGTGTCGAATGGAATTTTGCGTTCGGTGAGTTTGGCTTCGAGGCTGCGGCAAGCCGAGCACCAGCTCGCGTCGTAGACGGTCACGGCGGAGATCGACGAGGAGATATTGGCCGGCTCGGAAGAATTCGCAGCCTGACTGCCAACGGCAAAAGTAAGCGCGAGGGTAGCAAAAAAACCGACGGGGCCAACGAGCCGGAGCCCAGAAAAAGAACTCATGCATGCAGGCTAGCCGACCTTGGTCCTTTGGGCGACAAAAAAATGGACCTTACCGACGATGAAAATTCGTACTGGATACCAGGCCAACGAGCATCGTATTTCGGACCCAGAATCCACGGAGCTTAGGTGTGTCGATTCAGCACCGGCTGCGTCGATACGACGTCATTCCCATTGAATCTCAGCCGTCGTGTAAGACTTCAACCCTTCAATCGGAATCGCCCCGTCAGGCGTCCCGACGCATACTTGGACGCCCTCGGCATTCGTCCGCACGGGATAGGCATTTCTCAATTTCGACGTGACGCAAAATGGATATTTGCCGTCCTTGAGGAGAAAACGATATTTGGTATTCGTTACTGGGCGGCGCGTCGCTGCGGCGGTAGTCGCGGCGGTCGTGGGAGGCGTAGCCATTGTGCGCGAGCTAGCGGCGGCTTTGTCGGCTTGTGATGTCGCATCGTCCGAGTTCGAATCTTGCGAACGAACCACGAAAAAAACAACGACGAGACAAACGGCAACGATCGCCGCGCCAATCACGGCAATCTTCGCAGAGGGTGGTTTTGATGCTGGTTGTGCACTGGTTGCAGCAGGTAGCTGCGGCGTGGACGCTTTTTCCTCGGGTGCCTTCGGGGCTGGTTCGGGGGTCGGAGCCGTTGGTGCTGCCGCTGGTGCTGCCGCTGGTGCTGGCGGATCGACTTTGATGACCGACGACACCTCGGATCGTAGCGCCACTGGGGTTACAGCCACTGCGGGTACCGCCGCTGCGGCTTGCGCATTGGGTAAAGAAAGCAGTTGCTCACCCGGCGCGACCGTCGCTGCAAATGCGATTGCCCCTGTATGCGTTCCCGTCGCCGAACCGATATTGGGGGAACTCATGAGAATCGTGCTCGACGATGTCGGAATTGAATTCGTCGGCAACGCTTGTGGTAACCCGTCGCCCTTCATGAATCGGAATGCCTCACTGACCGACGTAAATCGCTCGTCGGGCAGCTTGGACATCATCTGATAAACGGCGTCGTCGATTGCTTTGGGTACGTTTGACGCGAACTCCGTCACCCGCGGTGCTGGCGCGCCGACCTGTTTCATGATGAGGTCGCCATAAGTATCGGCCGTGAATGGTTGCGACCCCGTGAGCATTTCGAACGCAATGATGCCAATGGCATATTGATCCGCACGCCCGTCGACGGGCTGACCCATGACTTGCTCGGGGGCCATGTATTGCGGTGTTCCGAAAACCGAACCAGCTGCCGTTAATGCGGTAGGGCCCGTTTTGAACATTTCGCTGGTGATGCGGGCGATGCCAAAATCGATGATTTTGACGACATCGTGTGCGGGACCGCGATCGAAGACCAATATGTTTTCGGGCTTGAGGTCGCGATGCACGATGCCCATTGAATGGGCCAAATCCAGCGCCGACGCGATTTGATCCAATATGCGCAATACGCGCTCCACGGGCAAACCTCGGCCCGGGACAATGAGTTTCCGGAGCGCTACGCCATCGACGAGCTCCATGACGAGGTACAACGTGCCGTCGGGCAACGTGCCAAAATCGATAGCTTCGGCGATATTGGGATGGCGAAGATTGGCTGCCGTCACAGCCTCGCGCTCGAACCGGGCGGCCATTTCTCGATTGCCGTGAATCTTTTGCTGCAAAAACTTAATGGCGACCGGCTTGCGCAATGCTTCATGCACCCCGCGATACACCATACCCATTCCGCCTTCACCGAGCGGAGCTAGGATCCGGTAGCGCCCGGCGAGCGTCGATCCGATTCGGGGATCATCGGACGATGGCGTCGCTGTGTTGGTTTGTCCTGTGACTTTATCCGTCATGCGGGCAACTCCGTGCAAGCGGTGACGCAACGACCATCATCGCAGCGAAACGAGGCGCAGCGTCGATCTTGACCGGGGCGGTATGTTCGGGGCGGGGCATCGAGCCCGAGAGGTTACCCCATGCGGCGGGACGAATACAAGGGGAATGATGGGTCTAAACGCATCGTGAACACGTCGTGGATCCCGCTGCCAGAGACCGGACCATACATGCATGACACTTGGCCGAGCTAATCGTGTCGGCCGTCCACGAGGTCCCTTCGTTTGCGCACACTGGACCCCGACACGAGTCGTCGTGGCGTACCCCTCCGCAACACAAATTCCGTTTGTCCCGGTCGTACATGCCCACGTTCATGTCCGGTATTGCCGCGACAATCCCAGTCCTCGAGGGAACGTCGACGAGTCAGCTCACGACGAAGGTTACGCTAGGCGCATTCTTTGAATATGATTTCCGTGTCCCGCCACGCTACGCGCCTCACTTCCTGATGACCCTCGGGCTCAACATTGGGTCGCTCCTTTCCGGCAATACGAAATAGCCCGTCACAACCGATCTCGATCCTGACCCAGTGGCGATCTCCTGATCGCGCCGGTCACAGCTTGTGCTGGAAGATCCGAGGTGCAATTCCGAGCCGGAACGACAGCTGCAAATTCCTTCCCCGCCCAATCCTTTGCATGTTATCCTGCCCGAGGATCCTCCCAATACCTTTGCCTTTATGTGGTCCACGAACACGACGCAATTGGATTCCCGCACTCGCAAGAGCATCGTTCATTGGAATGGCGCTCCGCTTTCAATGCGCGAGGCGTATGAGCTTTGTATATCGAGCGCGCCATTTCGCCAAGCATTCATGGATGAGCTTTGCGCCTTGCCCTACGCAGCGTTTTTCTGGGAAACACCGCCAAGCACAATCGATACGGCCAAGCGCAATTTCGAGTTCGTCGTGACGGATGCCCCAAAACTTGCGGCGGTTTTTCCGGAAGTACAGGCATTCAGCGAACATTTTGGAAAAGACACGTCTGGGGACGGAGTTGTCACATTCGAGAATTTGGGGCGCGACGCAATGCTGGTCGTTCCTTGTCCCATGGTCGATCACGCGTGTTATGCGCATCTTGGTGCATTCGTACGCGGCGCTCCGCGAGCACAGGTGCACGCATTGCTGAGCGCCATCGGAGCAGCCGTGATGGGCCGAATGAGCAATCGGCCCTTATGGGTAAGCACCGCCGGAATGGGCGTGTATTGGCTACATGTGCGCTTGGACAGCCGCCCGAAATATTATCGTCATGGGCCGTATACGTACGGCTGAGGGCCTCCCCCTCAAATCCCCCTCCACCGCCTCGAATTGCTCCAGCGCCGCCCGCAAATCCTCCACAATCTCCCCCGCAATCACATCCGGGTCCGGCAAGTTCTCCGACGCCTCCAAACTCTCGTCCTTCAGCCAGAAAATATCCAAGCTGCATTTGTCCCGCTGCACCAAGTCCGCGTAATCGTACGCGCGAAAGCGGCCCGTCGTATTGCTCTCCGACCACGTCGCCTTGCGCTTCTGGCGTTCCCCCGGTTCGTAACACGCCACGAATTCATCGAGGTCCGCCCGTTTTAATGGGTTTGTCTTCAAGGTAAAGTGCTGGTTCGTGCGCAAATCGTAAATCCAGAGCTTCTTCGTCCACGGTTTTTCGCTCGCCGGCTTCCGATCGAAAAAGATTACGTTCGCCTTCACCCCTTGCGCATAAAAGATGCCCGTCGGCAAACGCAAAAGCGTATGCACATCGCAATCGTGCAGCAATTTGCGCCGAATCGTCTCCCCTGCCCCGCCCTCGAAAAGCACGTTGTCCGGCACGACCACCGCCGCTCGCCCATGCATCGCCAAAATCGTCTTCACGTGCTGCATGAAATTGAGCTGCTTGTTGCTCGTCGTCGCCCAAAAGTCCTCCCGCATGATCGTGAGCGCTTCGCGCCCCTCGTCGCCTTCGTCGGTCACCACCATCACGCTCGACTTTTTGCCAAACGGAGGGTTCGTCAGGACCATCGGATACCGAGTTCCCGGATCACTCGCCAAGCTGTCTTTCGATTCGACCGGCGGATTCGCTTCGTCGGCCGTGGGGCCAATCCCATGCAAAAGCAAATTCATCGCGCACAGGCGCGTGACGCTCGGGACCAATTCCACGCCTCGCAATGCATCCAGCTTCAAATGCTTTTTTTGCTCGCGCGTGAGCGTCTTGTGATTGCGCACGATGTAGGTGCTCCAGGGTTTTTCGGTAATGCACTTCCAGGGCATCGCCGTCTTTCGTCAGCAGCGCGGGCCAATCGTATCCGGCGGGAATGGACGTGTTTGGGGTTTGGCCAGACGATGGAGCGCCTAATGCGCTGGAGACGCGCAACCGTCATAAACCGCTTGACTCCGAAGGCAGGTTCGACTAACACCCCTCAATTGATACGAACCTCATGGTTCACGGCTGGGCAGTTGTCGCGAATATCCAAATGCCAGGGAACATTCATGCCGACCTCGACGGATTCGAACTCCACGCCTGAGGCTACGTCTGGGACACCAACGACGATGGGCAATACGCCCACATCAACCGCTGATGCGATTGTAATTGCCGCCAAGAAGTTCAACGTTGACGCCAATGCATTGAGAACTTCGGTATGTTATCACGAATCGGCACACGCCGCTGTCGCATTGCATTACGGTTGCACGGTCAGAGAAATCCAGTTGACAGCGGTACCAGGTAGTCTTGCTGGAACAGAGATCGTGCAAGGCTTGGGAGGAAAGGGCATCTTCGTTCAAATGACTGCCGGGCCGCTATGCGATCGGCAAAGGAATAACCACTATCAGTTTCCCGAATCGTTCTTGATGGAGTTCGAACGGGGAGAAAAACGAAGCTTCGAACGCGAATTGCTCCGCAAGCTGCCGAAATTCAACTCCGCCCATGTGGACGCCTTATGGCAAAGTTACACCAACGACGCCCGAGGAATCCTGGCCTTGCCGAGGATCCAGGCCTTCTTGGATGCATTGGCTGCGCGCATCATGGCCGCGCTCGACGCGGGAGAACGTACGGTGACGGGAAGCGAAATCATGGTGCTCTGGAACCAACATGGAGTTGATGGGGAATCCGCGAGATGAATCAACGAGTTTACCTCGAAACAACAATTCCGAGCTATTTGTCGGCCCGACCCAGCCGTGACATCGTGCGTGCTGCCGAGCAGGAGGTGACTCGAGCCTGGTGGGCATCCAGAGACAGGTTTGACGTGTATGTGTCCGAGCTGGTGCTCAAAGAAGTTGCGGCAGGCGATCCCGCAGCCGCCGTGCAACGAATTCAATCACTTGCGGGCATTCCCGTTCTGGAATTGACCCCCGAAGCGGAGCGACTGGGTACGGAATTGGTGAAAAGAGCGGCATTGCCGGCAAAAGCAGCGATTGATGCATTACATATTTCGATAGCCGCCGTACACGGAATCGATTATTTGCTCACGTGGAACTGCAAGCACATTGCCAATGCTACGATGCGCAGCAAAATAGAATTGGTTTGTCGAACACTTCGGATCGAGCCGCCCATTATTTGCACGCCCATGGAATTGCTGGAGGAATGAGCTCATGAAAGAAGCTGACACCATCATCGACGAAATCCGCGCAATTCGCGATTCAATAGCCAAACAGCACGACTATGACATTTCCAAGATTGCCGAGAGCATTCGACAAGAACAAGAAACGTGCGGCCGAACCTATGTTCGATTGGCACCTCGAACGCCAGCGATCATCGATGCGGAGCCAAACGACGCAGAATTGCAGCACAAGTTAGCGTAACGGCGTGGCTCCGATCATGGATGCCCACACTTTTTTGACCAGACTTGCCAATGCACTCCCAACCGACGCGGCAGAACTTCCCAAAAGCAGATTGGTTGGTGATTGGACGAAGTTCATGACGGCGTGTCTGTTGCGAATGGCCGGTTCTACCCGCCCAAAGATGCACATGTGTGCACGAAACTTGCCGGAACTCGACGCGCCCGCCGCCAAGCGAATCGACTACATGGCACAGAAGTTCCGCTATGACATGACCATCTACGCGCATATCGCGATATGATCCGTTTCAGCATGCTTCGGGCGCAGCCGGCGCGGTACCTAGGAGGAGCACCGTGAGTTCAGAACTGACGAATCATGAATCGG
>DAOMZH010000563.1:0-7293 GCA_035437985.1 Polyangium sp. (in: bacteria) | reverse complement strand
GGAGCCGGCGGCAATGGCACTGGCGGAATGGCCGGAACAGGTGGAATGGGAGGCGGAGCTCCGACCGTAACGGCCGAGCATCTCGGACAGCTTTGCACATTGTCGTCTCCGTGCCCGATGGGGTACACGTGCGTGGTCACGGCCATGGGGGCAACGAGTGGCCTTTGCACGCTTCCATGCGGCGGACAGATGGACACGAAGACGTGCGCGAATGGATTTCCTGGTCCCGGTCAGCCCGTATGCGCGATGGCGAAAGATCCAATGGGAAATACCACGAATTTGTGCGCCATTCTTTGCGGAACGAATTTCAATTTACCCGAAACGTGCCCGACCGGGTTGACGTGCCAGGACAAATTCGATCCTACGACGGGTATGCCGACGATGGATGGGAAAACCGACAGCTGCGTGCCGTGATCGTTTGATCTCGTACGGAATGACGGTTGAGACGAGCCCCGATTATCGACGGACAATCGGGGCTTTGTTGCATCCAGAATGACGAGATCAGATGCCGAAGGGCCGCCAGGTGCCGGCCATTGCTTCGTATTGTTGTCGCGCGAGCAACGCCTGAATGCGTTGACGCTCGATTTCCGCAGCGTAGGGCGAGATGGGCCACGAGGTATTGGGCAATCCCGTGTGGCTGAGGCCCGCGCGTTCACGCGAGAACGGATCGACGTGCGTTTGCGGCAAACCCGTGGGATTCGTCCAGCCGACGAGCGAATGGGCGTTGTATCCGTAGGGATAAACGTTGCCATAGCCATACGGCGAATGGTTGAACCCTTGATAATCGATCACCGAGCGCGGATCCACCGTGGGCATGCCGAAGAAATTGGGGACGAACGGGGTATGGGACAAACCCATTCCGGTCGCGGGCAAACCAATGCGCTGAGCACGCGTCAACGCGCCGATGGTTTCACACAGGCACTCGTTGAGCAGTTGAAGACGATTGAGTTCGAACGATTTTTGATCCATGGTCCTACCCCCCTGTGAAAGGGCTGTATCAATTGCATTCCGCCCCGAAACCTCATTGTCTCGTGGCGGTACTACCTTTCCAACGCTGTCGCGTGGGAAATCTTGTTTGGCGGGGGCTTGGCCCCCGTGAGTTTGCAGAGACGCACTATTCTCTGCAGGGCGGTTACGCGCCGTTGATTTGGGCTTGTTCACCGCCGCTCACTTGACCTCGATGGGCATCTCCGTCTTGTCGCTGGCGGAGCCATCCGTCGGAATCGATATGGTCAGCACACCGTCACGCAGCAGAGCCTCAATGCCTTCGCGACGCGCACGCGGCGGAAGGGCAATCGATCGGACAAAAGAACCTTTGGTGCGCTCTTCGAGGCGACAAACACCCGCAGCAAGTCGATGCGCCATTCGTTCGGCGCGAATGCTCAATACTTCTCCGTGCACCGACACATGCACCTGCTCGCGCGGCACTCCGGCCAAATCGACGCAAACACGCACGTCGCGCTCGAATTCCAACACGTCAATGGGTGGCGGAATCGCCATCGTGGTCGCAGAAGTGCCTTTGCGACCATCGCCGACGGGTTGATTTCGCTGCTCCATCAAACGCTTGAATTGCCGATAGTTTGCTTCCGCATGTTCCAGCGGATTGACTTCCGGGGGCAATTCATAACGGCCCGGTTTGAAGGGCTCGCCGGTTAATGCTTGATATACACTTGCCACTTCGGCAAACGCTTGCTCCACGTTCAACATGGGAATGTCCCTCCGCCTCGAGGCCGCAATGAGAAAGAATTTACTTCGATTGCCACCATCGGGCGGGAATCGACCGGCAGTCGCGATGTCCCGGCTCTTCGCGAGGACGATTGCCATTGCGTCGAATGCGGCCCGCCTCGACCGCGACGACGATGGACAATACACACTCGCAGATGCGTTGTCTGTCAGTCGAGTAGGAAGGATTGGATCAGGGTTTTCCCGAGTCGAACGTCAAAGGAAGCAATCCATGCACAGCAAGTTTCTTGCCGTACCATTTCGCGTCGATTGCGCACAGGTCCAAGGAACACGCAGCAACTCGGAAAGACCGTCCTGCGCCATGAATTCGACCCTGATGCGCACGTTTTGTCGTATTCTGCTGGCGATGATGGCCCCTCTCCGTACCGGACGTTCTCGACGAACGCGTTTGTCCAAAACGCTCTTGCTGCTTGTTGGCCCATGTCTCTTGCCTGCGTGTGGGTCAGCAGAAGCGCCAGAATGCACGATGCCCACGGGTTTGCCCGTTTTTCCTGGTGCCGCCGGATTTGGAACGACCACCCTCGCCGGACGGGGCGGCAAGATTCTCGAGGTCACGTCGCTCGCGGACGATGGTCCAGGTACATTACGCGCTGCGGTGCAAACATCGGGAGCGCGCACGATCGTGTTTCGCACCGGCGGCACGATAACGCTCAAAACCCACCTCGAGATTCACGAACCGTTCGTCACGATTGCTGGACAAACCGCACCTGGGGACGGAATTTTGATCAATGGCGCAGGGATCGTCATCTTCACGCATGACATTTTGGTGCAGCACATTCGCGTTCGTCCTGGCGCATTTTCTGAAATCGCCCCTGACGTAAACGATGCCATCGCCTTGCTCGGGAAAGACGTGGGCACAAATAATGACGCCTTCAATATCGTCCTCGACCACGTATCGGCGAGCTGGGGTGAAGACGAAGTGGTGAGCAGTATATTTGGGGCGCATGATTTCACGATTTCGTGGTCGATCGTTTCCGAAGCGCTCGACAAGGCGCGGCACGACAAAGGAGGGCATAGTGCCGGACTGTTGTTCAGCGACGAAACGAATTGCGCATCGTTACATCATACGCTGCTTGCCCACAATGCGTTCCGCAATCCACTTTTATCGGGAGGCGGTCGCCACGATATCGCCAACAATGTGATGTACGATTGGCGCGACATTGCGACCGAGATTTCCCCGCAAGATCAAATTATGCAAACGAATCTGGTGGCCAATTGTTATTTGCCAGGACCTTCCTCGAATCGCGACATTCGTGAGGCGATTTATCATACCGGAGATCCAGGGCGCTACATGGTCGATGCCGCCGAATTGTTATCTGGATCGGGTCGTCCAGAATTGTTCGTCGAAGGAAACTTCGCTCCGCATCGTCCCGACGAGACGACGAATGAATGGGCCATTGTGAGTGGTGGTTGGGATGGATCGTTGGCGCCAGAAACCTATCGCGTGAAACAACGTTTTCTCACGCCGCTTGTGCCGCTGATGAAAGCGTCGGACGCTTGCACCTTGGTGCTCGATGACGTCGGGGCGAATCGACCGCGGCGCGACGTTGTGGATACGAGGGTCATTGATCAGGTTCGTCAAGGAACAGGTCGCATCATCGACAAACCGGAAGATGTCGGCGGTTTTCCCACGATGAATTCAGCAAACCCGGAAGCGGATACGGATCATGACGGCATGAGCGACACGTGGGAAATGCAAAATGGGTTTGACCCAAACGACCCTGCCGACGGGGCGCTCGATGCGGATGGGGACGGATATACGAATGTGGAGCATTACCTGCATTCATTGTTGGGGCAACCATGAAGCAACGTGCGCTTTGGGGCATATTGGGGTTTTGTTTGGCTGGTTGTCGGGGAAATCTAGCGACATTTCAACCGGCGCGGACGATGCCTACGGGCGGGTTTGCCGTTGGTGCCGAAGGATCAGGCGTTGGCGCAATATCGGACGAGGGGGATAAAGTCGAGGGGACGTTCAGCATAACGGGTCGATATGCCGTGACGGATCGAATTGAAATCGGGGCCCGCGTGGGCGCAACGCGACCGGAGATCATGGCGAAGTTTGGCTTGGTCAATGGCGAATCGACGCGGACATCCATTTCGCTTGCGCCATCCGTGGGTGCATTCGTGGCCACGGCAACGGGAATCGTTGCTGCAAATACATACGGGCAGCTGCCGGTTCTGGTGGGCGTTCCGCTTGGCCGACATGAATTGGTTTTGGCCGGCGCAGTTCATTTTGGGCACGCAATCAACGTGGACACATATGTATGGGGATTGGCCGTCGGACCAGGCGCATCGGTCGGGTTTGTCGCGAACCCGACTGCGTGGTTATCGATTGTGCCGACCTTGGCGGTGGCGTTGCCATTTTTTCGGGCGGGTTCGTCCGGTGTGGATACGGGCGATACGGTGACGTATCAATTGGGCGTGGCGATTTTGGCGGGAAAAATCAGCCCAGCATATCGTCGAGAGGCACATCCACGTTCAAGTGAAACTTCTCGTCGAGCGCTGCACTGATACCAATTTTCTTGCGCAATGCACGTTGGATGTGCGCGGGGTAGATGCGCGTGCCCATGGGATCGTCGTAACCGAGCAATTGTTTCGGATTGGTCTTGCTGACGGAGAGTGGACGCATTTCATCGTCCGTTCCGCCAATGACCGTCCCCGCAGCAATGCCTGGACCTGCGAAAAGCATGCTCGTCACGTTCCAGTGATCCTTGCCGAATTGCGTGTTGTACGTCGGAGTGCGTCCGAAGTCCGACCCCACGATGACGTAGAGTTTGTCCGAGAGCCCCATTGAATCAGCGAGACTCATCAGATACCGAATCATCAAGAGCAACCGACCGAGTTGGCGCGGTTGATCCGTATCGTGGTACGAATGCGTATCGAATCCAAACGTCGCCAAGCTGGCGCTCGTCGCTTGCCCGGATTTGAACGCACAAAGCGCCATTTGCACGGCTTGCAGATAATCCTCGAGCTCGTTGTCGTCATAACCTCCGAGATTCGGGAATGCATCGGCAATCGTGACCAGTTGTGGCGGGAGCGCCTCGGCGAGGGCCGCAAAGCCTGCAGCACCTGTCCGAGCATTGCGGAATGTCTCGATGGAGTGGGCCATGCGCGGGTTTGGCGCGGTACCAGCCAGTTGGTCGAGACGGGCAGTGCGCGCGGCCGTCACGCGATCGTATGTTTCCGTGCTGAAATATGGTCGCCAATCGGCTTGCGCTTCATTCGGATTCGTAATGTTGGGACGGGCCACGCGCAGCAGATTGTTTCCGCCGGAAATACGCGTAAGCGGAACGAGACCTCCGGTGATGTCATAACCTCCGGAGCTGATGTAGGAGACCGGCAACAGCTGTTTCTCCGCCACGCCCGCAGCGAGAAGTGCCGCCACACTGGGCAATTCCTCGAAGGTTTTACCGCTCCAAACGTGTTTGACCCCGGTATCGTGGTTATTCGTCTGGGTATCGATTCCATTGACGACCAAGAAGCGCTTGCCGACTTCATTGAAGAAATTCGGCACGGTATCCAGCGTCGTGTTATTTCGCTTCAATTCGATCGGAGCGACTTTCAGCGCGCCTTGCGTTACGGGGTCCGAATACAAGTTTTGCTGAATTTTGTCGCTCGCTTTATGCGCGTCGCAAAACAGCGTCGTATCCCAACCGCCAGCCGCATGCAATGCAATGACGTAGGGGCCGGCATAACTTCCAGTCTCTGCTTCGCTTCTCCACGGTAAAAACATGGAGAGCGTAGCCATCGATCCAAGCTGCAAAAGTTGTCGTCGTTTCATGGCTTGCTCCCTCAATCGTAGATGAAGCGGACGTCCGAGAAGATATAAGCGACGACGGCCATCCACGGTCCGAGCGTGTATTTGTCGTCGTGATCGATTTTCTGGGCGTCGGGCAATTCCTTGTCGAAGGAATAACACGTCGGATTGTAGTCCGGTAAGCCCATCGTTCCACAAGGATAAACCTGCGAGTCTTTTCGGTCCCAAAGGCCGAGACAGTCCCACGGCATGTACCAAGCATCGGCTTTGGTCGAAATTTCCGTGTACGTATCGCGGAAAATGCCAAATGCCGTGTCGATTTCGGGATCATTCGGGGCATATGAAACGCCTGTTGCGCGCTCGTACATGCTCACGATCGTGGCCCGAATCTGCGTTTCGCTCGTATCGGGCGTCATATCGCGCTCGACACCTTTCAAGAGCGTCCGCGCATCCGCAGGCAGCGTGAATTCGTACCCTACGGTCCGGCACGCAATCTCGTTACCCATGCGCTCCGAAATATTGGCGACGAGCGGATTGGCAGTGGTCAGACGGGTCGTGACGGCCAAGGAATCGATTCCGCCATAAAGAATCATGTACTTGTCGTACAGATCATGCGGACGTTGCCCTTTCGAGCCCCAGCCGCCAATGGCCCACGGAATGCCCACTGCAGCTTCGATTTTGCGATCGAGAATTTCCGGCGACAACAATCGGCCCGAACCAATTTCGCCCGCGAGTTGCATATTCGTCACGCCTGTTCCTCGCGCCCGGAAAAACGCGCTCTTCACGACCGCGCGAATGACTTCTTTGTAGTTTTCGCCGGAGGACTTGAAAACCTCCGCCAACGAATGGAGGAACTTGTCCTGAGCGTCCCAGGCATTGAGTTTTTCGGCAAATGCCGGGTCCTTGACATCCGCCGGATAACGCAAAATGTTGCGCCCCATGATGCCTTGGTAAGCGACTTGCGCCACGCTGAGAGCAAAACGGCTATCTTCAACGACCATTTTCGTCAGCGCCGGAAGGAGCATGCTCTCTGCACCCGCTGTACGTTCCGTGCCAAACCCTGGAGGAAGCATTTCTTGGTGCGGAATCGTCGCGGCAGTGATTTCAGGATCGTAATCGAAATTCGCCGTATCCGAATAATTCGAGAACGATGTCGCGACCGGATCGATCAGTGTATGGCACACGCTACACGCTGCAGCATTACGCGTCGGATTGGCAATCCCCGTAAGCGCATTCGTGTCGACGGGACGTTGCGCCAAGGCCAACACGTTCGTCGCCAAAAACGCTTTGTACACCATTCTGGCTCGAGCCCGATTCTTGTTGGTCTCGGTACTCACCCACCTACCGAGGAACGCCGGCGTGCTCAAAACACCCGCATGCGGCACCGGTCCACGCTCGATTCCTGTGACTTTGTATTCCTTCCATTCTCCGTAATTTTCATTCGTCGGCGCCGGGAATTCACCTGTCGCATTGTACGCAATGGCCGACCACGGATTCACCATCGTATAATCAGCCGTCAGTATCTCACTGAACGGAGCGTTTTTCTGGACAACATGCGAAATGAGCTCGAGGGGTTCTTCGAGCAATGCATTACGCACGGTATCCCAATGCACATAGTAGCCGTAGGTGCATTGATCGTAATTCGGCTGTCCGACACATTGAGGATCCGGTCCGTCTTGCCAAGCTTTCATTGCTGGGAAGTCTTCGAGTCGGAATTGGAAAGCGCCAACCTGCACGTCTCCACCGGCATCCGTCAAAAGAACATCATTCCAGGTCACTTTGACGTGATTGAT
>DAOMZH010000562.1:0-7299 GCA_035437985.1 Polyangium sp. (in: bacteria) | reverse complement strand
TTTGGCGCCGATCCACGCGCGGATTGATTCGGGCTACAACCATCTCAGCGTGCGTGCTGCGTGCGCCATCGTGCTCGATCGACTTTTTGGCTGATCGAGCGAGAGAGGTTTTTCCGTGCCCGACGTGGAAGCGGATCGTCTCATTCGCAAGCGGGCGTTGGAGCTCGGATTCGACGTCGTGGGGGTAGCTCGCGCGGACGAACCTTTGGGCGTCGAGCATGATCGGTATCGCGCGTTCATTGAAGCGGGCATGCATGGTTCGATGCAGTATTTGGCGGACCATGTCGAAGCGCGAAAGCGTTTGGACACGCCGTTCATTCTCGAAGGGGCGCGAAGTGTCGTTTGTCTGGGCAAGGTATACGCGCGGACAGTCCAGGACGAGAGAAACGATCCGCCGCTCGCGCAGATGATCGCGCGTTACGCACGAGGGCAGGACTATCACGGCTTCATGCGCAAAAAGGTGCGCAAACTAGCGGCGTTCATTCGGCGTTTGTCCCCCGAGGCCGAAGCTCGTCCGCTGTGCGATGTCGAGCCGATCCTGGAACGCGCGTTTGCCATGCGTGCGGGCTTGGGGTTCGTTGGGAAAAACGGCCTGGTGATCGCTCCGGGCAAAGGAAGTTTCATGCTCCTCGGCGAAGTCGTCACCACGCTGGAGCTCGTCCCGGACGAACCGATGACCGAGCGTTGTGGTTCGTGTACGCGATGCCTGGATGCCTGTCCGACAAACGCGTTTGCCGCGCCGTTCATTCTCGACCCGCGTAAGTGCATCTCGTACTTCACGATCGAGCACCCGGAAGCGCCGCCAGAAGAGCTGCGGGAAGCCATTGGTGAGCATTTTTTCGGCTGCGACGTATGTCAGGACGTTTGTCCGTACAATCGAACGTCGCGTCCGCTACCTGAACGTACGGATGGATTTCGTCCGCTCGAACGCTGGCGGGACGTGCAGTTCACCGACTTCGCCACGATGGATGAAGAGACCTTTTCTCGACAAACCCAAGGCACACCATTGTCTCGAGCAGGGCGGGGAGGACTGGCGCGCAACGCGGTGATCGTCGCGGCAAACCGGCTTGTTCGGCGCCCGGAAGATCCCGAAGCAGATGCGTTGCGAGGCACGATCGCGGCCGCAATGACTCATGACGATCCGATGACCCGTGAGGTTGCTCGTCATGCCCTCACAAGGACGCTGGAGACTCGTTCAGGAGTTCATCTCGAAAAACCACGGTCGAACGACGACCGGGTGGACGTTGACGCTCAAGTGCTGGTGAGCGAGCTTGCAGACGCTTCGGAATAGGTGGCGAAATTGGCGACAAATCAAGCATCTGCGCAGGAAGACGTCCCTCCGGACGTACTTCGTGTAAAGAGAGCCCCGCATGACTCGACTGCACGTAGGTCTTCACGCTCTTCCCGGGGACATCAAGAAGTACCAAGCCGACTTGGACTTGGTCGAATTGCATCCGGTGGATGCGTCACTGCCCGCGATAGCGGGGCTTCGTCGTTGGCGGAAAGCGACGGCTCCAACGTTTGTGTTCAGCATCGTGTTGCCGAGGATCGTGGGTGAATTGGGCGCGGGGAAAACGTTCGAGGATGCACTGGCGAAGTCGCTGGAAGTGGCGACGGTGCTGGAAGCGCGGTGCATCGTGTTGCAAACGCCGGCCGAGCTTCGTCCCACAGCTGCGAATCGGAAGAAGCTCGGGGCGTTGTTTGCGCGTATTCCGCCCGAGGGAACGCTGCGTTTTTGGGAGCCGCACGGCATGTGGGAACGCGAGGACGTGATCGACACAGCGCGTTCGGCGGCGGCTCTTCCGGTGTTCGATGTTGCGCGGGAAGAACCAGCGAGCGGTCAGGTGCTCTACACGCGGTTGCGAGCCCTTGGTGCTCAAACGACTCCGAGTGCGGCGGCGCTCGAACGTGTGGCGAAGCGGGTGCAGGGACGTCGTGAGGTGTTTGTCGTGCTCGAAGGTTCGCGTGGGGCTGCGCTGCGCGTGAAAAGCGGTCTGGTTGCAGGGCTAGCGCGCCACAATTCGGTACGTGATTCCGGGATGGTGCCGCATGCGACGACGCCGCTTCCGCGGCCGTTGGTGGCGGAAGACGAGGAACAGTGATCCGCGGGGCGCTCGCCATTGGCAGCAACAAGGCTGCTGAACAGGCGGCATCGGCGGTGCTCGATGGCGTCGGCACGGCTGTCGATGCGGTGATTGGTGGATTCTTGGCGCATGCGGGGGTCGAAGCTGGGGTGCTTTTGGCGCCAACGGTAGCGATTGTCGCGGGGGTTGGGGCGGGAGCTCGAGTCATCGACGGACGAACCCTGCAGCCAGGCAAAGGAGCGCCGCGACCGCGTGGTTTCAAGTCCGAAGCGGAAGTGCCTTTGGCTGCGCGAATTGGCGTACCGCGATCCCTCGGCGTGATGACCTTGCTGCACGCATCACGAGGACGAACGAGTTTGGCGCAGTTGGTCAAACCCGGGGTGCTCGCAGCGGAGAACGCGGGAGCAACAGCCCGAGCTCAACTCTTGCGGCGCATCGGTACGTCAGGGCAAACTGCTTTACGTTCGGACGAGTTTGTCGGAGCTATGGTTGCCGCAGCGGGCCCCGTTGTGGGCGGCGTTGTGACGGTTGAGGACTTGGAAATGGCGTTGCCGGACGATGTGCCGGCAAAGTCGACGAACATTGGCGACGACACGGCCGTGATTGGGGTGCCTTGGGATTCGCCGTTAGGGCGGTTTCCCGAGGCCGAGGTGATTTTGGCGAGTGACGGTCGGGGGATCGTGGTGGCTCTTGCGTACGTGCCAGCCCGGACCGAGGATGGTTTGTCCGTACCCGAGCTGGGCATTGTGCTGGGCAAGCATGCGCATCCGGTGCGTCGGGGTATTCCGCGAACGAAGCCGGGAACTCCGCTCGACATGCCGGCGCCGATTGCCGTGACGATGCGGGCCGGTACTGCGACGGCAGTGGCGCTCTTGGGCAAAGTGGGTGTGGGAGCAGAGACGTTGACGGGCGTCGTCGATGCGTGGTCGACGGACGGAAAGCTGGAAGAAGTTCGAGCACAAACGAAAGCTCGAGCGGTCTTGGCTTTGTTGCGCGATGCGCGTGATGCGCGGGTGTTGCGTGCGGCGGAAGATGGTGGGTGAGTTCGTCCGGAACGTACGGTGCGGGTTTTAGATTCTGTCTCAGAACTCGAAACGTCTGTCTTCGCGTAACCCCGGGGCGGGTTAAAACCCGCCCCTCCACATAACGAAGTTACTCGCGCTGCCGCGCTCGAACTGCCGCGATCCGTTCCGGATCATCATCGAGATTTGGCGTCGAAATCGTAGGAGAAACAAGTTCTCGCAATGCACGAAAAACGACAGTCCGGAACGGTAGTGAAGGACTTTGCCATGTGGAGGGGTGGGTTTTAACCCACCCCGGCGGGGTGAATGTGGACAAGCCAAACCCCAGCCGGATGCACGTGGACAAGCCAAACCCCAGGTAATGCGCGTGATTAACACGCACCCCAGGGTTTCGTAACCTGCACGATGGTAGAAACGTCTTACAGCGCGATGCCGTAACGCTTGGCGTAACCAAGGACGCCGAGTTTGTCGATGTTACGGATGTCGCGCGTCGTCAGTTGCAGCGTGACGAACCGCTTCAGCTCGGGCACCCACAGACGGCGCGTCTGAATGTTGATGTTCTGCCAGCGCTTCGTCTTGATGTTCGAGTGGGAGACGTTTTGCGCCAACAGCTTGCGTTTCCCAGTGATATCGCTCTTCGCCATGACTTCCTCGAATGGCCCTACGCGCCAATATGCGCGCGTTGCTCGCCCCGAACTTTTGACCCGGGGGGCCGGCAAAGTGGCGGAACCAAGTCCGCATGTCAAGCACGACGAGGGTTTTTTTGAAAGTTCGTCTCAACCTGGACGAGGCCCACGCGGAGCCGGGGGTTGGGCCGTGCGCGGATCGTTCGGAAAACTGTGCTTCGGATACTTGCGTCGCAACTCCTTCGCCAACGTCGGGTAATGACGCTCCCAAAATCCCGCCAGGTCCGTCGTGACCTGCACCGGCCGATGATTCGGCGCGCATAAATGCAAAACCACCGGCACTCGACCTCGCGCCACCACCGGCCCTCGCGCCATGCCGAAACAATCCTCCATCCCCGCCGTTCCCGACACATTCCCGTCTGGCCCGTATTCGAGCGTGAGTTTTCGTCCGCCAGGTAAAACGATGAAGTCGGGCGCGGCATCCGCCAATGCACGCGTTTGTTCCGGCGTGAGCACCGCTCGAATCGCCATCCCCACGTCCGCGTCGCGTAGCTCCGCAAAACTACGTCGCCCCAAGGATGCGTCGCGCACTGCGCGTTCGATCAGCGTGTCGTCCGCGTTCGGCAAGCCCACTTCCGGACAGTGCTTTTGGACAAACCTTACGCGCGCAAACCATCGCTCGAGCCCCTCGCTCGCCATGAACGCCGCAGTTCCTCGCGCACAGGCCGCTCGCGCCAAAACCTCCGCCACGCGTCCTTGCAGCGCCTTGTCAAACGACGACACGCGCGTTTCTTCGAGCACGAGGCTCCCGTACGCAAGCTCGCGCGTGACATCCACGCGCTCCTGTTTGTCATTCCAATGTACGTGCACGGAATCGGTGATCGCGTCGGTGAACAAGTCCAAGAGCCAGTCGCCTTCGACCGCACTTGCCGCGCGAACAAGAACCCGGTTCCGCGTGCCTTCGGAACGTTCCTCGACATCCACGGCAACGACGAACTCTTCGGATCCCACAACGCTCGTTTCCGCCAGAACCGCCGAACCACCAAACGCAAACACGACCTCACGTCCAGTACGTCCCGTCGATGTTTCAGGACGACGAACCCGTCCAACACGATCGGGATATCCCGCCAACGTTGCCAGCAACAAAGCCTGCTCGAACGCTTCGGGGCTTGGTGGTCGAGGCGCTGCGTGACGATCCACCGACCGCGCGAGTTGTTTTGCGGCTCGTTCGACCGACGCAACACGCAAGGGATCCAAACCGTACGAACGTAAACGATCGAGTGACGCTCCCTCGGCGCGCTCCAAATCATCGAGGGCACAAAGCAAATCGGAACGATGAAGGCCCGTTTGTCGCGACCGATGCGGCGCATTGCTCGCCAACGTCACGTCACGTTCACCCAAGAGCGCAGCCAACGTGCATCCTTCAATGGCCACACCTCGAGCCTCCGCTTCGACGATGATGCGCGCTTGTCTCGGGTGCGCCGGAAACCGCAACATACGTCGACCCGTTTTCGTCAGTTTGCCCTCCGCATCAATCGCGTCGAGCCGGCGCAGGAGTTCTTCCGCGCTCGTCACCGCCGCACGTGGAGGTGCATCGAGCAACCGAAGTTCGTCCAGCCGAACGTTCGACGCGTACAGCTCGAGCAGTGTCTCGGCGAGATCCATGCGGAGCATTTCTGGCGTGTCGTGATCGGGGCGCGACTGAAAGTCTCCGCGGGTGTACAGCCGCAAGCAACGTCCGGGGCGAGTTCGTCCTGCCCGACCTGCGCGTTGCGTGGCCGATGCTTTGGAGATTTTTGCGACTTCGAGCGTGGGCAAACCCGACCAAGGCGAATGTGACGCGACCCTGGCCAAGCCGCTGTCGATGACCGCAACGACACCGTCGATCGTGATGCTCGATTCCGCGACGTTCGTGGCCAAAATAATCTTGCGATCGGCTGCAGGTTTGACTGCACGATCTTGTTCGGCGGGGCTCAACATTCCGTGCAGCGGAAGCACGAGCAGATGTTCAGCTTCGGCAAGCGGACGTAACATTTCGGCGCTCTTGCGGATCTCGGCTGCTCCAGGAAGGAACACGAGCACATCGCCTTCCAAACCTTCGCGGACCAAACGACGAACGGCCGAGGCGATTTGCGATTCGAGCGGGCGATCGTCCGAGCGTTCGAGATGTTCGATATCCACTTCGAAGAGTTTTCCCAGCGACTGAACAATCGGTGCGTCGAGAAAAACCGAGACGGGACGTGTCTCGAGCGTCGCGGACATGACGACGAGCGCGAGGTCTTTGCGGGAAGTGCGAGTGAGTCGTTCAAGGAGCGCGAGGGCGACGTCGGCGTGCAGATGCCGTTCGTGAAACTCGTCGAGGATGACCGCTGAAACGCCGGAAAGTTCAGGATCGCGCACGAGGCGTCGGGTCAGGACACCTTCCGTGACAAACCGAATGCGGGTCGCGGGGCTCGATGCATCCTCGTAACGCATCGTGTAACCAACGGTTTGTCCAATTGGTTCGCCCATCTCTTCTGCGACGCGACGAGCTGCCATGCGCGCGGCGAGGCGTCTGGGTTCGAGGACGAGGATCTCGCCTTGGTGAGCAAACCCATATTCGTGGAGGGCTCGGGGGACCCGGGTTGTTTTCCCGGCTCCTGGGGGAGCTTCGAGGACCAGACGCCTTTTTTCGGCGAGGGAAGCGCAGATTTCAGGCAAAACAGGCTCGATTGGGAGCGGCATGGGGTGGGCCATGGTGGGGTGGAGGCGGGAAAAATCCAGTGTTCGGATGCCGGTCGTACAGCCAAACACTTCCCATCTGCGCCACGTTCTAGCCCGTAGCGATAACCCGATGTAGTAGTGGTGGAACAAATGGATCCCAGAAGTCGGGGTCCTAGCGAGTAAAACCCATGCGAGTGCTCGTCTGCGAAGATCAAGACGCCATTCGCCAGATGATCACGACACTCGTCGGTTCGTCCGGCCACGAAGTCGTCGGTGTGTCCACTGGTTCGAAGGCAGTTGAGCTGGCCTCTACCGAGCCATTCGACATTCTGTTGCTCGACCTGATGCTCCCCGGTCAGCTCGACGGATTCGAAGTCTGTCAGCGGTTGCGGGCGCAAGATTCCACGAAGAGCCTGCCGATTTTCATCATCAGCGCGATGGACGATCCCGATTCGCGCGCCAAAGCGAAAGGTGCGGGAGCGACCGATTTTTTCGGAAAACCTTTCCGCCCGCTCGAACTGCTGAAGGTCATCCAAGGGATTGCCAAGACTCGGGCGTAGCGCCTGGGACTGACAGGCGCGAAAAAACGAGTTACATCGTGCGCCATGAAGAAGAAGAAGTCGGATCGCACCGATCGAAGCTGAAGATTTACTGGCCGACATTCTTCATAGCGCGGTGTTTTACTGCGGTGTACACCAGACGGCGATTTTGCACGCACTGATGCTGGCCATCGCTGAGCGGCGAAGATTATGCACGAATGGCTCAGTTGTTTGGTTGCCTTTGACGTTAGAGAGCAAGGCGTTGGCCACCAATGCGCACGATAGAGCAGGGAAGGGGGTTACCGAGCTCCAGATTTTCCTAAGC
>DAOMZH010000561.1:0-7318 GCA_035437985.1 Polyangium sp. (in: bacteria) | reverse complement strand
CACCATCGCTGCAAGCACCAACGGCGTTGCTTTGGGCTCAAACCGACGTTCCGATCGCGGATCAGAACGTAGCTTGAGCACGGCCTCTTCTTCGGACTGCGATTTCTTCGCTCGTTTGGTCTTTTCCGCTGCCATCGACGCGCCTTCTATCGGATGCACGGCCCGGACGCAAACCGCGCGCGCTATTCTGGGGCGCATCTTGCTCGGCCGAATTGCTACTTACGTCATTCCTACGCTCGCAGTTGCGATGACCGCCGCCGTGCTGCTCGGTCCGGGCGCTACGCGCAAAGCGGCGTTCGTCCGCGTGTACGGGGCGCCAGCGGTGGGCTCATCGAACCTCGCGCTACGAATCCAAGGTGCAGAACGCCTTTACGGAATCGACGATCAACCTTCGTTTCATGACGTCACCGTCGAAGTCATGGAAGGCATTAGGACCCTCGATCCCGAGCAAGTCACGCTTGGTTCTGATGGCGTGGGCGAGTTGCGGATCAAATCGCCGCTACCTTTACACGGTCCATTCTTGCGCATCCGCCACGGCGAACAACTGCTTGCGGAAGGATCTCTCGATCTTTCGCCCCCAGCGAACGCCCAGCTTCAGACCACCTTTGCGCCGCTCGTGCTTCCTGGACAAACGAGTGGCAACATCGAGATTCAGGTCGAGAGTGGTCAAGGGGCGTTGGCTGCGTCGTTCAACAACGTGCTCACCGTCAAGGTTAGTCTTGCCAAACATCTGTCCCCGGAAAAACGTGGTGTCGAGGGAATAGCGATTGAAGCTTCAGCGCGCGGAGCAACGCTGGTGCGTGAGAAGTCCGCGACGTACCAGAACGGCACGACGCAGATCGGCGTCAAACCCTATGTGCATCACGTCGAACTGCGGGTCACCGCGCACGACGCCGTGTATGGCGAGGGCACGTGGGAAGGCACATTGCCCATCATTCCGGGCGCGATTTGGGTGGACTACGCGAAAGCCGGCTTTGGGGTGATTTCTCCTGTACCGCGAGACTATGTCTACATCTCCGGCATGTCGGCCAACGAGCGGCTGTATGGCGAGGTGGTGCCCGTTTCGCGGGACAACGAGGAGTTTTACCGCGGCGGGCCGAAGATGCATTGGATGGAACTGGAAGAAGCGGCCTACGTCGTTGTGTCAGGAGATCCTACAGAGCAAGGCTCGGGAACGATTGCTTGGCCCGTGCGCTTGGGTGGCGACCACCGCATGACGGTTGGAGCACTGCACTGCCTTCTTGATGGTGGTTCGGCAGCGGAGGCACGTGAGCGTGGACGAGCCTCGCGGGCGCGGCGTTTGGCGCTCATGGTCGTGATTGCGTCGACGATTTTCGAAATTTTGTTCATGATCACGAAGTCGCGACGAGCCCAAAGCGAGCTCGAGAAGAACCTCGTTGGGTTTGTCGAAGGAGAACCGTCTCCACGTGAAGGCGAAGGGGACGCGCAGGAGCGACGGGAGAATATTTTGGCCACGGCGCGCCAAGAAAATCCCGTGTTGCGTGTTGCGCTGGCGATATCGCTGGTGCTCGTGGCGTTTTCGATGATTGGGGCTTTGGCGGCACTGCAATGGTGAAGGCGAAAAGCTGCTTCCGGGCGTGAGTTCGTGGCGGCTCGAAACGCGTTCGCGTGGTAATCTCGGGCCGTGCGTGCACGAATACTTGCTGGGTGTTTGCTGCTGGGTTCGACATGTTTGAGCGCGGTTTGTCTCAGCCCGCGTGAAGCGGCGGCGGATTTCGATCCAACGGGGCGCACGCGCAAGCCCAAACCCAAGCACAATCCCAATCCCGGTCGACCTCCGGCGCCCAAACCCAAGCCGACCGACGATGGAGGAACAGCGGGGAAAGGCCCGTCGTCGGATGTATTGATCACCCGTTACACGGCGATCGTGCTGTCGCAGCCGAGCGCGCCATTTCCGCTCCAACGTTTGTCGCAGCTGTACCGCGAGCGTGACGGAAATATCAAGAAACTCATTGAAGAATTCGAAAAACGCGCGGCAACACCGGGTCCCGAAGCGTGGGCGGCCAAAGTCGCTTTGGCGGGCATTTACAAACAAGATGGTCGTCCCGACGACGCCATCAAAATGTATCAATCAGCCATTGCGGAAAAACCCAACGACCCTGCGGCCATTTTGGCGCTGGCGAATTTGGAATCCGAACGTGGTGACAAGACGAATGCCCGCACGACGTATGAAAATGCGCTGAAACTTTTGAAACCAGGGCCGGATTGGGATCAAACGACCCGAACGCTCCTTGGATTGTGCCTCGATTTGAAAGATTACGAGGCCGCGAAAAAATATCACGAATCATTGGTGAAAGCGGCGCAAGGATCGCTGTTTGTCAAAGCGGAACTCGGCCGCGAATTCTTGACCCGCGGGCTGTACGACAAGGCGGAAGCGGAATTTCGCGAATTGGTCAAAGCGGCAGCGGGAGACAATCGGGCGCTTGCGCCGGCATTGCGAGATTTGGGACAAGCGCTCGCCAAACAGAAGAAAATCGACGAAGCGCTCACGACGCTCAAACGCGCCTTGGCCATTGCGGGAAGTGCGGCCGGTGTACGGTCGGAAATCTTGCTCATCATGACCGACGCTTTCCGAGCCGAAGGAAAATTGGCGGAATTGATTCCGATTCTCGAAGCGGAAAAAGCCACGGATCCGCAACGTTTGGCGACGCTTGGAGGCTTGTACGAAGAAACGGGCGACGTGGAAAAGGCGATTGCCACGTATCGGAAAGTATTGGCCGCTGACACGCGGCAAATCGACGTACGCTTGCGGCTCGTGCATTTGTTGCAGACGGCTGGGGAGCTGGATGCCGCGATCAGAGAATACGAAGCACTGATCAAAGCGGCGCCGGGAAATCCCGATTTCGTGTTTGAATTGTGCGAGACGTTGATTCAACGGGGCGATCGGCCGAAAGCATTAAAACTGCTGACGGAGCTGGAAGCGCGCACGAGCAACGAACCGGAAATTTTGGCAGCCATTTCTGATTTTTACGAACGCATCGAGGAAAAAGATCGGGCGCTCAAGGTTTTGCAAAAACTCGCCGGAGCATCCGGGGGTGATCCGACCTATATCGTGGACCTCGGGGATCGGTATTATCAGGCCGGGGACAAGAAAAAAGCGCTCGAAACATGGGCGCGGATCAAGACGATCATTCCGAATCGAGCCAAAGCAGCAAGTCAATTGGGGGAAGTGTATCTCGATCACGATATGCCGCTCGAAGCATTGGCGGCAATGCGTGAAGCCGTGCAGCTCGAACCGACAAACCTGCGATACAAGAAAAACCTGGCGGTGGCCATTGAGAGAACGGCTGCGTCGCTGGGTAGTACGCCCCAACGTTATGCGGAAGCGCGGCAGATTTGGGAAGAATTGCTGGCGATGGCGGGGGAAACGGACAAACTCTTGGCGCGGGAAGCGCGCACGCACATCGTGACGTTATGGTCGTTGGCGCATGAGCTTCCGAGCCGCGTGGGGCCATTGCAACAGCGATTTCAACAAACGCCTCCGGATATCGAAGCGGGCCGCTTGCTCGCCGAAGTGCAGCGCCGATTGCAACGTTTGGCGGATGCCGAAGCGACGTTGCGCAAAGTGACGGAGCTGGCGCCAGGGGACGAAGAATCGTTATTGGCGCTCGAACGCATTTTGGTCGTGCAACAGAATTTGCTGGGGGCGATCGATATCCTGGCCAAACTCGTGGAGGTGAATCCAAAACGAGCGCGCGAGTTTTACCAGCGGATGGCGCAATATGCAGCGGAGTTGTATCGTGACGACGATGCAATCAAATATGCGGCGCGGGCGGTCGAATTGTCGCCAGAAGACGCGAATGGGCATCAAAAGCTGGGCGACATGTACCGGCGGCGGCAAGACTTTCCGCACGCCATTGCGGAATATCGTCAAGCGATTGCCAAGAATGATCGACTTTTCCCAGTGTATTTCGATTTGGCAGAATTGCTCCTCTCGAGCGGCCAAGTCGAGGAAGCGGACCGGCTGTTTCGCCGCGTGATTCGTTCGAGCCCCGATGAAGAGCTGGTGGCGCGAGCGGCGCGTTTGAGTATGCAGATCAATTTGGGCAAAAATACGCTGGATACCCTCGAGCGGGAGCTTTTGCCCGTGGCGGTGGGAAACCCGCAAAAACCACTTTATCGCCGATTGCTGGTGGAATTGTACGGAGCCATGACGTTGCCTTTGGTGCAACGAGCTCGGCATGAAGGAGGCACTTCGCCGGCGGCGGAGGCGGCCAAAGCGGAACTGGCGCGGATCGGGTCGCGCGCGGTCAAACCATTGCTCGATGCGCTGGCGGACGACAAGGAATCGCAACAGAAAATCGCCATTGAAGTATTGGCTTACGTGCAAAACAAGAGCGCCGGTCCGGCACTTTACAATTACGCGACGGGCCAAGCCGACAAGTCCTTGCGGGTGCGGGCGATGATTGCTTGCGGCGCTTTGCGGGATCCGGCCATTTTGCCGAAATACGAAGCAATGCTCGCGCCGAAGGATGCGGGTTCGTCGATTTTGCCGAGCGACGCGATTGCGGTGGCCGCAGCGTGGGGCGTAGCGCGAATGAGTGATGCCAAGGCGCAACCGTTGCTGGTCAAACTGTTGGCGTCGAGTAGCCCGGAGATTCGGGGTGTGGCGGCATTGGGGTTGGGCCTGACGCACGATAAGAAATATTTGGCTCAATTGTCGGCGCTCGCGAAGGCTCCCGAAGCTGGAGCTGCGGCCCGGGCGGCGGCGATTCATGCATTGGCGGAACTGGGCGCAGTGCAGCCGAACGATATGCAGTTGCTCGTCGCTTTGGCTGATTCCAATGATCCTTTGCTGCGGCAAGCGGCCTTGATTGCCCTGGCGCGTTTGTCGAAAACCGTCAATGGCGGACAAACGACAGCCATTGCCGATGCAATTGCTTCCAATCTGTTTTCCACGGATGAAACCATGCGTCGCGCCGCCGCAGCAGCAGCGACGAGTTTGGCCACGAAAAACTTTACGCGCACCGGGGAGGCGCTTCCGGTGCCTGTTGGAACCTTGTCAATTCGGGAGATTCTCGCAGGACTCGCCGCTGATCCCTCACGCGCCCCCGACCGGATGCGGGCGCTCGTGGCGCTCGGACCTTCGCTGGAGCGCGCGGCGATTGCGGCAGCATCCACGTCGCCCGATCGTGCGCGGGTGGTCGCGGACGCATTGCTCGCGGGCGGAACGACGCCGACGCTCACGCCATTGCTGGCCGCAGAGGACGAACTCGATGCTGCGGGCAAGAAATCGGCCGCTGATGCGATTGAAAGGATCGAGGCGGCGGTCGTGCCGGCGTTTGTCGCGTTGGTCCGTCATCCAGCCATTGAAGTGCGGACGCGCGCGGTGGAGTTTTTGGCCCAACGTGGGGAAAAAGAGGCGCAATCGGCCATTGTCGATGCTCTTTCGGATCCGGAAGAAAGCGTTCGTCGAGCTGCACTGGCGGCGATTGGAAACATCAAAGACCCGGGGACATTGATTGCGGTGGCCAAAGTGGGTCGCGAGGCGCAAAGCTGGCCCTTGCGTGTGCGGGCAGCGGAAGCATTGGGGCGTTTGGGCAAAGGTGCCGATTCGAAGGTCGCGGCCGAAACATTGGCGTCGATGGCGAAAACCGACGAATACGCGCTGGTGCGTGAACCTGCATTACGTTCGCTCGTGGCTTTGGACAAAACCGCGGCAGAATCCGTATTGCGCGAAGTGGCCGAAAAAGACAAAGAGCCGCGAATTCGAGCCATCGCCACCGAATTATTGGGCGCCAAGCAATAACGCCGGGAAGCGGTTTTGGAGCGAGATATCGAGCTCGCGCAAAAAGGTTTGTCCGTAGGCACCAGATTCCAAGTTATTCGCTAGATCGCGCGGAATGTCGTGCACGTACTCGCCCGACAATGAAGCAAGTCCCATGGCGATTGCGGCGACACTGTCGACGTCACCGCCGAAATTGACCGTGTCGAGCAATAGATCCGACATTCGCCGATTTCGGAGGCAAACAGTATTCACAGCATGGATCGTTTGCATTGCATCGCATTCGACCTCGTTGACCCAATTAATTTGGGCGACGAATCCCGTATGCATTTCAACGAGGCGCGGAAGATCTTTCAAAAATGCCCGCTCGTGAAGAAGAACATGGGCCAGCACCGCAACGACCTGAGCCGAGAGAATTCCCTCGCGAGTGTCATGGGTAATCACGGCTTGGGCCCGAGCGGTATCTTTTAATCGCTCCATGTCGCCGATGAGACCAAGGGGCACCGAGCGCATTGCCGCACCATTACGCCGGCTCTCGGGGCGAATCTTGAAGCGCAGATCCGTGCCGTCTTTGCATTCCTCGAGCAGCGCCTGCAATCCTTTGGCGTAACCTGGCCGAGGATCGCGTTTGTAACAACGAACGAATGCATCGGCAAACGTGTCACTCGACCATTCTGTTTCCTTGATGAGCACCTCGGCGACCGCAATACTCATCTGGGTATCGTCGGTGTAATGGCCTGCCGGAATGCCAAGATCGTGGCCCACGAACGCTTGAAGCGTATTATGTTGGCGAATTTTCTCGCGCGAAGAAAATTCGAATCCGGCGCCATATGCATCGCCAATTGCAATTTCCCAAAGCATATCGTCCCCCTCGATTGGTCAGCCTTCAAGGCGCAAGAATAAATGCGCTACCCGCGGGGATCATGAGGTTTGTTTGTCCTGAAGGACCAACATTGACGTTCGAACCGCCGAGAGCGTCCTTGAGCACCGTCCCTTGCATGAATCCGACTTTGCTTGCGTCGATCATGATATTTTGGGACGTGCTCGCGCGGTTTATACCTACAAGCGCACTTTGTCCGGGCGAAATGGATCGGCCGTACACGAGCACGTCTTCGGATGAATTGTAAACCTGCACGTATTTGCCACGACGAAGCGCGGGAATAGTTTGTTTTGCTTTTCCGACCTTGCGAATGACATCGAGGGTTGCGAGCTCGTTGGCATTGAGATTGGTATCGGGGCGCCACATCAAGCGATTGTTGGGGTCGGATCCGCCCCATTGACCATATTCGTCTCCGTAATACAAAAGCGGAGCCCCAGGAAGTCCGAGGACCCACGCGTACGCGAGACGCGTGCGACGATAAGGTTCGGCGTCTGTAGGAGCTTGGGCGGTATTGGTCCATTGGTTGTTGGGAATACCGCGATCGTGGGCCGCATCTTGTCCACGATAATCGGCGAGAGTGGCAAAGCGGGGCGTATCATGACTGCCGACATAAGGGGTCATGACGGCGCCTGTGGGCCAGCGATTCTGCCCGTGGTTTGTCCAGTAATCGGCGTGAATCATGCCTTTATCTC
>DAOMZH010000560.1:0-7328 GCA_035437985.1 Polyangium sp. (in: bacteria) | reverse complement strand
ATTCACGGGGTTTTACACGAACGGACGGGGAGGGCAAGGGTGGGGCCTTGTCGAAAAATCGTCATGGCCGATGTCGATTTTTCGAAGATCGGCACAACTGGAGACACTTTCACGAGTGTGGATCGAGACGAACGGGACCAGAGGGACAGGGCAGGCGCTCAGAGCGAGAGGCTTACGTTGCCTGACGTGACCACCTCGGATGGTGGGCCTCCAGGTGGCAGCGACGGCAATTGGACCGTTTTGCGCGTGTACACCGAGTTTGGGCAGTTTGTCTATCGGACCTTGCAGCAGCTCGGCATTCGTTTGCAGGACCTCGACGACCTGTTGCACGAGGTGTTCGTCGTCGTCCACGTGCGCCTCGATTCCTTTGATCGGTCGCGGAGCATGAAAGCGTGGCTTTATTGCATTTGCGAGCACAAGGTGCGCAACTTTAGGCGGAGTGTTCGATGGCGGCGTGAGGTTTTGGTCGAGGATCTACCGGACGCAAGCGTGGATGACGAGAATCTGCCGAATCCCGAGGATTACGTGAGCCTCCGCGAAGACACGCACATGCAGCGGCGAATCCTCACGAATTTGCTCGACGAACTCGACTTGCGCCAGCGGACCATTCTCGTGATGCGGCATATTGACGGAAGGAGTTACGAAGAAATTGCCGAAGTCCTCGAGATACCCAAGGGCACGGTCGGGTCACGCTTGAACGTTGCCCTCAAAGCATTAAAAGATGCTTTTATTCGTCGAGAGGCGCTTTTGTCGAAAGGAGGGCGAAAATGAGTCTTCCTCGCACGATTGAATTCAACATGGCGCTCGTGAAGATTGAAACCATCAAGAAATACAGCGATTTCGTCGCCCACCGTTTGGCGCATTTCGTTGGTAACGACCCGGTTCTCATTTCGAGCCTGACGCAGCAAGTCATTGACAAAGCGCGCCAACGAATCACCTCGATGGAGGAGAAAGAGGCGCGAATCTACCTGGGACAATTATGCTTCTTCCAGGCCAGAGCCCATTCGCGACATGAGAAGATCTCGCGTGCGGCACGAGATACGGGGAATGCCACGCAAGCATATGGTGCGTCGGAAGAAACGATGCTGAACGCGTTCGAACCTGAAGAAAGCGTTTCTCCTGAATTGCGGGCATTGTTTCGAAGTGCCGTGCCGTCGCAACCGATGTCAGCGGGCGAATTTGCGACAATGGCGAGCCGTGTTGCTCAAATTAACGCCACGCGTCCGGTCGATGCAGAATGGCAAAATCATCTTACGCCTCGACAAGCCGAAATTGCTCGATTGTTGAGTGAAACGGGCCTGTCGATGAAAGAAATCGCTGGTCGTTTGGATCTCAGCGACGGGACGATCCGCAAACATGTGGAAAACATATACAGACGACTCGGTGTTCATTCCCGGGCAGAGCTTTTGACGTATTTGCTGAAAGATAGCGCAGCTGCTCATGAGGAAGGTGTCGTCAGATTCGACGGTCACGGCAAAACGGGCCCGAAGTCCTAATTCACCGGACCTACGTCGATTCATCGAAGCAAATTCGGCGAGTCGAGAAGAATAAGAAAAAAAGCCGCTCGTCGCCGATGATTTGGCGATTGTGGGGCCATGTCTTGGGCGAATGCTCGCCAAGGGAGAGATCCGTCATGCGTTTGTCTGAAAATACCCAGGCGCGAAATTCGGGTGATGGTCATGAGTCCAGGTCCGCGCTCACGCCGCGGCAAAAAGAAGTCGCGGGCATCTTGTCGCGGACGGGTTTGTCCTACAAGCAGGTGGCCTCACAGCTGGCCATTAGCGAGGGCACGATGCGCAAGCACACGGAAAATGTGTATCGGAAGCTCGGCGTGCATTCGCGGGCGGAGTTGGTGGTGGTTATGCGGGAGCGGCAGCGCAATTGATGCGACTTGCACGACTTGCGCCGGCGAGTGCTTGCATAAGGAAACGGTTTTTCCGCGAAATGGTGCGGAATTGCGGTGGCATGCGTTGTGCTGACGATGTGCTGACGGCGCAGTTTGCCGAGAACACAGCGAAAGGAACGATTTCATGAAACAGGTTTGGCTCGTAGGAATGATTTGGGTCGCGGGATGTACGGCTGATGTCGATGTGGTCGAAGTGAAAGTCGACGACGTCGACACGCAGGCAATCGAAGCAACCGAGGTGCAGCATACGCCATCTTCGTATTCGACCACGGGCTATCAATCCGTGAGTGCGGGCGAATATCACACCCTCGCACTGCGCAACGATGGGCGCGTGTACGCCGCCGGAAAAAACGCCAATGGGGAACTCGGCAATGGCACGCAAACACCGACGTATGAAGGAACTCCAACACAGGTCGTTGGTTTGTCCGGCGTTACAGCCGTTGCCGCTGGATGCGATCATTCTTTGGCCTTGAAATCCACGGGTGAAGTTTGGGGATGGGGATACAACAATCGCGGTCAACTAGGAGCGACGGGCCTCACCAGGCAACTCACGCCGGTCAAAGTGCCCGGATTGCCAGCAATGAAAGCCATTGCCGTTGGCTGTGCGCATTCCATGGGGCTCGATATGAATGGATATGTCTGGACCTGGGGGTACAACCTCTATGGTCAAGCGGGCAATGGCACCGCCGGCACCACCTCAGCGCCGTACAGAATCACGAGTTTTGTCGCTTCGGCGATTGATGCGGGCGAATCCTTTTCGCTTGCTTTGCGGACGGATGGGACGGTAATGGCCTGGGGCAATAACACTTATGGTCAACTCGCACGTGGGAACACCACGTCTTCGACCCTGCCAGTTGCTACGTTATTGACTGGCATCTCGGGGATCTCTGCGGGAGCAAACCATGGTATGGCCATAAAGAACGGCGCGGACATCGTCGCATGGGGCAGCAATGCTCAAGGTGCCATTGGAGCAGGCTCGACGACCAGCACCGTCAGCTCGCCCGTGATCGTTGGTCATGGCTACTGGTGGGGATTGGGGTCTGGCTTTTTCAGTGCCGGCCGATCGTTCAATTTGGTGGCAACAGGCGATGGGTTTGGTCCGCCACTTCCTGGATGGACCCTCTTCGATTGGGGAGCGAACTCTTATGGGCAACTCGGTATCGGGACGACGACGTCGACGCCGCAAATCGTGAGCGGGGGCCGATATTCGAATAACTCCTTCGATATGGTCTTCGTTGGTAGTGGCTATGAGGGGCAATTGCTCGTTTCTGCGGGCGGATATCATTCCGCAGCAATCGACAACAATGGCCAGGTGGTCGCGTGGGGTCGAAATCTTTTCGGCCAACTCGGAAATGGAACCACGTCGGATGCGACGTGGGCGCGCGTGACGTTATTTCCGTGAAACGCAATCCGAGCTGAATCAGCCTCACCAACAAGACCAATCGTTCATGGTCGACGATGGGTCATAGTCAGGGATCGAACACGATAACTTCATCGTTTCAGCCCCGCGCACGACGAGGGTCGAGCCTTCTGGAACCGCGAAGACAGAGCCCGCGTTGGTTCGTTTGGACAGACCATTGACTGCGGATGGGAACCAACGCTAGGATTGCGTGGGCGCAACTAACTCCGCGACGCACATGGCTCAAATCTCCCGAACTCCTATCGTCGCCGCAGCGGATTACGCTACCCAACCTCACCGTGTCGAACAGGAAGATCTCTCCGAGGTCCGCACCGGCGGTCCGGGCTGGCCCACCACGCTGTCGTGTGGCGACTGTGGCAACACCGAGGGAAATGTCCAGATCTGGCATTCCTGGTGGGTAGACCGCGGCGGCGATGCCACGTCCAATGATGAAATCAAGTGCAAACGCTGCGGTTTGTACACGCTTTACATCACCGAACATTGAGGTTCCGCCGAAACCGCAGAACCTCGAATGCAAGCGCCGCCGAAATGGCCCGTAATCCCCGAGCAGCTGCGCCACTTGCTGCGCAACAGCGCACTCGAGCAACCGGCACACATCAACGTACTTCCGCACGTCAAAACATAATCATTCGTGCACATTCCCATCGAAGCGCACCGTCAAGCGAGCAGTCTCCAGGACACGTTGACGTACATCCGTACGTCTACTTGGCCATCGTATTATTTTCCCGCTTTCTGAGATGCGCCATCATAGGATGAGTTCGCCATGCAGGATGTCGTGACCGAGTACGCCGTGCGTTGCCCGAAATGCCGGGCACAAGCCGTCGCGTCGATGATCCGAACTGGCACCAAGGGCACCTATCGCGAAGCGTTTTGGAAACTTGGCGCGGCGAGGAGAACCTGCCGTCATTGTGGGTTTGCCCGCGATAGCGAGGCTGATCGCGGGGATGACTATGAGCTTTGGTACGTGACGAAATTTCAGGGCCGTCGGTTATGGGCCGCAAATCGCCAACAGCTCAACGCCTTGATCGAGTGGCTCGAACGCGGCGTGACCGAACGCGGTGTCGAAGGCGCTTACTGGGAAGCGCTCCCGAAATGGCTTCGCGCGGGAAAGAACCGGCTCGCAATTCTGGACAGGCTGCGCCGATTGCGGGGAGACGAATAAGCTTGATTCACGAATATGACGAAGTCTGGAGAAGCTGCTTGGCCATTGATCCTGCCCGATGGCAACCATCCGATATTCGCATTGTCGTGGCGAGGCCCAGCGCGCCCGATGGCGAAGCCCTGCTCACGCCCATCGATACCCCAAGTCTCGGTTGGATTACGAACAATGCATTAAAAGAGGATATCGCGCCGATTGCCAATGCAGCCCTCGATGCACTGGGAAAACGCCTTGCCCTGTCTGGTGAAGCATATCGGCCCCTGCGCGCAACGAGTCGAGACAACTCGACGAATGTAGGTTTTGCGTGAATCACGCAGACAAACGATTTCCCTTGACAAACAACAACCGGCACAAAGTGTTCGTCATCCCAAACAAAACGTTTGTCTATGCTTTCGTGAAACCATTCGACCGTCAGCCCATTGGATGCGGATTTCCCAAGAAGTGCGATTGTTATGTTGACGCGTCAAAAAAAATGCTGACGCGTCATCTTCCCTGGTGACGGGGCAGAAACGTGCCTGCTGTTTTTTCTGGCGGCATATGGCTCTGAAATCACATGGCACGATTCGTGTTACTGCCAGTGTGCGAAATGCGTCGGAATATCGTAATCATGGTTCGCTTGGGCTGAAGACGTAACTCAGCGCAGCTACGGGTGCGTCATATGGGAGTTTGACGACCCAGCGATATCTCGTTATCACCATGTTCACTGGGCCGCGGTCAAAGCGATCAGAATGTTAGATGCCGACGAACCGCGCGGTGTTTTACACACAAATCCGATGGTCATCAGCGCGTTTCACTCCACGAACAATTGATTCTAGTCGTGAAGGACGGCAGCACGTTCATTGTAATTTATGTTGCGGTTATTCTAAGTGTCATGCGTTTTCTTGCTATTCATGCGCCGCATTGGGTACCGTGGAGCGACAACCCATGATCAAGGTTCTCTTCCTAGCCGCAAATCCCACCAACACGAAGCCCCTCGCGATTGGCTCGGAGTATCGTAACATCACCACCGAGGTACGCCAATCAATACACGGCCAGGCGTTCGAGATCGTCGTGGAATTGGCAGTCCGCGTAGCCGACCTCCAGGCAGCGCTGCTGCGCCACAAACCGACAATCGTTCATTTCGCAGGACATGGGCGAGGCACTGATGCCGTCCCGGATGGGCGTGAGTTCGACACTCCTTTGGGCAATGCGACGACTGATGGAATTTTGTTTGAGGATGACGCAGGCAATGCCGTCCCCGTTCCTGTCGGTGCATTGGCAAATTTATTTCGAATCGTACGCACCGTCGAATGTGTCGTCTTGTGTGCTTGTCATTCTGCCGCCCAAGCTGAAGCGATTCGTCGGCATGTAAAGTTTGTCGTCGGAATGGACCGGGCCATTCTAGATGAATCTGCTATTGCGTTTTCGGCGGCATTCTACAGGGCGCTCGCATTTGGCGAAACGATCGAGACAGCGTTCGAGCTCGGCAGAAATGCGATTGAATTCAAAGGCCACGCAGACTCCGGCGTGCCGGTTTTGTTACCGCATGATTCCGTCGATGCGGCCACGTGGTCTCTCGAATCACGTGCATCAAATAGCACTCCATTCGCGATGTTTTCGATCCCTCCGCGGTTACTGGACATTCCTGAACGACAGTCGCGCCCATTCGACCGTCGCAGCGACGACGAACCGGAACGCTCTTTTTTGAAGCAAGTTAAACGTATCACCAAGTTGCGTTCTCCCAAGGCCGAGATTATCCCGCAATGGAGCCCACACCCATTCTTGGGCGTATTAAATGTCGAATCCGTTGAGGGATCTTCTTTGCGCGTCGAGTTCGTGGTCGTCATCGATCAGCCAATGACCATGGAGCTGCTTCATGAGTACCGTACGACCATTGAGCCGCATATTCGCTCACAGTGGCATTATGCGCCCGTTACGCTCGTCCATACAGGAGTAGCTGCCCCTGAAGAGATGAGGCGATCTGCGGAGCGTCGCGCAGTTTTTTTGAAGAGTTTTTCCGAGTACCAGGGACTGCTCGACTTCACTGAATACTTGGGAAAACAAACGCGTCGTCTTCTAGATGACCCAGTCTATCCCCAGTGGCTGTATGTCGATCAACGGGCGAAGTGGAGTTACGCGGGATCACTCGATGAATTCCACACGGAGCGTCTGTTCGATACCTTGTGGAAGGAGCTCGATGCCCCGGCTCAACCACGATTTTTGGTGGTTTTGGGCGAGTTCGGCGTGGGGAAAACATTTCTCTTGCACGAACTCGCCCGAAGAATGGTCGTCGAAGAACATCCGCTCGTGCCGGTGCTCGTTCAATTAAGCAAACTCGAAAAAGCGTCGTCGATCAAGCAACTCTTGGCCCAACACTTTGCCGCCGCGGATATGGGGCAATACCATTACGACGGTTTCCAGTACATGCTCGAGCAAGGGCGCATTGCGCTCCTTTTTGATGGTTTCGACGAACTTGCATTGCGGCTGTCCTACGATCGCGTGATGGCCCATTTCCACACGATCATGACCGCCGTGCAAGGTTTGGCCAAAGTAGTTTTGACCAGCCGACGTCAGCATTTCCTCACGGATGGCGAAGTCAAGCGCGAATTACGCATCGAGGCTGAGCGGGTCATTGGTAGTCGGTTTTTCTTGATCGAGCGATTCGAGAAACAGCAGATTTTGCAGTTCCTTCGCAATACGCTACGCAGCGAAGAGGAGGCCGATGCTCGATTCCGCCTGCTCGATAAAGTCAAAGATTTATTGGGTCTGTCCGAAAATCCGAGAATGTTGGGATTCATCGCGAAAATCGACAAGAGAAAATTATTGGCTGCCGAAGCGCAAAACCGAGATGTGACCTCGGCAAT
>DAOMZH010000559.1:2084-7341 GCA_035437985.1 Polyangium sp. (in: bacteria) | reverse complement strand
AAAAGTGCCCAGCGCATGAAGAAGTTCATTCCTGGCATCGGCGAATCCGACTTTCGCTCCTTCCGCGAATCCGGCTTTGGTTACGTCGACAAAACACGGATCGTTTCCGAGATTCTCGCCGATTCCACCAAGGTTCTGCTCTTTCCCAGACCCAGACGGTTCGGCAAGACCACCACCTTGTCCATGCTCCGCTACTTTTTCGCCAAGGCCAAAGACGACCTGACCTATTTGTTCGAGGGCCTCGAGGTCACGCGCAACGCGCAGGCCATGGCGCATTTCCAAAAGCATCCGGTCATTTCGATCAGCTTCAAGGACGTCAAGTCGGATTCGCTTTCCGGGACGATGACGGGCATTCGCCAACAAATCATCAAGTCGTACAAGGAACATCTTTATTTGTTGGGTGAGGGGCATCTCGATTTCACCACGGTCAATCAAATCCGCCGAATGCTCGACAACGAAGTCAGCGACGACGAGCTACCTTATGCCTTCGACTGGCTCTCCACCGCTTTGTATGCCCACCACGGCGAACGCGTCGTCATTTTGATCGACGAATACGACACGCCCGTGCAATCGGGATACTTGTATGAATTCTTCGACAAGATCGTGTTGTTCTTTCGCAATTTCTTCTCGGCGTGCTTGAAAGACAATACCGCGCTGTTCAAGGGGGTTTTGACCGGCATCTTGCGCGTCTCCAAAGAGAACATGTTCTCGGGATTGAATCATATCAAAGTTCACTCCATCATTGATGAGCCTTATGGTACGGCATTTGGTTTTACCGAAGACGAAGTCGCGGCCATCATTCCGCCCGAACGAATGCCGGAAGTTCGGTCCTGGTACAATGGCTACCTTTTCGGCGGGCACGTCATCTACAATCCCTGGTCGATCCTCAATTACATTCACGAAGGGTTGCTCAAACCTTATTGGGTCAATACGAGCTCGGCGGACCTCATCGAGCATCTCGCTGCCAAACGCGGCTTGGGCTTGACCCAAAAGTCCGAAGCTTTGTTACGTGGTGAAGCCATCGACATGCCGATCGATTCCAATATCGTCTTGCGCGACATTGATAAAAGCGAAGATGCCTTGTGGAATTTCTTGCTCTTCGCGGGATATTTGAAGCCTGTCGAATTACGAATAGTGATGGGCCGATATTATGGCAAGCTGGCCATTCCCAACCAAGAAGTGAAAATCGTTTATGAAGACATGTTCCGCAACTGGCTCTACCAAGCGGCCCCGACGCGTGTTTACATCGATGAGCTGGTGAAAGCGCTCTTGTCGGGCGATGCCGATACGATACACGACATCATCGAGGAAATGTTTCTGCGCATCTTGTCTTTTCAAGACCCTGCCGGACGCCAGCCCGAAAAGCTTTACCACGGATTCATTTTGGGGATGATGGTGCACCTCGAGAGCGAATACTATGTCCGGTCGAATGAAGCTTCTGGGTATGGACGTGCCGATATGCTCATACGCCCCAAGAAGCCTGGCAAGCCGGGCGTCGTGGTCGAATTCAAGGTGCTGAAGCGAAATGAAACGCCCGAGCATGCGCTCATGCTCGCAGCCAAGCAAATACGCGATCGCAAATATGCAGAGAGCGTGCGCGCCGCCGGCGCATCGGTCGTGCACGAATACGCCATGGTCTTCGATGGGAAAAAAGCTTGGGTGAAACGCGTGGAGTAACACCCTCCGCGATGCAGGACCGACGCGGAATACCGCTGCAATCGGGCCAAGGTTCGTCCGCGTATGAGTTGGACGAGCAAGAAAAACTCACATGCGCATCTTTTGTGCTGATTTTTGTGACGTATGTGCTACGCTTCGTGGCCATGGTCGAACCGACGACAAAGAAACCCAATGCCCTTCGCGAACTGCTCGATCGGCATGACGAAGCCATTAACAACATCAAGATCGCTACCCGTGAATGCCGAAAATTGGAAGGGGCGATTCGGGAATGGGTCGGTGCTCAGCTCGCCCCGACTTATGAGCAATGGTCCCCCCGGCTCGGGGAAGTCGCCGTTTGTGTGAACTTGCGCAAGACGTCCAGGTTTGCCTACCGGCTGTATGTGCGTGAGTTGTACGGAACATGGGTCAATTTCAATGAAGGGGAAAACTCCCAAGCCTACACGCGATTCAATTTGGGAGACTACCAGAAATACTTCAAACACAACAAAGATCTGGTCGGCGTCGAGTTCATCGTGCCGGCCCACGAGTACGAACGCCACGTACGGCATTGGTTTGACCTGCCAAAACTCGAGGGCCTCGACAATTAGAAAGAGTCGAAGTCGTTCGCCTTCGTTTCCTTGAAGCTGATGTGCACGACCGGATATTTCTGGAAATGCTGCCGGTACTTCTCACCCGCACGGGCGACATGAAGACCCTCGATAAAGTTCGGCATTCTCGCATTTCCTAGGTAAAACGACACGCTCGACTGTCTCAGCCGGCACTGCTCGAGCTCGTGTCAAGCCGTGTCATGGTCATCTTCGAGCGGATCGTGTACGGGTGCTCGTGCGGATTTTCTGCCCAACCCCGAAGGAGATGGCGATGAGTCGACGAGCAAACGGAACCCTGGCGCTTGCGCTGGCGCTCGTGGGGTTTTTCCAGGCGGCGATGACCCTGGGTTGTGATGGGATATTGGGGATTGAGGGGTTCCGGATCGGTTGCGATGGTGGGTTCGGTACGGTCGGTGCCATGCGCTGCAAGGGACTCACTCCGGAGAGGTGCGATGTAAATGGGAAATGGATCGCCATTGGCTCGGCGTGTGACGTGGCCTGTTCGGCTGGGCAATGCGTGCTGAACTGTGTTCCCGGGGATCTCCGGTGCGACGGGAGCGTTCCTCAATTCTGCGATGCGAACGGCTTCTGGCAAGTCAATGGAGCGCCGTGCGATCCGTGCATTGGCTGCGATCCGTTGACGGCGGCGTGTCACGAGATGCAACCAATGAAGTGTGACCTCCCCAGAGAGGAATGCAATAACGGGACATGCATCTGCAAGAATCCCAAGTTCGCGCTGGTTTTTCCTGTGGGGGACGTCCCCTGGTCGGTCGCTGCGGCTGATTTCGATAATGACAAGAATATTGACCTCGTCATTGCCAATGGCGATAGCAGCACCGTGAGCGTGCTTCGCAATACCACGGGTAATGGCCAATTCGCCGCCAGGGCCGACTACGCCACGGGCAGGATTCCTCAATCGGTCGCGGCCGGGGACCTCAACGGCGACAACTGGCCCGACATCGTTGTCGGGAACTACGATGGCTTCACCGTGAGCGTGCTGCTCAACAAAGGTAAAGGTGACGGCACCTTCGGCGAGCAGTTCAAATATCCCACGGGCTACGGTCCGTATTCGGTTGCAATCGCGGATCTCGACGGTGATGGCAAGCCTGACCTCGCCGTTCCGAATTTCATCAGCAATACCGTGAGCGTGTTGCGGAACAATGGTAATGGCACGTTCGCCGAAAAATTCGATTACACCGTGGGCAAAGCCCCCAAGGCTGTCGCGGCCAAGGATTTCGATGGGAATGGTTCGATCGACCTCGCCATCGGCAACGTCGGTGATGCCACCGTGAGCGTGCTGCTGAACGATGGGAACGGCACATTTGCAAGCATGAGCAACTACGACACCGGCAATGGCCCGTATTCGATCGCCGCGACCGACCTCGATGGTGACGGCAACCGAGATCTCGCCATTGCCAATCTCTACGACGATAGTGTGAGTGTGTTGCGGAATCATGGCAATGGCACGTTCGCCGCCAAGACAGACTATCCCACGGGTGGAGTTGGCCTCTTTCCCAATTCGGTTGCGGTGGTCGACGTCGACGGCAACGACAAACCCGACATTGCCGTCACGAAATACGCCGGTGACTCTGTGAGCCTCTTGGTCAACACAGGTGCTGGCACGTTCGGTCCCGCATCCGACTACCCCGCCGGCGTTGCCCCGTTGTCGGTGGCGGCGGCAGATCTCGACCGCGACGGAAAGCCCGACCTCGCGATCACGAACGACTACGCCAACACCGTGAGCGTCCTGCTCAATCGCGGAATGGTCACATTCTCCGCGACGGATGGCTACTTGACGGGCCCTGGCCCTGTTTCGGTTGCGGCGGGGAAGCTCGACAGCGACGGCACGCTCGATATCGCGGTTGTTCATTCCGACAGCAATACCCTGAGCATCCTATTCAATCGCAAAGGGGGCATCATCGTCACGGAGATCTTATTGCCGGTGGGCGGTGAGCGTGGCGCGATCGCGATTGCGGATATCGATGGCGACGAAACGCCGGACCTCATCGTTGCGGACGTCGAACGCGGCAGCGTGACCGTGCTGCTGAACGATGGCAATGGCTCGTTCACGATTGGCGGGGACCACGCCACGGGGAGCAAACCGAAGTCAATAGCGGTCGCGGATCTCGACGGCGACAAACGGCCCGAGCTCGTCATTGCGAACAGCGGAGACGGCAATGTCAGCGTGTTACGCAACACGGGTAATGGCCAATTCGCCTCCCGGGTCAACTACAACACGGGCGCGATGCCGATTTCCGTCGTGGCCGCAGACCTCGACAGCGACGGATGGATCGACCTCGCCATTGCGAACAGCGGAAGCAACAACGTCAGCATTTTTCGCAACGAGGGCAATGGATCGTTCGCCTCTTGGGTCGCCCACTACGAGACGGGCGCGATGCCACTCGCGCTCGTGGCTGCGGATCTCGACGGGCACGGGGCCCCCGACCTCGCCGTCGCGAATGGCGGCGACAATACGGTGAGCATTCTTCTCAATTACGGTGATGGCACCTTCGCTCAGCGCGTCGATCATCCCGGGTGGCATACTCCCAGGGCCCTCGCGGCTGGGGACTTCGACGGGGACGGGAAATCCGATCTCGCCGTCGTGAATAGTGCAAGCAATGACGTGCGGTTGCTGCTCAACAACGGCAGTGGCCTGTTCGCTGCCAGCATTCAATACCCCACGGGCTTCATGCCCAGCGCGATTGCGGTTGCGGATATGAGCGGAGACGGCAAACCCGATCTCGCCGTCGCAAACCGCAACAGCAACACCGTCAGCCTCCTCTTCAACACCTGCGCGGCGCAATAATCCGTCCCCCAAACACTTGCCCAGTGCCAACCATCGGCATCGTCGACGTCGATCATCGGCTGACCTTGGGTGAAACGCGTGGAATAACCCTGGGAGAGCCCAATCCACCGACAGCTACCGCTTCTTCGTCGCCTTCGTCGCCTTCGTCGCCTTCGTCGCCTTCGTCGCCTTCGTCGCCTTCGTCGCC
>DAOMZH010000559.1:0-1984 GCA_035437985.1 Polyangium sp. (in: bacteria) | reverse complement strand
TTCTTCGCCACCTTCTTCGCAGGGCTCTTCCGTGGCGGCTTCGCACCTTTGGGCAACACCATCACGCGCTTGCCATCGAACGCCACCACCATTTGCGCGATCTTCTCCACGCCCGCATTGCGTAATTCCGCCGCATAATCGTTTTCGGCGAATTGCTTCAGCCCCTCGGCCATTGCCTTTTCGATCGTCTTCACCGCCGCCCGAGCCGCTTTCAGCTCCAGTACCGCGCCAGGTTTGCCCGCTACTCGAGGTTTGATCAGCACATCCGGTCGACCATTGCCCGATTCGCGGTTCGATCGCACTTCGTAATCAGGCTCCAACGACGCGAGCAGTCCGATCATCATTCCGTGGTAAAACGTCTCCGGCTTCGCTCCCTTGACGTCGTGGTACGAGGGCAACGTCGCCGCAAACTTCTGCAACTGCTCCTCGAATTCAGGCGCTTCCCCTTCCAATAACTTCGTCAGCAAGACATCCAGCTCGCCGCCTTGCGATAATAGCCCCTTCTTCATCCATGACTGAAACGATGTCCGATAAACCTCGGCCACTTCCTGGTTCGGAATCGACAACCGAAATGCAGGCAATGGGGTGCCTCGAATTGGCGGCCCAGGTCGTGAGGCCCGAAGGTATCCCGAGAACACCAGCAAATTCCACAACGTATCCTTGTCCTCGCGCAGCTCCGGAAACGCAATGTATTCGTGAATGTGCTTTTCGACGTATCCACCTTCCAGCAACGTTTGCATTTCCCGCTGAATGCCAAAGGCGTGATGCTGCAGCAGCTCTTTGATCAACGCATTGGAGCTCGTGCCCACCCAATATGGGATCACGTCGTGGTTGACATTGGCCAGAAAGCTCAAGATGGACCACGGATTGTAGATATCGACGCCGGCAAAGTCATAACCATTATAAAAACTTCGCAGCGGAGCCATCATCTCGGGCAATTCGACTCGTTCGAGGAGGGCTTTCACCTCTTCTTCGGTGAATCCGAAACACGTATTGAACTCGCGCCGCAACAGCGAATACACCCCGACACTGTTCAAATCCGAAAAGATGCTTTCTCGGGATACGCGCAAAATGCCCGTCATCACGGCCCGCTCGAGGTGCGGGTTGTCTTTCAACCCCGCCAAGTAAAACCCACCGAAAAAGTCGATCGCTTCCTTGTAAAACCCGTTCGCGTAACTCGCGTGAATCCCCGCGTCGTATTCGTCGATGAGCACGATGGGAGGAACGCCGTGGGCTTGGTGCAAGAACATCGTGAGGTTCTTGAGCGCCCGGCGATAGAGCGACACGTCCATGGTACCATCCACGATGGCCCGAAATTCAGCCATGGCCCATGGTTCGAGCTTTCCCGCGACGGCACGCTCATGCATCGCGTACATGTCTCGAATCAGCCGCTTGGCCTCACGCAGACAAGAGTCGAAATCGTTCGCCTTCGTTTCCTTGAAGCTGATGTGAATGACCGGATATTTCTGGAAATGCTGCCGGTACTTCTCGCCCGCACGGGCGACATGAAGACCCTCGAAAAGATGCCAAATGTTGTCGTCGCGCTTCTCGAAGAACCATTTCAGCGTGCTCATGTTCATCGACTTGCCAAACCTACGCGGACGGGGCACGATGATGACTTTGATGTTGCTGCGGTCGATGAATTCCGTGATGAAAAACGTCTTGTCGATGTACTCGAAGTTTTCTTCCCGCAGTTTGCGGAAGTCGTCGATGCCGATGGGGATGGGTCGGATCATGATGCGTCCTCGAAAAACGTCTGGGCGCGAGCCTGGCACATGCCCAACTCCGCGTCAAGTTCGGCATTCTCGCATTTCCTAGGTAAAACGACACGCTCGAGTGTCTCCACCGGCACAGGTCGAGCTCGTGTCAAGCCGGGTCATGGTCATCTTCGTTATGGTCATCTTCGAGCAGATCGTGTACGGGTGCTCGTGCGGATTTTCTGCCCAACCCCGAAGGAGATGGCGATGAGTCGACGAGCAAACGG
>DAOMZH010000558.1:0-7346 GCA_035437985.1 Polyangium sp. (in: bacteria) | reverse complement strand
CAAGACCCACCGCCACCACCATCGCCTCCGGGGCCACCAACGGCGCCTACCGCACCCCAGAAGTCATTAAAAGATATGGGTCCCGATGGTTGCCACGTGCGTGTCGTCGTCTTGCCCGGCGATGCTGATGTCACGATCGATGGCAGTCCCGCGCGTCGAAAAGATGGGGCCATTGAATTGCTCGGTCACCGAGGTGATGTCGTGCGTATGCGCGTGAGCAAAGCCGGCCAGTTTGTCGAAACAGACGTCAAACTCGACACGGCAGGAGCAATCCCGCCCGTGGTGGCGTTGCCGCCGAAGCTTCCCGCGGATCGATCAAAACCATAACGAAGACACCGGGCATTTCGGTCCCTTGCTCGCAATACTACCCAACGACTAAACCTCGAATTCGAGCGTATGCTGCAACTCCGTCTGAGGCACGACGTCGAGCGAGGACCGACGGGCACGGAGCGGACAAACGTGGCGGGAAGTGAGCAATCCATGGGCGTATTCCAGGGCCAACATGGTACTGGTTTGTCGGACGGGTTGCTCCAGAAAAATCGATTCGGCGTCGAGGTGTTGACGAATGCCAGTTTTATCGAGGACAAGTGCAAAATCAGGACGCACGCCGCACACGAGGACGTGCACGTTGCGAGCGCGCACGCGTTTGATGAAAGCGTCCAGAATGCCAAGGCCCACCGCGTCGGGATTACGGGCGCGTTTCAAACGTAGAATGACAACCTCGGTGGTCGGCTCGATGCGGCTTTCAATTACGTGGAAATGCTCTTCGAGGCTCGTGGACGAACCAAAGAACATTTCTCCCTCCAAGCCAAAAATCAATATTCCTGGACAAACGATGCCGTCATGAGGCAAACGCTCGTGGACGTGACCTTCGGACGCCACGACGAATTCGGTGAGGTGCATCGTGCCAATGCGCGGCACGACCAGGAGAAACGATAAAAACACCCCAATGAGCACACAGAACTCGACGGACACGACAATAGCGGCGAGGGCCGTGACCGTCACGATGACGGCGTCGAAACGGGTCGCTCGAGCATGGCGCGCAATCGTGTCGAATTTCATCATGCGAAACGCAGTGACAATGAGAATGCCCGCAAGCGCCGCCCGAGGAATGAATTTGGCGAATGGCGCGAAAACCAGCATGATCCCCGCCACCGCAAAAGCCGAAATGACGCCCGACCATTGCGATGAGGCGCCTGCTTGCTGATTAATGGCCGAACGCGTGAGCGATCCCGACCCCGGAAAACACGAAAACATGCTTCCGGCAACGTTCGCGACACCTTCGCTCAAACACTGCTGATTCAAATCGAGCTTTTGGTGAGTTTCCGCGGCAATCGCCTTGGCCATCGAAATCGCTTCGAGCAGACCCAAAAGGGCAATCGCGAGAGCACTCGAAGACAACGACCGAATCATTTCAGAGCTGAAATTGGGTACATGAAACGAGGGCAATTTGGCCGGAATGTTGCCAATGATGGCGACGCCGGCCGCTTGAACGTCGAACGAATACGATACCCATGCCGTAGCAACGACCGCCAAAAGAAGTTCCGGAAATAGTTTCCACCCGAGTTTTTTCTTGATGGCGATGAGCAAAATTATCAAAAGGATCGTGCCGCACCCAATGGCCAACGTAGGCCAATGAATGGGCCCACCCTTCGTCATGCTGCCATAAACACGCTGGAGAAAATGATCGTGTGGGCCGCCAATAGCCTTGAAACCGAACAGGTTTTTGAGCTGATCGAGCACGAGGAGCACACTTGCGCCCAAGGTAAAACCAACGATGACCGAGCTGGAAATGTATCGCGTCAGGTCCCCGAGGCGGAGGAGCGAGATGATGACTTGAATGGATCCAACGAGAAAGGCTAATAATATCGCCGCCTGGATTTTCGCTTGCGGATCGGAAATCGCCCCAATGGCGCTGAGAAGCGCAATCGAAATGGCGTTTGTCGGACCATTGATCAATTGCCGCGAGGAATCGAGCAATGCTCCGACGACCGTCATGACGATGGCCGTATAAAGACCGTATTCGGGCGGTAATCCGGCAATGAGCGCGTACGCCATCGCTTGCGGCACGGCAACCGTCGCAACGGTCAAGCCGGCGACGATGTCGTGTCGAGCGTCGCTGGCGCGGTACGATCGCAATGCACCGAGGGCTGGCACATAACGAAAAAGCAGGGAGTTGGCGGTAAGCGAAGACGCAGGCATGAAAGATGGAACACGTGGGCAGCGTGAGGGCGCGAGGATGGCACATGCGCGGGGCCGAGGCAAAATTTCGGCACGAATTTGCTGGCTTGGGCGGGATCGCCGAAGAATCCGGCAACAATGCGGCTATGCCCCGAATCGCCCAGCATACGTCGCATCACTCGTCCTGGCATGCCGTCCGTTCGACCTCGACAGTAATGTCGACTTTTTGCTCACCTACGCAAAGCTACGTATTGATCCAGCAAACCCTTCGGCACTTCGGATAGGGTTGGCATGCCAAACATCGCGTTTGTTGTTCGTAGTGAGAAACCCGAGCCGTGGATTGCTCCGCGCCAAACCTCGGTGCACGTGAATCGACAGTTGTCAACCTGAAGAATGTGAGACTTGGACGATTTACCGTTTGATTCTAATTGCGCGATTCACGAATTTTGAGCATGGATTTGGTAAAACCACGATCGGGGGTCACGGTTGTAAAGAGATCGGCACGCGAAGGCTCCTTTGCCAATGTGCAGGGTTCGCAAGGAACGCTCTAGACAAACCACCGAAGGCAATTCCGTTTTGCGATTTGCGCGTATCGCGCACCAGCGAAAAAGAACCTTGACAAACGATCGCGGCGTAGTGTTCGTCCGGGCCAGGGGACGAAGTGGCGGACGGCGTTCGTTTGGGCAAACGATGCTGATTGTTTGAATGCCAAACGTTCGAGGTCGTGGGGGTCGAGTGGGCAGGACGAACGGGAATCGTCCGCCATGGCTATTTGGGCTTGCTTTCTGCGTCTTTTGGCTTTGCCGGACACGGACACGGACACGGTGGAGGCACCTCCGTCGTCCCCGCGTTTGCACTGTTTGCAGGCTTGGGAGGTGCTTCCGGTGAAGCGTTTTTGGTCGGAACTGCGTCAGTTTGAGTGGGTGCAGTGGATGTCGTTGCCACTGGCAGCTGGGTCGCAGCGGGCGATTGCGACACACCATTTTGATTTTGAATCGTTACCGCAGGCGCTGGGGGCGGCGGTGTGGTTGGCACGTTCATGCCTTGGACCGTTGCAACCAAGGAAAGCACTGCACACAGGGAGATGCTTGTGACAGTAATGAGCGTATTGGTCCTCATCTGCCGCTGCATCTGGGTCAGCTGCTCCTGCATGGCCTTGTCGGCGATTGGTGCTTGTTCCGCGATGGCCAAGACCTGGGGGTAGACAGCATTCACCGCACTTGGTGCTTCAATCGGCGGCAGACTGGGAATCGCTGTTGCTTGGGACAACATGCGCGGCGGCATCGCTATCGTCGCTTCGACCTGCGCATCTGCACGTGGTGTCCACAAAACGCTCGATTCGATCAACTGGGTGAGCCGCTGCTCGAGCTCCTGTGCACTCGTCGTTCGTCGCGACAAATCACGCTCGAGACACGAAGCCACGATCAAGTCGACCTCCTTCGGAACATTCTTGTTTGTACGCCAAGGAATCGGGGTGATCGGGGTGCTCAAAGCTTGCCGAATCATCTGTTCCCGCGTCCCGGAAAACAGTCTCGTGCCTTCGATCATTTCGTAAAGAACCAAGCCGAGCGCCCAGATATCCGCGCTACGATCCACGGCTCGACCACGCAACTGTTCGGGACTCATGTACCCATGCGAGCCGAGAATTGTGCCAACGGTGGTCGAAATGTTTGTCATGGTCGCCTGCGCCTCGCCGGTCGAATTGACATCGCGAGCAATGCCAAAATCGAACACCACGACATCGACGTGCGGATCGTTTGGCGTGGGCGCACCATGCAGGTAAATATTCGCCGGTTTGAGGTCCCGATGCACAATGCCCGCCGCGTGCACGGCCGCGAGTGCGCTCGCAATGTCGCGGGCCACTTGAAGCGCAGTGCGGAGCGGGAGCGGGCCGTTTTTCCGCAAGAACGTGTCCAACGTTTGGCCGGTCAACAGCTCGATGACCAGAAACGGTCGGCCGTCCGGAGTTTCTCCATCATCGATGAGACGCACGATGCTGGGATGCGACAACGTCCGCAAAACGTTGGCTTCGCGCTTGAAACGCATGCGCAATGACGGACTGTCATCACGCATGAACTTCACCGCGACCTGATAACTCCACCGCAGATCCGTCGCCTCCCAGACCTCGCCCATCCCTCCTTCGCCGATCTGATACACCAATCGGTACGCACTCTGTTCTCCCGAAACGACCTCTCCAACTTGCAAGACCGAACGCATGGTTTCCTCCGCCAAACTTTTCGTCCTCGACAAACCTGTCGTGGTTTTACTGCGGATCTCGGGCAAACCGCAAGTGATTTTGTGGTGAGTTTTTCACTCCCACATCGTTTTTCTTGCCACCCCTCCAACCTTGTGCTTCCATCTCGGCCAGGCCAAACGAGTTCCGTCAGAACAAACCTCGTCGCCAAACCTTCGATCACCTCGCCTCGGGAGCTCCCACCATGGAATCGTACATGACGTGGATCATCATTGGTGGCATCGTCGTCGCCCTCGTCACCGTCATCGTCGTGTTCATCACGAAATACTCCAAGCTCGCCGATACACTCGACGATGTCGAAACAAAACTCCAAAGCAAAACCGACGAGGCCAAACGTCTAAACGACCGCGTCGCCAACCTCGAAGCCGAAAACAAACGACAACTCGGCTGGCTCGACGCCCAAACCGAAGAACTCAATTGGCACAAGGGTGAACTGGAAAAACGTCCCACGATCGAGCGCAAGATTTATCGAATTCTCACCGTCGGCATGAAAGCCACGGGCAAAAGCTCGCTCACCCTCAAATGGGCCAATCCCCTCGTCGACCTCGGCACGATCGAAGGAACCAAAATCGAACGGTACGAACGCACCGTCAGCCAAGTGCGCGCGCGCGATACCCTCACCGAACACGTGTTCGAAGTGCACGATTGGGGCGGCGAGCACATCGTCGATGCCCAGCAAGAACTGATCATGGAAGAGATTCACGGAATCCTCATGGTCGTGGACCTCGGCGGCAAAGACGCTTGTCAAGTCGAACAACATCGCATCGTCGAACAACTCGATGAATTCAACCCCCGCGCGCTGAAGTTTTTCTTCAGCCCCAAAACAGTTGCGTCATGTAAAACGATCGTCCTCTTCATCAACAAGAGCGACCTCGTTCCAGGTTCACCCCTCCAAGCCGAAGCCCATGCCAAACAATATTACGCACCGCTCATTGAGGCTTTGACGCAATATGCAACCCACATCGACGTGAAGGTCATGGCGGGATCCGCGAGTTACGGACACTCGACCCACGTGTTGTTCTCGCATTTCGTCGAGCAGATTCTGCCGAAAGCGGCGTACGACAATCAGCTTCTGCAACGCATCAAGACGGGAACCGAGGCCCGCGGCAGGCAAATGCGATCGACTGGATCGGGGCTCAATGGAGCCAATGGGACGCCTTTGCCTGCCCCGCACATTCCGCATGCGCCTCAAGCCAATGGTCAAGCGCATGGTCCGCCGCACGGTGCGCCCCATAGTGGAATTCCGGCGTACGGACAAACGACCGCCCCCATCAATGCGCCCAACAAACCGCCCAAGATCACCATGCCCATGAACGAGCAACGCGAAATGCCTCCCGGGATGGAGACCACCGTCCCGCTCAATCGAAAACCACCGATTCCTTCGCCGCATCACCGCTGATTGGAGGGGGACATGGACGAGGCAACCTTTGTTACGAATACGTACCAAGTTCCCCAGTACAAACTGGAACCGGGCGAAGTCTGGTTTCATTTTCTACATGGGAACGTGCCTGGGCATCAAATCGATTTCATGTATCGACCCGAGGTGCCGCAAGCGCCGCTCACGAGGCAACACTTCAGCCATTTGGCCCGCGTCGTCAAATACATCGAACCGCGGCATTCAGCGGCATATTCGTTTGCGATTACGAACTTATCGCGCGACGACAATCAATACGAACCTGGGCATGGCGGCGTTGGGTTCGTATTCGGTTTGCGGATCAATGGCGCTCGAGATCACGCGGGACGACAGGATCCGCCGTTTTGCCATTCGGCAGTTTTGGTCGATCGGCATCTCGATGCGGGCACGTTGTATAGCGTGGCGGTGCAGTTTTACCAAAAGCTGCTACCGGACGAAGAATCGCATGTCCAAGGACGCGGTTGGTACCATACGTACGTGCAGCATGCGCAAAATCCAGCGGCGCTCATGGCGCTTCTCAACGCCTATGTGAATGATTTTCGAGACATGCATGCTCCTCAGCCGAGCCGTTTGCGGCATCGGTGGACGGTGGAAGGAGCGTCGGTGCCGCGACGGGTGACGATCGTGCACCCGGATCGCGTGGATTTTCCGAGCATTGCGGGATGTATGGCGCGATTTGCGGAAGTGCTGATCGAGTCGGACATCAAATGGACTGCGGTATCGACGGGGCGCGAGCAAGACGTACCGGGCGGTTTGACCGTGCGTTTCGTTCCGCGGCGCGAAGCTGTGGATGCATTGGCCGACGAAGTGCTTTTGTATGTGGAACAAATGCCCACGGAGCCCGCGGAGATCGCTTTTCTGTTTAATGCGCACGAGGTGACGGACAACCCGCGCATGTCCCGATTGCCACCAACACAGTTGCCGAATCGTCCGAATGGATCGAGTGAACTGTCGCAATCGAATGGTAAGTCTTACCGAACTGGACGAGGTCCCTCGGAAGAACATTCGCGCCCCTGGGCCAAGGTGGAAGCCGAGCCGACATCCGTCAATGGGGAGCATTCGGCCGCCAAGGCCGCGGGCCTCGGGATCGTCGAGGTGGTGGAGAAGGTGGACTTGGGCGAGTCCATCGTGGCGCCGACGGATTGGGCCGCCGAGCACAAGAAAAACGAACGCCAACGGGACAAACAATCGACAAAAGCGTTGATCGCGACGATGCTCTTCGTTTTGGTGTTTGGAGGTGTGGCCCTGATCTGGGTCGTATCGGAGCCAAAACCACTCGAAGATCCATTGGCAGGTGCGAGCGCTACTGTTTCGAGCAAATCCGGGTCAGGACAGGCGCCCGCGTCAAGTGCCGACGCGCTGGTTGCTGCTCCTTCGGGTTCTGTCGGAATGCTGGTCTTACCCCCGAGCGCCGGACCCAGTGCCCCGGCGAGTAGCGCGAGTGCCGCACCGTCGGGAACCGCGACAGCCAGAACGGGCGGGAAAAACAACAAGAAT
>DAOMZH010000557.1:0-7353 GCA_035437985.1 Polyangium sp. (in: bacteria) | reverse complement strand
GTATTTAACGAAGCTGTGGCCAATGCTTTTGACGCAAAGGCTGACCGAATATCGATTCATATTGTTGCGGAGCCATTGTCCATAACAATCACAGATAATGGTGAGGGATTTACCGACGAACGATTTGAGCGCTTCAGTCGACTGATGGAGCCCAAAGATACGCAACATCAGGGGCTCGGGCGGCTTGTATACCTGCACTATTTTTCGCGTGTATCGGTCCATAGCTCATTTGCCGGAAAGAAACGCTCGTTTGAATTTTCAAACGAATTCGATGGGGGTTGCAAAATCGCCGAGGCGTCAGATGCGGATACGCGTAAAACGACGATTCGTTTCGACGGATTTATCAAACGATTGCGACAAAAGGATGACATCAAGCCAGAAATCGTAAAGGCCAGGCTGTTTGAGCATTTTTTACCAACCTTGCATGATATGAAGAACGATGGCAAGGACTTTACTATAACCATTGAGCTGGAAGACGGTGAAAAGACTCGGCAGATGAACATGGCCTCAAACGGGGCAAACATAACGCCCGCAGACATACCTCAGCTCACGTGCGAAAAATTTCTAGACAAATCCATCGATGCGTTTAACGAAATATCGATGAATTACGCCATTCAGCGCACGGGCGGGAAGGGGTTGCAATTAACAGCCATATGCGTTGATGGTCGCACGATCCCAGTGCCGCTCGTGAAGCAGAATGCGATTCCAATCGGCTGCACTGTGGTTTTTCTTTTCGAGTCGAAATCCTTTGCTGGCAAATGCGACAGTGCGCGACAACGTCTTGTGTTTCCTGAAAGCATACCGCAGGAAACAGTATTTCGTGTTCTTCGCCAAAAAATGGCGATGGTGCTAAGTGCAGAACTTCCGGAGATAAAAGAGAAAAACACCAAGATACAGCAACGATTCGAGGCCCTGTACCCTCATTTGATGGGATTATTTGACAAGGACGCGGTTGGTATCATTGATGCCGAGGAAGCGCTCAAGAACGCACAATATAGATTTTTTCAGGTGCAAAGGAGCGTATTAGAGAGTGAAACACTAGATGAGGCAACATACGAAAAAACGTTGGAATTGTCCTCGCGTGTTCTTGCCGAATACATATTATATCGTGATTTTACGATAAAGAAGCTGGCGTCGTTGCCGCACTCCGAATTAGAGGGCCAGTTCCACGACATTATCGCTCCACGGAAAACCAAATATGACGGTACACGCATGGCGGACCATGCGTTCAACAATAACGTGTGGCTTTTGGACGACAAATTCATGACCTATCGAGCCACGCTGAGTAATCTAACAATGAGTGAAGTGATCAGCGAAATAACCAAAGGTGAGGTTCTCGTTAATGATGGCAAAATGCCCGACATCGCCATGGTATTTTCTGCCAACCCTGATGATGTCGATGCCGTTGATGTCGTAATTGTGGAACTTAAAGGCAGAAGAAAGGACGAGAAAGAAAACCACTACGCACAATTGCAACTGGTACAACGTGCCCGCAAACTTGTGAATTACATGAACAAAATTCAGCGTATGTGGTACTATTCGCTTTTTGAAATTGATGATGATTTTGCCGACGCATTGAAAGTCCTAAAATGGACCCCGTTGTACTCCAACGGTAAGGTGTTCTATCAAGAATTTATGATTCCGCGAAAGGACGGTCCAGACGTTCCAATGCCTACGTATGTGCTGTCGTACGAAACGTTTTTGGCAGACGCAAAAGCTAGAAATTACACGTTTCTTGAAATGCTGAAAGATCAATTCAAGAAAGCGGCAGAACGTCAAAGGGAAGATGGTGTCGGCAGCGATGGTCATGAACTGCTCGGATAGAGCGCTTCTTACCGCTTCCCCTTGCGCTTCCACCGCGTAGGTGGGATCGGCTGCTTCGGCTTGCGACGAGTGGATCAAACCCGTGGGGTGAGCGGTTCGGTTTCCGTGATGATCGCGACTTCGATGCGCGTCTCGATCTCACGGAGTCCTTTGAGGATCTCGCGGCGGAGATACGAGCGAGCGTGTACGCGTTTCGACGGTGCTGCGGTTGCGTCCTCCGCGAGCGTTCGGATCATCTCGACAACAGGTTGTAGGAGCGCAGCGTAGGCCGCGAGCGCAGCGGGGTCGGTGGTCGGAATGGAGGCGCGGAACGCCCTCGACCATTCCAGCGCGCAAAAAAACGGCGGGGAAAGTGAATGCGCCGCAGGCGCAATTACGGATTGCCGCCCGTATCCGTTGTTCCATCCGGCGGCGCGGGAGGAGTAGCCGGAGGTTGAGGCGGCGCAGATTCTTCGTCCGGCAATCCAGCGCGGCGGCGAGCGGTGGGGCGAACGCGTTGGGCCAAATCGGTTCGTCCGGCCAATGCAAAAAAGGCGGCCGTGCAATCAGCCGCGGCTGAATAGGTAGTACCCCAAGCAGCCATTGCCTCGTTTTTTGTGCTCTGGGTGAGCTGAGCTTCGCGTCTTTCTTGCTCGACCTTGGCCAAGGCAGTGCGCAACGTAGCAGCAGTGTCGCGCACATCATTGGCGGCGAGAATGGGGTCAATTTTGAGACTTTGGTTCTTCGGAGGCTCGGTGAGCGATCGGGAGCGCAAAAGACTTTCGACATTTCCAGCGAGAATGAGCAATGCGGCAGCGTCTTCTGGAATTGCATTGCCGAGGCCATAAGCGCCACATACGGTAGCGCCGTAATTGCGCAGGAGATTGGAACGTAACGTGGTCAAAAGATCCTTCATGTCCACGGTGCGCTCGTCGCGGGTCAGGCGTAGACCATCGTCATCGGCGAGTTCTGTGGTATGGGCGCGATCGGCATCGACGAGGGCATTGGTGACGCGTTCGAGGTGCGTGGCAATTGCATTGACGACGTCGGCGATAGTGAGGTCATTGCGTGCGCCAGCAGGAAAAAGGGTTTTCTCGATGATGGGCACGATTTCTGGGCCATGAATTTGAATGGCCGTGGTGACGGTAGTGGTAATGGCGACACGATCGGCCACCATGCGGGAAACATTGGGATCGCTCATGGCGGGCTTGTATGCTGGCGTAGGGCGGAAGGCAAGGAAAAGTGGTTGACTTATCCTTTTCAAGACCGCATCGCGGCCTCGATGTCCGACGCATTCTTGGGCAAACCCGCCGTCAAGACCTCGGGCGCCTCTGCCGTACATAACACGTCGTCCTCGATTCGAATCCCGCGCACGTCCGAATATTTGGCCAATTCGTCACGACGCAAGTCATCGCCCACCGCATTCGTAATTCGTTTGTCCCGTAATATCGCCGGTACTTGGTAAAACCCAGGCTCGATCGTCACCGCCATACCCGGAATCAGATCCCGATCGAGACGCAAATACCGATCGCCAAAATTCGCCGAACGAACTCGCCCCCGCGCATAGCCAGCACGATCCCCAAGGTCCTCCATGTCATGCACATCGAGACCCAAAAGATGCCCAATGCCATGCGGAAAGAAAATCGCATGCGCCCCACGTTCGAGAAGCCCATCGACATCCCCACGAAAAATGCCGAGATCCCGAAGCCCCGTGACCATCATGCGTTTGGCCGTCTCGTGCACGTCGCGATAACTCACGCCCGGACGAACCTTGTCGATCGCTGCCCGTTGCGTCGCGAGCACCACGTCGTAAATCGCTCGTTGCGTCGAGGAAAACGTCCCTGACACGGGCCATGTGCGCGTGATGTCCGCCGCCCAGCCTTCCGGAGATTCGCCTCCCACGTCCGCCAAAAGCAAATCACCCGCAGCAAGCGTGTTTTCATGACCATGGTGATGCAGCACTTCACCTTCGATCGTCACGATCGATTCATACGCCTCGGTAAAACCTTCCCGCCGAAGTGCCCCAATCATCGCGCCACACACCGCATGTTCCGACTCACCCGGACGCGTGGCGCGCATGCCTGCAAGATGCGCACGCACGGAGGCCTCCGCAGCTGCGCGCATCTGCGCGACAGCTCCTACGTCGTGACATAGGCGTAGCGCGATCATCGCTTCGGCAAGGGCCGCATCCGGCGTTCCGTCGACGAGCGCATCGCCACTCGAAGGCAACACGGTTTGTCCAAGGCGCGCCGAGAGCCACGCCGCACTCCAAGCATCTTGCGGCGGCAACGTGGCGACAGGCTCCGATCCAAGCTCCGCAAGCGCCTGATCCAGATCCCCAATGGCCCGAACTTCATCAACCGCGAGCGTGCGCAAGAGGTCCTCGAACGAAGGCTTCGCGCCATGCCAAAGCGCATCGTCCTCCGCTTCGGGTTCGGCAAAAAGCACGGCCCGTTCTCGCGTCAACAGCAATGCAGCACCGGGCAAGGCTGCGCCAACGAGGTACAGAAAGTGACTCGCTGCGCGGTACGTAAAGGTGTTGGCGCGATAGTTTCGGGCCGAGGGCAAGCCCGCTGCAAAGATGGCCGGCGTCGACAGTTGGCTTTGCAGTGCGCGCCTACGCGCAACGAATACGGACGCGTGCGATCGGGGACAAGGCATGGCGCCACTATACCGTGATGTTGATGCGATGGAGGAAAGACGCTAGAAGCGAAACGTTCGAGACGCTCACGTCAGGGCGCAAGCTGAGTTTGCCATGAAAAACACTTCTTTCCTCATTTCAGTTCTCGTTGGTTCGCTTGTGGGATGCAGTGGAGCATCGCAAGATTCGACCACGAGCGGAGCAAACCCCACGCCCACCGTGACGGTTCCGGCACAAACCGCCGAGCCTGCGAACGGCACCAAGGTGGGGGATAACCAACCACCGCCGGCGGAAACTTCCAAACCGAGCGAGCCTTTGGCCCTCCAACAATGTTCCGAAGAGTCGCGCAAGGCCCAGAACTGCGCGACGATTTCCAAGCCTGTATGTGGCGAAGTCGACACGGGTTTGCGCTGCGTTCGCGCGCCTTGTCCGTCGATGGCCATGCAGACCTTCGACAACGCCTGCACCGCGTGCATGAACAAAAACGTTCGCGGCTACTACGCAGCGTCGTGCGAAAGTATGCCCAAGCAGGCACCACAACCGTCGAACCCCGCGCAATGATTCGTACGAACATGAAACAATCGGCGCGGCCCTGGCTCCGCCGGTTCATGCTCGCGTCCTCCCTCGTGACCAGCATCTTCGCACTCACGACGTTTGTCTCGGGCTGTGAGAGTGAAGTGAATTCGTACTGCGTCGCGCGCTGCAATTGCCAAGGTTGTAGTGAACGCGAACGTGCCGATTGTCTGGACGATGTCGAGGATGCGCAGCGTTTGGCCGAGCATGACGGATGTGCCACCCAGCTCTCGTCGTACCTTGCTTGTTACGTGGGTGAAGGATCGTGCAATAGCGGCGCTTGGGCTGCCTCGAGCTGCCTCGATGAAGGCACCGCAATGCGCACATGTTCGTCTCGTGCCGCAACGTTCATCAAGAGCGCTTGCGAAGAAGAGCAAGACAAACGCGCCGCATGTGGCCTTGGCGGTGGAGGTTCCGAATCTTGCTTCGGAGCCGAGGAATGCGCGGCGCTTTGTGCTTTGGGCGCAAGCTGCAACGACCTCGAGAGTACCCCTCCGGATTCGACCTATTCGCTGTGCGTGGTCGATTGTTCGAGCACCAGTTCGTCCTCCTCTACTGGATCTTCGGGTGGACCATGAACAACAAAAACGTGTCCAAACGCGGTTCCAAGCTCGGAACTTGGCTGCTTACGTCGTTGGTCTTGGGGTTTGGCGGGGGCGTTGTCGCGAGCGGGTGTGGCGTGACGTCAGAGGAGATCTGCAACATCAAGTGCAACTGCGAAGGGTGCACGGAAGCGCAGCGTGAGGACTGCATTTCCGATGTTGACGCGACGGTAGAAAAGGCTGCAAATCTCGGTTGTTCCGACCAATACGCCGACTGGCTCAGTTGTGTCGAGACCGAAGCCGAGTGTCGCAATGGCGAGGAGTTTGCGTGGGACGGCTGCGAGATCGAAGAAGACGCGCTCACTGCGTGCAGCGGCGAAAACGCGTGCGTGCAAGCGGCTGACAAGATCTGCAACGAGTGCGGTGGGAGCTGCGAACAAACCGATGGTTCGGGTTGTTCGGGACGCACCGAATGCGTGTCGCGATGCGTTCTTGCAGCTACGTGCGCTGAAGTTACTACGCAATCCGGCGCGTTTGCGAGCTGCATGTTGCAGTGCCCGTGAGCTTCCCCGACCACGATCAGACGTGACGTTTTCGTGACGACATGGTGGCGATGAGGTTCGTCATGTCGGGCATTCTGCAGGTTTGACCGAAGGGCGATTCTTTTTGCTTGAGGCCCTACCGCGACCTTGCCTAGCGTACCCTCAATCGATGCGCTTCAAACGCTGGCTCGCTCCGCTCCTCGCTGCTCCGATCGCTGCGTATGCCTTGGGTCCAGGCTGCGCAACGCCGGATGAACCCACGCCCCGTCTCAAAGGTCAGGTGCACCTGACCCTGTTGCACACCTCGGACATTCACTCGCGACTTTTCCCGTACAATCTGCAGCTTGGCCAAGTCGATGCGGGTCTTGGGCTCGGCGAAGCGTTGACGATCGCGAACGTGGGCGGTGTCGCGCGTATCTCGCACATCATCGGGCGCGAACGCGCGCGAGCGTCACGCGTGCTGCATCTCGATGGTGGGGATTGTTTTCAAGGCGCTCCGATCTTCAACTTCTTCTCGGGCGAAGCCGAGATTCGATCGCTGGCGGCGATGGGTGTCGACGCGATGATCGTGGCGAACCACGAGTTTGACCGCGGAGCGTTGAACCTTGGTTTGCAACTGCAAAATTGGGCGAACTACCCGATTCTGGCGGCGAATTACATACTGGAGGATCCCGCGCAACCGGGTTCGTCGCCGCTTGGGGCGATCATTCAGCCGTACACGGTCTTCAACGTCGAAGGGCTGCGTGTTGGGGTCGTAGGAATGGGCAATTTATCGAGCATGACGTCATTGCTCGATTCACCAAATCGACTTGGCATTACGCCGCTGCAAACGATCGAAACGGCACAGTTTTACGTGGACTTGCTTCGGCCCATCGTGGATGTCGTCGTCTTCGTGACGCACCTCGGCCTGCAAGTGGATCAAAAGATGATCGAAAACACGACGGGGATCGACGTCGTGCTTGGCGGACACAATCACATCGTGCTGCAGCCGCCGAAAAAGATGCGAGATTGCTCGGACCCGGAGCATTTCGATACCGAGACCAATAGTTTTTACGTCGAGCTTGTCAGTCCAAACGCGGGAGAACCGAAAGTCAGACGGTATTGTCGGCCGCGGGACGTGATTTTGGCGCATTCGGGCGCATTTGCGAAATTCGTGGGGCGGCTCGATTTGGTGCTTTCCAACGACCCCACGGATTTTCCAGCGGTCGATGGCGCGACGCAATACGACACGGCCAATGGTTTCGAGGTCGTG
>DAOMZH010000556.1:0-7365 GCA_035437985.1 Polyangium sp. (in: bacteria) | reverse complement strand
CACGTCCGCCGAAGCAATGGCTGACAAAGACAAACTTCTTTCGAGCGGCGTACGCAAAACGAGCCCGCTCCGTTCGATACGTTTGGCCGCAGTCAACACGTGGCGGGGTGAAATCATCGTCAGCGGATCCATGGGGCCTCGTTTCTCAATTTGAACTTACGCCGAAGGACCCGGGTTTGTCGCCCATTTCAAAGACCAAGGTTCCGCCCTGCGAGATCTGGTCATGCAAGATTTCTGGCTTGTCGAGGGACTCGTCGTTCCAACGGACTGACTGGACGAAGATGTTTTTCTCGGAAACACCATTGGCCATGATGATCAACGTGCCTTGCGCGACCTTGATTTCCATGCGCGGGAAAAATGGCGTGCCCAAAACGTACCGATTCGTCCCAGGAATTGGATAGATCCCCGCCGTGGTGAACAAATACCAAGCGGACATGGTGCCGCCATCGTCATTGCCCGGCAAACCCCAATAAAGATCGTTGTAATGCGTCTCGGCCGCCCAGCGCGCATATTTTTGCGTGAGGTCCGCACGTCCTACCTGGGCAAACGCGTACGCGGCGTGAATGCACGGCTCGTTGCTGTGCCAATAAGAATTGCGCGGCGCCGCGGAAACGAAACGATCGTCGATAGGACGTTCCGCCAAATCCGCCACACCTTCTTCGAAGAATTGCGTGAGCTTATCGACGAACGGCTTTTGTCCGCCAAAGAGCTCAGCGAGTCCCGGAATGTCGTGTTGGGCCCATAAGCTATGCCAACCGTTGGCTTCTGCATAATGGTCGCTCATCATGTAGGGATTGTAGTTTTCCTCGACGAACTTCCCTTGACCGTCTTTCGCCCGGACAAAGCCAGTCGCCGGATCGAAAAGATTCCGGTAATTCTTGGCATGATCGTCGAATATCGCCGCGTCGGCGTCTTTTCCCAAAGCGCGTGCCAAATTTGCCATTGCTAGGTCGTCGTGCCCAAATTCCAGGGTGTGCGAAACCGATCGCCCGAAGTTTGCCGGAACATAGCCCAATGCATTGTACGAAACTGCGTATTGCCGTCCTCCGCGCCCGCCCGATGGGTCCGTATCGTCCAGTGCCGCCGCGCGAAGAATCGCATATGCATCCTCGGCATCAAAATTCCGTATGCCTTTGACATATGCGTCGGCAACGACCACATCGGCGCTCGAACCGAGCATCGTGCCCGCCTCACCCGTTGCAATGGGCCATTTCGGGAAAAATCCCGAAATTTTCGCCATCGCATGAAGCGATTCCACGGTATCGCGGGACGCGTCTTGATCGATGAGCGCGTACATCGGGGTCAATGTGCGGTATGTGTCCCAGAGTGATTGGTCGGTCAGAAACGTAAATCCATTCGCCGTTTGTAATTGTCCGCCGTATCGATATTGCCCGTCGACGTCGCCCGAACCTGTCGGCATCAAGAAACATCGATACAATGAAGAATAAAACATTCGCCGCTCGGCCTCCGTTCCGCCCCATATTTTCATGCGCCCGAGGAGGTCGAGCCACGCGTTGGCCGTGTTTTCATGGATCGTGTCGAAATCCCAGGTCGACAATTCCGCCAAACGGTTTTTCTCAGCACCTGCCGCAGACACGAGCGAAATTCCCACTTGCACCTCGATGGGTTCGCCATTTGTCAAGTCAAACTCCAAATCCCAACCGACATGAGTGCCGTTTGCGGTCGTTGCTTCGACAGGAGCGGAGCCGTCGGCAAACACCTGAGCCTTGGTCCAGGCGTCGCGGGTGACGATATCAAAATATAAATCGTACCCGCCAAACCCATCGGACATCCCGCCGTCATGATGCAACATGCCCGTGATGCGGCGATTGGTCGCATCGAGGGTGAATTCGCCGTGTTTTACTTCGCCATCATTCAAGTGGTGCGCCAAATCGAATACGACGTGACCTTGGCTCGTTCCGGCAGGATATGTATAGCGGTGGTGTGCTCCGTGGGGTGTTGCTGCCATTTCCGCGCGAATGTTTCCCTGATCGAGCGTTACCGCATAATAACCCGGCGACGCAGCCTCCGTCGCTTTGTCGAAATGGGATTCGTAACCGTCCTGCGTCGTGCGGGAAGCGTCGAAGTTTTCGAGGGGCATCATTCCAAGAATGCCATAATCGGTGGCTCCCGTGCCGTGCAAGTGCAGATGCGAGAAACCTTGGATGTACTCGTCCTCGGCCCAATATCCTGAATAATGCAGGAATGTGATTGTCCCATAAGCCTTGCCGCGTGTGTCAGGACCAACCTTGGCCAGGCCAAATGGTGCGGCAGCTCCAGGAAATGCGCTGCCATTTGCATAACCAAACCCACCGCTCCCAATGCGTGGGTCGGCATAGACGAGCGGGTCTTTTACGGCTTCCGCGGGCGGGACCGGAATCGTCTGTGGCTCCAACGTACACGCCGACGTGCACAAAGCGCTGACGACAAGGGCACGTTGCGCAACCATGCGCGAACGCACAACGAGCGTGAAAATGGCGGGCAGGGTAGGGGACATCGGCGATATTCTCCGGGGATGTGCGGCATAGAAGCACGAAAACGGGGCGCGCGTCAATGCGTCCGTATCACGACCCGGAGCGAGTTGTGTCAATGCTGAATCGGTGGAAGCTCCGCGGCGCGAGGCGCTGAGGGGCGATTATGCATCCGTTGGCGGGCAACGGACTGGACGCGTACGTTTTTCTGTGCGATGTTCGCGCGCGTGTTCGCGGCGAGGCATCGTTGATAGCGCAGACGCTCCATGGATATGACCAGGGCCATCGGCTCCTTGCGTCGGGCGGTCACGTCAACGAGGACGAATTCGCGCTGCTCGATCGGCTGAGTGATCTTTCGGGTTATGTGCCGGTGGGCACGGAGTTCGACCATTATTACACGGGTTTTCCTTGCGGCCGTTATTATGCGTTTGCGTGCACGTGGCCCGATCGCACGGCGCGACGTGCGGGCACGGTTCTCACGCATACGCTCATGATTCCAAGAACTTTGCTCGCAACCATTCATGATTTGTGGAGTGTGCCTGGGCATCGGCGTCCCGAGTCGGCGCAGGATCGCGCGTTTTACCAAGACGAACCTATGTTGGATTTAGCGTCGGCTTCTAGTTTTGCGCCTATGCCCGAGGCCCATCGAGCAGCGGACTTGATTACGCTTTGGTTTGGCCAGCCCGACCGTCCCGTGATGTGGACGGAAGAGGGCGGGTCCGAGGATGTCGTTCGTCATTTGTGGAGTTTGTTGTGGCCCGAGGCACGGGATGGTTTTTCATTTTGCACATTTTCACTTCAAGTTCGGCATTTGCGTCGTCAGCCTTTTGGATTTTTGGTTTTACCCCCGAGTGCCGTAGGATCATTTCACGACCGGGCGCGAAGTCCGGCTTGGTGGCGCGACGGGCGGATGTTGGATGCGGTTCTGCGGGAAAAAGCCAACCAAACGTGGGTGCGAACCGTTGTGGAACAAGGTGCTGCGGCAACACACGCGATGTGGCGCTATTGTGCCGAAAATGGTTTGGCGCAGCTCGATGCGGTCGCATATCCGGTGTTTCATCGGTTTGTTGAATTGGAAGACCCGGCCAAACTTCGTTTGACGGCGGCGCGAGCGCGGGCCGATTTGCTAGAACGGTTATGGCCAACTGTGGACCCTCAGCACGCATTGGTAAAAGAGACGTTGGGGCTTTTGGTGCAGCATCAACCCGACGCACCCATGGTGCCGCGGCCATTTTGGGACTTGGTGGACTTGATGAAGCGGCCCGGTCTCGAGGCATTGCTCGATGTCGATTCTGAATTCGCTTCCCGTGTGGCCGTGACGATTTCCAATGAGACTTTGCGTCGCATTCTCGAAGCTGACGATTGCAGCGGAATCGGTGAATTGATGGCTGTAGCAAAGCCACTTCTTCGCGGGGCCATTCTTGAAGCCACCGATACGGCTTTTTCGCGCATGACCGACGACGACATGCGCACGGTAAAAGGATCCAGCGTCCTTGCGATGAGTGTTTCTGCGCAAGCCCCAGATTTGGTTTTGGCCGTACTGCGTCCGTTGGCGCCGAAGAGTCGTGTTGCCATTGCCGTCCGGGCTTTGGAGAGCCTTCCGGAAGAGGGAAGAGTAACGCTTGCCGACTATGTTCTTGGTGCTGCTCAGAGACTCGACGATATCACTACTCTCATCGAGGTGTGGCTTATCCTGGGACAACCATTACGGGCGCTTGCTGAGGCGACGAAAATGGTTCTTGCCAAATCCGATATTCGCCCCGAGCCTTTGGCGAAGATTCTCGATCGGTTGTCTTCCGAGCAGCGTTTGTCGTGGGCCTTGGGCGTCCGGGATGCTCCGCTCGTTGTTTGGGCTGGCAAACACGGAGGATTGGCGGCCAAGGACCTTGGATTTGGACTAGCCAAACTAGTCGAGCGTTGTTCGGGACAACCCAATGCAATGCACGTATTGATCGCCTATATGGAGGGCATCTCCTGGGCGACGGTCAAGGACGAAGAATTGTTTCATCCGGCCATTGCAGCTGTTCTGCACGACGGAGTCGAAAGCGCGGCAACGAAGCGATTGGCTGAGGCGCTCGCGCCTCGTCTCGTGGGTCGCGTGGCACGTGGCGGGTGGGATGCGCGCGAGGCAGCGGGCTGGTTTAGCATTGTTGCCGTCCAAAATGCATTGGCTGAGGCTACGGATTGGATATTGTATAGCAGTCATCAGGGTGCGCGAGCCTGGGATCAAGATTGCTTGCCTAACCTAGCCCGGGCATTTGCCGAAAGTATCCGCTTGCAAACGCCGAAATCATTGCTGTGGGTTGCCAACGTTTCGAGAAAACCACTGCAGGATGCTCCCCCGACTGGTTTTTCTCGGTCGATCAATGATCTGATCATTCTCATTGAAACGCCAAGATCGACCGAAGATTGGCTCGTGCTTGCTGCTCATGTTCTGCGAGCAGCTCGTCACCATCGAGGAAAGTATGCTTTTCTCTTGGTCGAGCGACTTTTTCCAGTGCTTTATCCCTTGATGGTTAACGGGCAGTTGAGTCCCGCGGCATTGGAACCATTACGCGCCGTCGTGTTTTGGCGCGATTGGGATCTGGCCAAGAATTGGCGCCATTGGTTGCTCGACGTTTGGCTGGGTGAACGTTGGCCTCCCGCATCGTTTTTGCGGTCTTTGGGTGATGACGCCGCCTTGTTTCGGCGCATTGTGTATCGGGCATGGCACAAAGAAAAAGCGAAAGACTTCGTGAAAAGCTTATCGGGAGCGTGGGGCCAGGACGAACTTCTGGCCGAGCAATGGCGCGGTCCCGTGCGGCGCTTCTTGGCGGATCCTGATGCGGCTGCCGATTACGAGTGACGGATTTCGCTCTCGGTGCGCGAAAAAACCTCGTCCCCGAAAAGCGCCCACTCGATGGGCAAGGCCAAGTTCTTGCTGCGGTGAATGTGACCACTGACATCAGCCCATTCGACGTATCCGTGCGCATTGCGTCGATACGCTTTCTTGTATTCCGGATCGTGTAAATCTCCCGCTGTGGACGACAAACCAAAAAATGTCACGTCCTCCCGGCGATGGTTGCTCCACAAAAACTCGCGTAACAGCGGCGCATTTTCGGCAAAAAAAGTTTGAGCCCCACGGCGTTGCCAGACCTCGTCGACCGCATCCCAGGCCGACGCAATCAAAGCAATGCGCAAAGTGCCCGATTTGGGGCGTTCCCCAGGGCTCAATCCTCGTTCGTGGCGCAAAAACTGAAGTAATTCGACAATGGCCAGCACCGTGGGTACATGCACGGCGTCCGTTGGCGCTGCAATGCGTGCCGCATCGGGTTCGTCCTGGATACCCGTCCCAAATGCCGTTTCGGGTTCGTCATGGGCATGCGTCACGATGCGTTGACGTTTTGCAGGCATTGACGATTTCAGCGCCAACAATCGCTCCCGGTCGCTCAGCGTTTCGGCAATACGCAAACGGGGCAATGGCGTGAGTGCATTCGGCCGCACCAAAAGCAACATCCCCGCAGCATGCGCACGAGCCCGCCATTCTTCAGAGTATCCTTGATTGCGATCGCGAAAAAGACGTTCGACTTCTTCCCCGTCGTAATCGCCCATGAGCAGCGAAACCTCTTCGACACGGTCGTCTCGCTTCGCTCGCAAAGGCAATTCGAGGTTATGCCGCTCGGCTTTCGTACGTTGGGGATATTGGAGTTTGGCCAGAGGTCCGCCCAAGCGACCATAAGCCGTGGCATCGTCCGGAAGCCCTCGCAATTCGAGGTGCGCGAGCTTCTTGCCTTCGAGCGCGCGCACCAATGCTCCCATGTACGTCGTTTTGCCACTGGCCGGTCCACCAAGCACCGCCACGCCGGTTTTTTCACTCATGGCTCGGCCCTCCAGCGCCGCATGGCTTGAAATGGGTCCGTGAATTCAGGAATGGGATGTTCGATGCGTGGCCAGCGATCGCGCGGATCCGCGTGCGTCATGACATGCGTGAAGGGAGCCATTACGCCCGCGGGCTGTCCTTCCTTTAATGGCTTGGGAAACGCGCTCACTGCAAAAACACGCACAATGAACCCCGCGGTTCTTGCTTCGGCCAATGCCCCCCAAATCCCTTCGGTCAAGGCCCCTAGTTCGCCCCACGCGTCGCGCTCTTGCGCGTGCTCGTCGCTAGGCACCTCAATGCCTTCGTCGCGGATGATTTTATCGAATTTGCTGAACACGAGGGCGAATCCGCGCCCATTTCCTGGACCCGCAGCGGTCAACGTGCGCCGGATCAATCGCCCAATCTCGTCGTCCATCTCCATTCCGTCTTCGCTGACGAGTTTGGCCGAGTCCGCCACGACGACGAATCCATTGCTGCGCGGCACGAATCCGAGGCGGCGTTTTCCTTCGCCATCTGCCCGCGCCGTCCATTTCGCGATCCATTCGCCCGTCACGTCGCTGAGCAACATATCGATATGCCGATCGTCGTCGTCATTCGCGGGACGCAGGCCCAAATGCAAAAAGCGTCCGCCATGCATTCCGTCGTCCTTGGGCGTGTGTTCGACGATTTGTTCATCGGTTTGGCCGGACCACCGATTGGCGCGATCGACCAGATCTTGAAAACCATACAAGGTCCGGCTCGACGCGAATCGATACGGAAACGCCCCGTGTTGGCCATTGGCGAGTTGTAGGAAAAACGACGCCAACAAGCTGGTTTTTCCCGCGTCGTAGGGCCCGAGCACTGAAATCACCCGCGCGGGTGAACGGCGGACGATGTCTTCGGCTTCTTCGAGATTGAGGTGCCGTCCACGCCAAGGCGCAACTTCATCCGCATTGACTTCGACACTCTGGGAAACCGGTTTGGCTGGGATAGCCGGCGGCGGTACGCTTTGCGGCGTTTTCGTCCGCTGGAGCGATTCGCACTTGACGAGCGGAT
>DAOMZH010000555.1:4479-7375 GCA_035437985.1 Polyangium sp. (in: bacteria) | reverse complement strand
GAAAAAGGCAATAACGAGCTCTCGGTTTCTCCGGATATCTACGTTCTTCCGGGAATAGCGCCCGATGCCAACCCATTAACGTACCCGGGCAGCAAAGAGGAGGGGTGTTGGAAAGCGTGGATTCATGGCGTCGTACCGAATTTTGCGGTTGAGATCAAAGCGCGGAGAAACCCACGCAAAGACGAATTGCAATCGCCTCAGCGGCACGATGCATTGGGCACGAAAGAACTGATCGTGTTCGATCCGTTTTCCAAGGGGCGTCGAAAAAATCGAAAACGTTTCGTTCTGTATCGGAGAGATGCCGCCAATAAACTCGTTCCGGTCTTGGCGACGAACGAACGCAAAGTATACTCCGAGGAGATCGACGCGTTTATCATTGCCGAAGGAGATGGGAACGAGTCATTGCTCCGTCTTGCGGTAGGTCCCAATGGCGAAACGCTGCTGCCATTCGACTCGGAACTCATCGCGCAACAAACGCAACGCGCTGAGGAAGCGGCAAGGCGCGCTGAGGAAGAAAGTCGGTTGCGGCTTGAAGAGGCAAGGCGCGCTGATGAAGCGGTTCGGCGTGCCGAGGAACTCGAGGCGGAACTTGCGCGTTTGCGTGCAGGTACGCGCAAACGCGCACGACTTTGAACACGGCGACGGATTACATCAGATCGCTCAGCGATCCCGGAGCCACGCGCCCCTGACCTTCCGTGCCAGACTGATCGAAATCGACCTTCGTCGTACGCACTCCATGCACACTACGGGCTCGAAAAACCAAACGTTAGCGCAAACCTCGGCCCCAGGAATCATCACGATGATGTTCGACAAAGTTATCGTCATCGAAATATCCACGGTCTGCAATCTGTCCTGTAGCTTCTGCGCGCACGATAAACGGCTTCACGTACCGCGCCAAACCATCCCCCGCGACGTCTTGTTATCGTTTACCGAAATCATCGGGCAATACGCGAAAGCTCGCCAGCAAGCCATCCTTCTCAGCTGGCTCGGCGGTGAGCCATTTCTTCAGCGGCATCTCCTTCCCCTGACGGAATCGCTTCATGAACGATATCCGCTGCACTTCAGCGCGACGACCAACGGCACGCAATTGTCCGATCCGGAAATCCGCGCCCACATTCGGCGATGTTATGCCGAAATTACGCTCAGCGTGGACGGTTTGTCTCCGTTCCACGATTCGATGCGCGGACAACTGGGGCTATTCGACGAAGTAAAAACCTGCATTCGAGAATTGGCGAACGAGGCGCCGAATCTCAAATTGCGGATCAACGCCGTCCTCATGCGGGACAATTTTGAGATGTTCCCTGCATTATGCCTGGAATTCGCCCAGTGTGGCGTCAAAGAAATCACCTTCAATCAACTGGGCGGAAGAGACCGTCCCGAATTTTTCCCAACCCATAGCTTGACCCTCGAGCAAGTCCAGCGTCTGCCCGAAATGGTGCAGCAGATTCGGGAAAGCATTCGGAAATTCAACACCCAGCTCGTTTTCTCCTCGAGCTACTTCAAACGGATCTTGGCCACGACGTGCCAGAAAAAACTCCCCATTCTGGATTGCGCGCCGGGCTCGTTCTACATGTTCGTGAGCGCCCAAGGCAAAGTCGCGCCGTGCTCTTTCACGGTCGACGAATATGGGATTTACCTGGGATCCATTCAATCCGTCGAGGATTGGGAGCAGCTTCCTGCGCTATTTCGTCAGGAGAAGATGCGCGAACAAGCCCGGTCGTGTTTGGATTGTCCCAATACCAACGTGCACGGGAAGTTTACGTGATGGTTATCAATTCTTGAACGGATCCGCAAATTTGGGATCCTTCAAGACCTCTTCGTCCGTCAACGTCCCAAGGAACGCAACGAGGGCCGCTTTTTGTTGCACGGTCAGGTTCAATCGTCGCGGTTGGGGCTGCATTGGAGGCATCACGTTGGGATCGAAAAGGCGCGGATCCAGATTCGGATGCATCTTCACGCCCGAATTATAATGCTCCACCACTTCATCCAATGTCTTGAAACGCCCATCATGCATGTACGGTGCGGTCATCGCCGTATTGCGGAGCGATGGTGATTTGAACTTCCCATCGTCCTGCGAATTGCCCGTAATCCCTCCGACCCCTGGATCATCCGTCGCGAGTCCTTGGTCAAGACCGTTGTTGACCGCCAAATCAATAAAAAAGATGGCTTGATTCGGCGGAGGACCAGGCGGCTGCGGAGGCGGTCCAGCGTCGAGATGACACCGCGCACACCCAGCGGGACCTAGGAAAAGCGCTTTACCTTGATTTTCCTCGGTCGTGAAATTCGGAAATGGTGCCCCCGGATTGCCAGCTTGTGCCAAACCTTCGTCATATCGCGACTGGTACGAAACGATCGCGCGCACGAATTGCGCCAGCGCCCGCGAAATACGCTCGCTCGTGACCTCGGAATCACCAAACGCTTTCTGGAAGAGCTCGGCGTAATACGCTTTGGATTGCACACGTTGCACCAGCTCTTCCAACGTCAAACCCATCTCGACTTCGTTCTGGATGGGCATGAGCACCTGATCTTCGAGTGTCTGGGCGCGTTCATCCCAAAAGAAATGCCCATTGCGATAAAAACGCGCATCCATGAGGCTCATGCTGTTGCGGCCGGTAAAACCACCAGCGAACCCTTCGCTGAATTGGTTCGGATCGGTAAAAGCGTGCGCTTGTTGATGGCAAGATGCACAAGCAATCGTGTCGTTCGCGGAAAGGGTCTTATCGTAAAAAAGAACCCGCCCGAGCGTCGCGCCGTCATTCGTCGTCGGGTTGTTCATTGGCGTATTGTCATGCGCTTGCGCGTCCGGATTCGTGAGCGCTGGAGGCAGCACGGGATTGTAATCGAAAGGAATTGCAGGCAGATCGAGGGGCGAAGGGTCCGTCATCCCCGAGCTTCC
>DAOMZH010000555.1:0-4379 GCA_035437985.1 Polyangium sp. (in: bacteria) | reverse complement strand
GCTTGTCGAACTGCTCGTTGACGTGTCATCTTCGCCGCCAGGACCACCACTACAGGCCGCGACGAAAGCAATACCGGACAACAAACATAAAGTAACGGAGCGCATGGCAATCCCCTTTTGGGTAGGATATCGAAAGGTTCGGCCACGGAACTGAGCAACGATGGTGCCAACTCCGAACAAGCTTCATTTGTAGGCGATTTGTGGCGATGCGTCACCACGAGTGCAGCGCTCGCAGTGTCAATTCCGCAGTCGCAGCTGCAAGTTTCGCAGTCGGCATTTGGTGTCGGGCTCCAAGATCATTCCCCGATTTCCACGACGAGCTTTTCCGGGAGCAGAGCAAAGAATCGTTTCTCCCCGCCAAACTCCCAGCCCAAGTGTTCCAGACATTTTCGGCACACGACGATTTGCCAAGCATATCCAGGAAACCACGAGAACTCGCGACAAGGTTCACTGACGGTCCGAACGCCAGGCGCGTCGCCAAAAAGGCCCAATCGATAGACGATTCCGGCCGGATTCATACGCGTGTGCACGTGTCCGCCAAAGAGCGCGATACGCGCGGCCGTCGTCGTAATGAACGAACGGCAAGCGGCACAAACTAGTTTTTCCTGGTCGCGGCTCGTTTCTTCGTCATCCGCACCGGGGGATTGTCCGGGCGTCTTTTTCGTTTGCAACCACGAAATCGGGCTGGGCTCTCGCTCCCGAAATGCATGCACTTGCCACGGTCTGCTCATGAAAACGTCCGGAGACTACTCCTGTGCTGCCATAACCGGGCAACTTTTCACACATCATTGCGCCGGTACGATGGTTTTGCCCGCATTTTGCGCCCTTTTTTGATGCTTGCAAATATCGACGAGCTGTACTGTACTCGCGCGTAATGCGTAAACGACTGCTCGTGACTTTGATTTGGATCGCGGCCTGTGGAGCCAATGTTTCGCCCACGACGGTGATTCCAGCCCCCTCGGCAAGTGCGGTTAGCCCCCCAACAACCACCTCGACGACGACAGATCCCGAACCTTCGGTTGTCGAAAAGCGCATCACGTCGGCGGATTTGCTCGCGGATTTGGCGATCCTGCGCGAAGCGTACGAGACATTGCACCCGGGGCTCTATCGCTACAATTCAAAAGAGCAAATGGGTACACATTTTCAGATGCTCGCCGAGGAATTCAGGCAGGACCGAACCCTTGTCGAGGCGTATCTCGCGATTTCGATATTCTTGGCTAAAATCAAATGCGGCCATACATATGCCAATTTTTATAACCAAGACAAATCTGTCGTCGAAGCGCTTTTCAAGCATCCTGATCGCTTGCCATTTTATTTTCGCTGGCTCCGCAAGCGGATGATCATCACGCGAAGCTTTGCGGAAAATCCAGCGCTCACGCCAGGGACCGAAGTGCTCGCCGTCGACGACGTGCCCGTCGCCGATATTCTCGATCGGCTCATGACGATCACGCGCGCCGATGGTTCGAACGACGCAAAGCGCGTCAGTTTGCTAGAAGTTCAGGGCACCGACGAATGGCCGACGTTTGATATTTTCTTTTCGCTGTTTTTCCCGACCAAGAAAGCGACCCGAAAACTCGAAATAAAAAACGCGCAAAGCGGGACAGTGTCCACACTCGAGGTCCGCGCATTGTCGCCCGATGAACGATTTGCGCCGTTGAAAGCAGCGCGGGAAGCCGAAAAGGGCGACGGGCCGGTGTGGTCCATCGATTACGTCGACAAACAATATGCACTGCTCCGCATGCGTACGTTTGCCCTATACAAGAGCAAATGGGATTGGAAAGGATACCTCGATCAGACCTTCGCCGATCTCGAAAAACGCGGCGTCAAGAACCTGATCCTGGATATTCGCGGAAATGAAGGTGGACTCGACGTGGGCGAAGTGCTCGCACAAAAACACGGAGGTCCAAACGTGCGGCGGAGTGCATATCAGCGCCTCGTTCGATATCGCAAAACGCCATCTGCTCTCGATAAATACCTCGATACGTGGGATCCATCGTTCAAAGATTGGGGCGATGACGCAGTGCCGTTCAAGGAAGGATTTTTTCGATTAAAGGATGAACCTCGCGAAAAGTCGGTGGCAAAACGGGCAGCGTTTCGCGGAAAAACGTTTGTCTTGATCGAGGCGACGAATAGCTCGGCGGCTTTTCAATTCGCGCAAATGGTGCGAGAAAACAAGCTGGGAAGGCTGGTTGGTTCACCGACGGGGGGCAATCAACGAGGCATAAACGGGGGAGCGTTTTTCTTTTTGCGGCTACCGCACTCGAAGATCGAAGTCGATCTGCCGCTCATTGGGCGATTTTTGGATCACGAGGTTCCGGATGCGGGAATCGAGCCAGACGTCGTCGTCGAACCGAATATTGCCGATATCATGGCCGGGAGAGACTCGGAGCTCGAGGCGGTGAAGAAAGAAATATCGGCAAATCAGGGGCGTTGACGAGTTTTACCATAAAATGTTACCTGGTGACGCCATTTGGTATTTGCCGCGGTGCCACTCGTGCCTCCGAGCTATTGCATGCAGCAAGGCGTTCGACGCAACGCATTCACGCCCGTTATCTATGGTAACAAAACTGCGCACTAGAAAAAAATCAAAAAGCATGAATAATTCGTGCGGCATTACGTTGCCCGGGCAATCGCACAAACTCTGAAAAAAAAGCGCTTTGTTAATTCGAACGGGCTTGCAATGCTTTTTCATTGCCGATAAACGGGAAGAATCCCCTTACCACGAGGTTTTACATGCTTGTGTCCATTCGTTCAATTGCTTCCGTGAGCGCGTTGGTTCTTCTCGTTCCGTCATATGCATTTGCCGAGGACCCGCCGGCGGCAGCTGCACCCGAAGCAGGAGCAACGGCCGCAGTCGAAGCGCCGAAAGCGGCTCCAGCTGCCGCTGCGCCCGCAGCTGCGGAGCCCGAAGCCGATCCCAAGACCCGTCCGGCCCCCAATTCCGTCTTCGCCGAATTTGCTGGGGCGGGGTTGTGGTATTCGGTCAACTACGAACGCCGCGTCATTGATGATCTCGGTGTTCGCGCGGGCCTCATGTACATTGCTTATGGGGCATCGGTCTCCTCGGGAGGTACGACTGCAAGTGCAGGATACAGCATGTTCAACATCCCGATTACAGCTCAATATCTTGGCGTGCGCAGTGGCAAACACGGACTGGAAGCGGGTGGTGGCGTCACGTTATCGTTCGTGGGTGGTACGGCGAGCGTATCGTCGGGTGGAACGAATTCGAGCGCGTCGGGGAGCGCAGTGAATCCGTTTGGCACCATCCATGTCGGATATCGATTGCATCCTGTGGGAAAGGCGGGGTTTCAATTCCGGATTGGCGTCATGGGCCTCATTGGCCGTGGGTATACATTGAGCAAAACGGATCCCGCTGGCATTGGCATTCTGCCTTTCGGCTACTTGAGCCTCGGCGGTTCGTTCTGAAAAACGCACCGGTAACCTTCGGCAAAGCCTGAATCCCCCACCGCTCCAGCACATCCAATACAATCTCAACCCCGGTCCGGCTCGTCATTCATCTTCGACGACATCGAGCAATCCCTTTTTTCGCGGCGGAATCGCGCGACGTCGTTCGTTTTCCTGCCGCTGCACTTCGCGCTTGCTTTCAATGCCCAAAGATTTGTTGTATCGGCGCGCCACGGCATAAGCGAGCGACGGATCGTCAATAGGATGCTGGCGCCGTGCTTTTGCCAGTCCCACGAAGGTCAAAACGCTTCCAATGGAAACGGTAAGCCCACCTGCGCCCATAGCGTAAGGAAACCACGTCGGAGCTTTCTCGACTCCATAAGCATCCTTTGTGGTAAATGCGGGAATGAGCAGGACGGAGGCAATGGCCAAGGCTCCACCGCCAATCATCATTCCTATTCCGATTTTATTCAGCGAGACCCCCGATTCTCGGGATTCGCGAATCTTGTCGGCTATCGCGTTATCTCCGGCAATACGATAAAGATCCTCGTCATCGATGGGCATCTCGCCTTGAAATGCCTGCCACCGCATCACGTTATAAAATCCGGTCCGGTTTTCATAGATTTCGGCCGTACCCACGACGTTTCCATAGGAATCGCGATTGACGACTTCCCCGACTTTCGTCGTCGTCGTGTACGTATACGTGTCCGTGCGAACTTCGACATCGAGCGCTTCCCGCGTCGCTTCAATCCCCGTCACGGGCAAATGTGCGCATCCCGACGAGCCTGCAAAAAATGCAGTTGCCAAAAAAAGCGACGCTGGCGAAAGAGCACGAGAAGAAGTCGATGACATCCACGGAGCAGAGCGGATTTAGGTACGCTTGTCAATGCCCCTCATTCGATGCCCGGCCTGATTTGTACCCTCGCTTCGCGCGCTAACAAGCGCGCGAAGCGAGGCTTTGTTTACGATGGGGG
>DAOMZH010000554.1:0-7381 GCA_035437985.1 Polyangium sp. (in: bacteria) | reverse complement strand
CGTTGATCTTGCCGGGCCGAGCACGATACCGTGAACGGTATATGCCGGCGGATCGAGGCGTAGGAGGCTGAGCGATGAAGAAATCGACACGTTTGGGTGCTGCGCTGGTAGGAGCAATGGCCGTGCTCCTCATGTCGTCCTTCGCATTTGCGCAAGGCAAAGACGGCAAGAAGAAGGACGACGGGTACGGATATGAATTTTCCGATGACCCGCTCAATGCTGGTGGTTTCGGCCCCAATGATGCCACGATTCGGGTTCGTCCGGGCCCAGTACGTACGACGTTGATTCGTCCGCGTACGACGTTCGTCCCCGAGATGTTGAAGTCCGTCGAAAACTTGTGATGGTTGCGATCGCGCGCCTGGATCGCGAGGGATCGCGATCTGGGCGCAGCGAGCCCGGCCAAACGATTGATCAAATCGAGCGAAGTCGAGCGAAATCGAGGGAAGAGCTTCGATACGCGTCGTTCGTCACGGCGAAGCGAAAAAAGATAGGGAAGGTTGGCTCACGATGGAAGGCAAGCAGAAGGTCGCTCTCACGTTCGCGCTGTATCAGAACGAAGCACTCGTGCGGCGAGAGACGGTAGCGCAGGACATCGTCAAGGTTGGTAAGGATCCGAAGAGCCATCTTCGAGTCGACGACGAACTTGCATCGCGCATGCATGCCGTCATCGAAGTGGCTTCGCCTGATGACATCACGCTGATCGATCTTGGCAACGAGCCCGGAACGCTCGTCAACGGCGCTCGCGTCAACAAGGTCAAGATCAAGGTCGACGATCAATTGCAGATCGGCGGGACCAAGTTGATCCTCGAAAAGGCCGAGCCGGTGGCGATGGCCGCTGGAGCCAAACCTGCTGGGGCAAACCCGTTTGCCGCACCGGCACCGTCTGCGAATCCCTTCGGTGGCGGAGCACCGGCCAATCCGTTTGCTGCTTCGGGTGGGTCACCGTTTGGTGCCCCAAACCCGTTTGGCGCGGGCGATCCGTTTGGACAGAACAACCCCTTCGCCACGCCCAAGCCCCCCGCCCACGACGAAGTTCCGCACGACGCTCCTGAAGGTTCATACACGTATCAACTCGTCAAGAGTGGACCCGACGTACCGAACGAAGAGGTCGAGACGCCGACGGCTTCCGTCGAGGTGATGATTCTTTGGGATCAAATGATCCTGCACGTCGCGCACTTGACGCCGCCGCGTTCGTATTACGTCGGTGAAGAGAAGAGCAACACGTTCAAGTGTGATTACTACGTGCCCCAAGAAAAAATTGGCACGACGCGCGCACCGGTCGTGTTGGCAAGTGGTGGATCGATCGCCGTGGTTCTTCTGCCGCGCGCAACAGGCACGATCGAGCTTGCAGGTCAACCGAAGTTGACGGTGCAGCAAGCGATCGACAGCGGCAAGACGCAGCCTTGTGCCGAGCTTTCCGGAGCGTTCCAAGTGCCGCTGCCGCCAGGCTCCAAGGCGCGTATCGAAGTCGATGGATTGATCTTCCAAGTCTCGACGGTCAACGCGGGTCGCGCAGTTGCGGGGCACTTCGCGTTCGATGCGCAGAGCTACATGTACCATGGTTTGTCGGCCGCAGTGCACCTCGGCCTGCTCGCGGCCATGGCGTTCTTCATGCCGCCGCTCGGAGCCACGGGTGAAGACGGTATCTCCGACGATCAGAAGTTCATGATTCAGCAGTACCTCAATGCTGCTGCTGAGAAAGAGCAAGAAGAGAAGCCGCCGGAGGAGACTGCGGAGAACAACGCCGACAGCAAAGAAGGCGGTACGGGCACGCGCGCGAAGGGTGAAGAAGGGTCGATGGGTAACCCGAACACCAAGGCGTCGGGCAACAAGTTTGGCGTGCAAGGTCCCAAGGACAACACGGACCCGCACATTGCTCGTCAAGCGGCTCTTCGTGACGCGGCCGAGTGCGGCATGATCGGTCTGCTCAATGCCGGAGCTGGTGGCGATCCGAATGCTCCGACGGCACCGTGGGGCCGTGATGATTCGCTCGGCAACGATCCGTTGAGCGCTCGCGGCAACATGTGGGGTGACAACATCGGCGATTCATTCGGTGCCGGTGGTCTTGGTTTGTCGGGTATCGGCGAAGGTGGTGGTGGTCGTGGTGAAGGTATCGGCCTCGGAACGATCGGCACGATCGGTCATGGAGCTGGTACCGGAACAGGCCAAGGGTTTGGCTCGGGCCATGGACGTTTGTCTGGATCGCACCGTACCAAACCACCGCAGGTCCGCATGGGTGCGACGAGCGTCAGCGGTCGTTTGCCCCCGGAAGTCATCCAACGTATCGTTCGCCAAAACTTCGGTCGTTTCCGTCTCTGTTACGAAAACGGCTTGCGCAACAACCCGAACTTGCAAGGCCGCGTTTCGGTTCGCTTCGTCATTGGTCGTGACGGCGCGGTCTCGAACGTCGGCAACGGTGGTTCGGATATGCCGGACGGCGGCGTCGTGTCGTGCACGGTGCGCGCCTTCTACGGTTTGTCGTTCCCGCAGCCTGAAGGCGGTATCGTCACGGTCGTTTACCCGATCATGTTCAGCCCGGGTGGTTGATCTTTTTCACCAAGGTTGACGACCAACGCCCCGCGGGTTTTACGCCTTGCGGGGCGTGGTTTTTTGTTGTCGTCTCGGCTTGTTTGCCGAGTGCTCAGAGAGCGATTGGTTCGGCAAGACGGACGGATCCACTCGATGCTGGACTTTCGACATGTGCTCCGCCTATTCTCGCCCCGCCTCGAAACGTCTTTTGGCGTAGGGCGATAACGATTTCGTCTGCGAGATCGGGGCTTTGTCTCGTGTTTTAGGCAGCATGGCGTGGCCGCGCAGGCATTCCTACACGCGGAACGTGAGGGGACGGTGGATCCGTCCTCGAGAAAGGTGAGCGAAGCAATGAAGCTTGGCGCAATGTTGATGGCGTCGTGTCTCGCGGTTTCGAGCTTGATGGGGCTTGGTTGCAGTCGCAACCGCCAAGAAGCCGTGATCAAGGCCAACGAAGGTGATCGGGAAGTAGCGTTGAACCCCGATGGCGCGGCGAACAAGTACGAGCAAGCGACCAAGCTTGATCCGACAAACCATCGGATCTTTTTCAAGCTCGCGATGGCCTACAAGAAGAAGGAAGAGTGGGACAAGGTCGCGTCGACGCTGGCTCGGGCTACGCAGCTTGCACCGAAGTTTGCGAACTACTGGTTCGAGCGTGGATATGCGCTCGAGATGCAAGCGAAGAAGAAGACGATCACGTACGAGGACGCGAAAGAGCCGTATCAAAAGTGCATCGAAAACGATCCGAACTACGCGGATTGTTATCATCAGCTCGCGAACGTGTTTTTGTGGACAGACGACGAGCAGAATGCGCTGGCGAATTACACGAAGGCGGTGGAGCACATGCCGACGGAGATTCGCTACTACACGGCGCTTGCCGATCTCTACATTCGCTTGGGCTACTTTGCCGAGGCCGAGCAGGTGTTGAAAGAGGGCAAGTCCTTTGCGAAGCCTGGCGACAAGACGCTGTACGGCATTCACGTGCTCATGTCGCTCATCTTCCAGGAACGCGGCTCGATGCCGGAGCAAGTGACGGAGCTCGAGGCGGCGAAGGCCGTGGCCGGCACCGAGGGCCCCGAATCTGTACAGATCTTGTTTAATCTGGGCAGCACGTACGCATCACTCAATCCGCCGCGTACACAAGAAGCCGTGCAGATGTTGAAGGGTTTTACCACGCGTGCATGCAAAGGATCGAAAGCGGCAGCGTACAAAACTGAATGCGAGCAATCGCAGGCACTCATCACGAAACTTGGTGGCAATTAGTTTGGCAGTTGGTCGGCGACATCGATTGCAAGGCCTTTCGTAGATCGGGCCAGGGGCCGAGGAATCCATGGATCTTGCGCAGCGTCTGAATCATCTCGAAGCAGTACATGATTGGCAGGGGCTCCTTGACGAGCTCGAAAAGCAGCTTGCTAGCGAGACAGATCCTGTCGCGAAGGCAAATTGCCATCTGCGACTGGGGCGCCTTCTCGACGAGAAGTTCTTGCAGGGCGTCAAGGCGCTCAAGCATCTCCAAGACGCGTTCAAGCTGAACTCGGGGCTTGCAGAAGCCCTTCGAGCAGCGCGGCTCGTTTATTGGGAGCTTGGTAAGACAAACATGGTGCAACGTCTGATCGATCTCGAATTGAAGTCGATCGGCGAAGGCCCCGAAGCAGTTGCTCTGCTCATCGAATTGGCGGACGTCTACACGGATCTCGGCGATCAAGACAAAGCCGTCGAGACGTATGCGCGAGCTCTCGGTGCGTCCGGAGGAACGAGTGAGGAAGCGCGGGCGGGTTTGGCCGACGCGCAAGCCGACCAAGACGGCTGGGAAGCTCAAGTCGCGTCGCTCCTGCAAACTGCCAACGACGGCGGAACGAGTCGCGTTGATTCAGCGCGCTGTTTTCTGCGTGCAGCACGACTCGCACGCCGGTTTGCCCCGACCGAATACGAAGCGCTCCTTTCTCGTGCATACGAGACAAACCCGCTCGATCGTCAGTCGGCTGCTCTGTACGAAGGGCTCCTTGCGGAAGAGGATCGACTTCAGGCGCTTGTGGATTTGCAGCGCCGTGTACTCGATCGGTTGTCTGGGAGTGAACGAGCAGCTGCGGCGCTGCGATACGGTGCGCGTTGGGCAACGCGGCACCAGAACGCGGAAGTCGGAGCAACGTTGCTCGAGGAAGTGCTCGAGTACGACCCGCGATCCGAAGGCGCGTTTGCGTTCCTTCGAGATCTTTGGGGTGCAAAGGAAGGCAATTGGGATCGCGTCGCGAAGCTCGCCGACAAACTCATGGCCGCAGGTGCCGGAGACTCGGTGTTCATGCTCGCGCAAGCGGGAACGATTGCTTGGCAGCATCTCGGAAACGTTGCGCAAGCGCGCGCGTCATTCGAGAAGCTCGCAAAGATCACGCCGGATCATCCGGTGTTGAAAGCATTTGAATCGCAAACGGGTGAACGTCTCGGCGCTGGCAGTGCATCTGCCTCCGGTGCTGCGGCGACCGAGTCCACGGCTGGTGTTGCGGCGACGAAGGCGGAGGTTGCAGTGTCCACGGCGGTCGACGAAAGCGGCGAAGGCGGCGAAGGCAGCGAGGAATCCACAGTGGTCGTTGAAGAAGCGCCTGCAGTGGATTGGGCAAAGATTGAAGCGCTCAAAGAAAAGGCGGCCAAGCAAGAAGCTGCCAAGCGCTACAACGAGTACGTCAAGACGCTCATCGAGCTGGCTGAAGCCATGCCCGATGCAGCGGACAAGATCGACTACTACTCGAAGGCTGCAGAGCTCTACACGGGCAAGTTCTCGAACGCCGCCGAAGCCGTGAAATGCTTCGAGGCGATCCTGGCCATCGATGGCGCGAATGCGCCGGCGATCAGGTACCTCCAAGAGAGCTACGAGAAACGTCGTGACTGGGAAAAACTCATCGGTTTGAACAAGCGTCAAGCGGGCCTCATGCCGCCTGGACCTGCTCGCGCCGATCGTTTTCTCGAGATCGCCAAGCTCGCCACCGAAAGGGTCAAGAAGCCCGAGGTGTGCATCGAGTTGTGGGACGAGGTTCTCAACGACGACCCCGAGAACAACGAAGCTCTCAACGCGCTCTCAGGTTTGCACGAACGCGCGAAGGACTGGGACAAACTCGCTGTCGTCTTGCAAAAGCAGGTTGAAGTCACCGCCGACTTCAAAGCCAAAGAGGCGCTCCTCGGCAAACTCGGTGCCCTCTACGGCGAACGTCTCAACAACGACGACGCAGCCATCGATGCGTGGCAACAGCTTCTCACGCTGAACCCCGGCGAACGCAAAGCGCAGGAAGCCCTCAAGAAGCTCTACCTCAAGGTTGCACGCTGGGACGACCTCGAGCCGTTCTACGCGGAGGGCGGCAAGTGGGACGAGTTCATTCGCGTTCTCGAAGGCCAGAAAGCCAAAGAGACCGACGACAAGAACAAGATCAGCTTGCTCATGAAGACTGCACGTCTCTGGCTCGATCAGAAGCAAAAAGCTGATCGCGCAATGAAGGCGTACGAAGAGGTTTGGACGATTGATGCGTCGTACCTCCCCGCCGCAGAAGCGTTGATTCCGCTCTACACGCAAGGCAACAACGCGAAGGGTTTGGCCACGGCGATCGAGGTCAAACTGTCACACGATCAAGACGCTCTCACGCGTCTCGACCTGTACCGCGAAGTGGCCGCGCTTTACGAAACCAAGCTCAAGGAGCCCCAAAAGGCCTTCGAGCGTTTCTTGTCCGCCTTCGAGATCTCGCCAGGCGACACGCAATCCATCGAAGACGTCGAACGCGTCGCGCGAACGACCGGAAGCTGGGACGCGCTGATTGCCTCGTACACCAAGATGATTGGCGAGGCCGATGCAGAGTCCGACCGGGATCTCGGCATTGCTCTGCGTCTTCGCCTCGGTCGCGTACTCGTCGACGAAGTGAATCGCATCGACGACGCCCTCGCGCAGTTCCGCGCCGTCTACGACACCGACAGCGAAAACGGCGAAGCCATCGAGGCCCTCGAACGGCTCTATCGCAACACTTCGCGCTTCAATGAATTGCTCGAGATCCAGAAGCGAAAACTCGAACTCGCCGAAGACACCGAAGCGAAGAAGACGATTCGGTACGCGATCGCCGAACTCTTCGTGAACGAGCTCAAGGATCGCGTGAACGCGATCAAGACGTACAACGAAGTGCTCGAGGACGATCCTGCCGACGCTCCCGCGCTCGAAGCTCTCGACACGCTCTACCGCTTGCAAGAGCAGTGGGAGCAATACGTCGACGTCCTCAAGCGCCGCATCGAGCTGAACCTCGGTGACGAAATCACGGTGGATCTCAAGTATCGCCTCGGCTCCACGCTCGAGAAGCATTTGCAAGATCCGCACGGCGCACTCGACAACTACCGCGAGATTCTCGCGCTCGATCCGACGCATGAAGGAGCCCGTTTGGCTCTCGAAACGTTGCTCGAGAACGAAGAACTGCGCGCGGAAGCGGCAGCCATTCTGCAAGAGATCTACGAGTCTCGTGGCGATTGGGAAAAACTCATCCAATCCCTCGAGATCCTCGCAGCGGCTGAAGGCATCGTGAATGCACGCGTCAACTTGCTGCGCAAGGTGGCTCGTGTAGCTGCGGAGAACCTCTCGAGCCTCGAACGAGCATTCGAAGCGCAGAGCCGCGCGCTCCGAGATGATCCATCGAATGCCGATACCCGCGGCGAGCTCGAACAGTTTGCAGCCCAAGCAAATTCTTGGGACAAACTCTTCGCCGTATTCAGCGAAATCGCTGGTGGCTTGAGCGACGAACGCTTGGCTCGCGAATACTGGATGCGCCTTGCCGGTATCTCCGAAAAGCTCGGCAAAGTCGAAGACGTAGCCAATGGCAACAAACGCGTG
>DAOMZH010000553.1:0-7403 GCA_035437985.1 Polyangium sp. (in: bacteria) | reverse complement strand
TTACATAAGCGAAGATTGCGTCTCGTTCAGGGTCTTTTAACCCCGTGCCAGCAAGTCGCTCGATCGTGCGTTTGAAATGACTTGGCAGGGTGGTTTTATCGCCAAGCCATCCAAACGGTGCCGTATCGCTCGACAATCGGCCGAGCAAAATGGGTGTTTGTCGCGGACCTTCCTGGGTTTGCCATGTCAATCCATCATCCCGTCCATCCGGATGACAACTTGCGCACACGCGACCATCGAGGGCTACGTTTCGCCGGCCAGACGCGTGAAAAAGCGTTCGTCCCAGCGCAACTTGGTCGGGCAAACTTTTTCGACCTGGCAAAACCATGCTCACGACCTCTTGTGTCTCATTCTTGTCGCGTTTCTTTTTCGAAACACGTTTCGTCGTCATTTTTGCGACCTTTCCGACGTTCGAGGGTGATTGTGGCGTTTCGAGCGTCACGAAGGTCATGGCTCCAGCAAAAGATGAGAACACCACGGCCCGTCGTTTGTCCGAGTCGATCACGAGTCCCGTCGGTCCTCCGGGAACGGCAATTCGTCGTTTTTCGTAATCGTGCGGATGTTTCTTGCTTCCATCATACACGACCACGTTATCGATACCCAAACACGTGACGTACAATTCATTCATCGTTTCGTCGTAACTTGCAGCGCGGGGCAAAAAGCAGTCTTTGGGCCCGACACTCATCGAGCCTTGCTTCATCTGCACCGCCCCTGTTTTTTCATCAATCGTGGCCACCTCGCCGACGACCGCAGGCGACGACGCTTCGGCACTTCCGTACCCCGACGACGAACCTCGCGGCGGAGTCGGTTCGACCATGACGAGTGGCGCAAAAATGTTTTTTTCGCTTCGTGCCAAGACAAACCCTTGCGAACCAATGCGTTGGTGTTTTACCGTAGGTACGCGATGCACCTTATGAGGGAAGGGGTCTTTGGGCCTTCCGGTCGACATGATCGGAGCCATGGGCATGCCAAATGATCGATTCGTGAATTGGTTCGTCGTGAGCGCTGTCGATTTGATCGTCGGTTTGTCGGGTTTTTCTGGGCTACCCTCGAGGTCCACGACGGACATCATGCCTCCCGCCGCGTGCATGACAAACGCCCGTTTTCCGTCATTCGAGGCCAAGACCGTCGTCGGATCGCGCGGCAAATCCAATGAATTCTTCTGGCTCATGTTCATTGCGTCGTAAATCGACAAAGTTGGTTCCCAGCGTGTCGTCACGAGCAGCGTCTTTTGGTCCTTCGTAATTGCAAGACCCATCGGTTCTGCCGGTGTTTCGATGGTGCATCGGTGCTTTAAGGGAAAACCCGATTCTGGAGTAGGTTCGAGGACTTCGAGCATATTGGTATCGCTGAGAGAGACGATGATTCGACCATCGCCGGTAACCAAAATGCGCGCCGGTTTTCCCGATAGCTTGGTCGTGCCCAGCGGTGAACGGGAATCGACGTCGACGACTTGCAATGCGTTTTCGTCTTCATCCGCCGCAATCGCCAACGTTTGCGTTCCGTTTGTCCGGTGCCAACGAAGCAGCGCGAGCGTACCATTGCCACTCTCGCCCACGGGGACGAACGTATCCCTCGGGTTCGTCGCGGCACATGGCGGAGCCGGAGTCTCGTCGTCGCGCGGGGCCGCATTGGCGAAAAGAGCGTCGAATCGCGGGTTTGACGCCGGAGCGTCCTTCTTTTGTGCAAGTGGTTCTTTGCGACAAGAAACGAGCAAAAGGCCCAAAAGGGCAGCGTGAGTGTACCTGCTCATGCCTCCTTCTCGGAGGAGGTCGGCAGAGTGTGACGAAGAATTTTTCGAGTCCGAAATTTGTTTCCGCCAATGACCGCTCGGACTATGGCGCTCTGTGTCCCAACGAGCAAAACGGAGAGCCTCGAGCGAAGTTCAAAATGGACGAACCTGCTCCGGATTGCGGAGGCATCCTCGTGTCGGGCGAGTTTTTTTTCTCGAAACGGCTGGTGGCGTGGAGTATCCTAGGAGCATGAGCCAATTCTTGCAGTGCAGATGGGCCGCATTTTCCTTGGGGTGTTTGCTGCTCGCGGGCTGTGGCAGTGAAGTCACGGGCAGTGACGGGGACGGAGCGCCATCGAGCGCGGGGGGCGTCGTCAGTAACGACTGGACAAACCTCGTCGATGGCACTTGGCAAATGACTGCCGGCAAAGAAGGATATTGGTGCACACGCAAGACCATAAAAGAAGATACCTACGTCACGGCATTTCGGGCTCGAGCTCCCGAGGGTACGCATCACACGCTCTTGCTCGTGACTCCAGGGGGCGCTGCAGATGGCGAAGAATCCTGCGGCGCGCTCCTCGGAGCCAACATGATCTTCGCTTCGGGCATTGGAACGGATGATCTTCTTTTTCCCGAAGGTGTAGCCGTCAAGATCCCGGCCGGATCACAATTGCTGCTCAATTTGCATTTGTTCAATACCGGCAATGCGACGCTCGATGGCGTCTCGGGAGTTCTCGTCAAGACCATCGCCGCATCGGAGATGAAAAACGAAGCCGAGATGATCTTTGGAGGTCCAACGAATATTCAAATTCCTCCGAATGGCTCGCAAACCGTGGAAGGTTCTTGCGTTTTTCCGGGTACAACGACCATTTGGAGCGTTTGGGCGCACATGCACAAGTACGGAACCAATATGAAGGTCACGTACGAAGGGGCGTCGGGGAGTAAGGTTCTTCATGACGCACCATTTAGCTTCGACGAACAGATCAATTACTTGATCGATCCCGTGCTGGTAAATGCTGGAGAAGAAGTGCGGATTTCATGTACGTACCAAAATCCAACTTCGCAAACCGTGTATTGGGGAGATAGCTCGAATTCCGAGATGTGTTTCGCGGGCTTCTATCGTTATCCCAAGCTCGGCAAGGGTTGCTTCTGAAACGCCCTGGGTAAAAGGAGATTTTTATTGCCAATCGCTCTGCGCACATGATACGTAAGTCTTGATGCGCTTCGTTTCTCCCAGCGGTCCCGTGTTTGGCGTCATCGTCGCGCTCGCTCTCGTTGCAGCATGCGCGCGCGGCCCATCTACGGAAACGACCGAAGTTCCGGCGCAAAATCCCGTTCCGAAAGACGAACCCCACGCGGCGCTGAACCTAGGTGTGAAAGCACCTGTGTGGAGTGCTTCGCTGGCGCCGTCCGAAACGATTTTGCGTGGTCAGGTCAAGGGGAAACAGCTGGCAGACGCGGGGGAATGCGAAGGGTGCCACGCCGATGCCGCCGCAGGTTTTCAAACGAGTGCCCACGCATTTGCGTCGTTTGGTAACCCGATTTATCGCGGGTCGGTCGATCGATTTCGCACGGATGCTGGAGAAAAAGCAAGTCGATTTTGCGGCGGTTGCCACGACATTTCTTTGCTCGTCGACGGCGCAATGGATGCCGCCATCGAACCAACCGACTCGCGCTCGCATGCGGGAATTGGTTGTCGGACGTGCCACGGAATCGTTGCCGCTCGGGTTGATGGCAATGGCAGTTACGAGCTTTCTGCTGAGCGGATTGCGGTTCCAGTGCAAGGAGACCCCAATAGCGTCGTCGTTCATAAAAGGGCCGCGGCCACGAGCGTTTTGCGCACCAATGCGCTTTGTGTGACCTGCCATCGCGCATTTTTGCATCCTGGAACGGGCAATGCGCATTTTCTGATTGGCCAAGACGACGTCACCCCGTGGCAACAATCGGCTTATGCCGGTTCGACCGCGCACCTCTTGGACGAAGAAGTGCCCATGCAAGATTGCCGCGGTTGTCATATGCCGCGAGAGCCTGCCGAGCGGAATGATCCCGCCGCGAAAGAAGGAAAAATCGCTTCACATAGGTTTGTTGGGGCTCATACGTGGCTTGCGTCGATGCGTCAGGACGAACAGACGTTGGCGCGAGTGCAAACCATGTTGAAAGGCGCCGTATCCATTGACATTGCCGCGGTGATCGGCGCCGGAGGACGGCGCACTTTGCCCGCGGATGGAGCGCCGCTCGAGCCTGGGGAACACATCGTCATCGATGTGGCGTTGCGTAATGAACGCGTTGGGCACCGATTTCCAGGCGGCGTAATGGACGCCCAAGACGCGTGGATCGAATTGGAGATTCACGACGCCAAAGGCGTTTTTCTGGCTGAAGCAGGCCTCGAACACGAGCGAACGGGGGACGATCCCACGGCGCATCGATTGCGGGCCTTGCAGCTTGGGGACGACGGCAAACCGCGTCTCGAACGACAAACCGAACAATTTCGCACGGCCGTTTTTAATCACACGATGCCGCCACGATCGGCGCAGGTTGTCGAATACGGTTTCGACGTGCCAGCGAATGCGGCATTTCCTCTGCGTGTCGTAGCGCGACTGCGCCACCGAACGCGGAATCTCCCCGTGCAAAAGGTGGCTTGCGAAGCAACGAAGAGTCCGCGAGGGATTGCTTATCAAAAACAGGGTTTCAAACTCGATGCTTGCGCGCCTCAGCCGATAACGCTCATTTCCGAAGCGGAATCGTGGATTGGTCCCGGTGAACCACCGGTTCGTTCTGATAAACCCACGAAACCAACCTGGAGACGCCTGTACGATCACGGACTGGGGATGGTTGGAGCATTGCAAGAGCGGCGAGACGAAGCTGGGCCGAGTTTTCTCGCGGCGCTTCGGGCGCTCGAAGGCACGCTGGATCCGCGGCCGAAAGCGGTGGTCATGGGCGCGCTGGCAATGCTGGCGGGAAGGCAAGGGCGCGTCGACGAGGCAATGAAATGGGTGGATGGTTTGTCGAAGCTCGTGCCGGAGCACCCCGCCATTTCCTATTTGAAGGGCGAGGCATTGTCGCAAGTTTGGCGGTTCGAACAAGCCGCGATTCCTTTGGGCGAAGCTGCGGAAAAAACACCCGGTGACGATGCAATTTGGGTCATGCTCGCGACGGCGCGGGCGAGCGCTGGGGATCCGCGCGGGGCCTTGGAAGCAGTACGCCGCGGGCTCGAAGTGCAGCCGCGCGATCATGATTTGTTGCGCATTCAAGCCCTGTCACTCAATACATTGGCTGCGCCAGAAAAAGAAACCTCCGTTGCTTGGGACGAATGGCAACGTGTGCGCCCCGCGGACGTCATTCCGGGTATCAAGGGTAAATGTAGCAAGAACGTTCCGGGATGCGCGCTCGAACGCAGCCCTGTGCACGTACACCCATTGCGCACGAAATAGGGAGTGTGGGGGATGGCGACTTTTCCCGTTCAGCGTGTTTTGACCATTCACGGCGTATTATTCGCAATGGCGGCGGCGGCGACAATGGGTTGCGAGCAGTCGTTTGCGACGCCCCGAACTTCCGCGGATGTGCCCGCCAAAAAATTGGGTCTTTACGTGGAGGCACGCAGCAATGGCTCTACAACGCAGGTCTTTGTGGAGCTCATGGACAAACACGGATTGATTCCGACCGGTCCTGAGGACAAACTGTCGATAGCCGAAGCAGGGGGAACGGAAAAACCATTTGTTTCCCTGGATCACCGTTCGATTGCGCAGCTCAGCACGAAATCCACCACTTTTTTCATTATTCTTCGGCGTGGCCCCGCACGCTACGTAAGTACGCTCGAAATGCCGCCTCCATTTTCGCTGGTGACCTACGAGCGCCAAGATCCCCGAGATAATCAAGTTTTCTTCGATATTCGTTGGACAGCAGCTAACGCTCCAACGCAAATGCTCGTGCATTGCGAGTTTGGTAGTCATCAATATGACCCCGCCCCATTGCAGGAAGGGGGGACCGAGCCAGGTATGTTGTCGATTCCGCGGCGAACCATCATGGACGCGCAGTATGGCGCAAGTGGTCGCGCAATGGATGGGGTTGTCGTCACCGCGACTCGCCGAGGTGGGAAAGTCGTGTTGGATCCAGAACTTGCCAATTATCCCCACGCCGGAACGTTAGAACAGATCCGAATCGTCACTGCAATGCCGTGGCACGAACCGCAGAGGGCCGTTGCTGGAGATCCTGCACCATGAAAAACGCCAGGTGGTTGAAATTCTTGGCCATGGTTTTGGCGTGCTCGAACATGGGCGCCAAGGGTTTGGCCTGTATTGGTTCGTGTCATGATTACACCGATCGCCGGGTCATCCCTATTTTGCCGCCAAGTGGTGGCGAAGATGGCGGCGTCGCGCCTTCGGAATCGAAAGCGGTCTTGTGCAATGTCCATTGTCCAAACGCGAACAGTTGCAACGAAATCACCATTCAACAACCCAATGGTTCTCCCATTTTGGCGCTCGAGTGTCAGACGCATTATAATTGTGGAGCGGGTCGGCGTCCGGTTGGGCTCGTGAACGCGGATATCCCAGAAAAACCATCCGTAATGCAATGGTTTGTCCATGCTACACACCTCGAAGCTGCGTCTGTCGCTGCGTTTCGCTTGTTGCGGCGCGATTTGCGGGCCCACGGGGCTCCTCGCGCATTGTTACGGCAAGCGTCGCGGGCTGCGCGCGAGGAAAAGCGCCATGCCCGACGTATGCGGGCGCTTGCAAAACGCGCGAGTGTTGAAAGCCCCGTGCCCATCGTCGTTTCGACGCCCGTGCCGTCATTGGAAGAAATGGTTTGTCATAACGCAATTGAAGGATGTTTGCGAGAAACCTTCGGCGCCATCGTGGCTCGTTATCAATCCGACCATGCTCGCGATGCCGAGTTTGCCGTGGTTATGCGCCGCATTGCCAAAGAGGAGGCGCATCACGCGGCCCTCGCGCATCGTGTCGATGCCTGGGCGCGCAAGCGTTTGTCCCCGGACGCGCGACGACGCATAGGTTTGGCGCAGCAAATGGCGGCTCGAGATTTGCTGGTCGAGTCGGCGCATGTTCTCGATGCACCTACCCGCAGCGTCCTTGGACTCCCTGATGCTTGCACCGAAGCTGTTTTGGCAAAAGCGCTCATGGTTGCTCTTGACAAACGAACACGGCCTTGATTGACGCTACGGGGTCGCGAGACTGCGCGTATTTGGGAGCATGACGAGAAACGTCGTTCCCCGGCCTTGGGTGCTCGTGAGGCTGATGGTCCCGCCATGGGCTTCGACGATTTGTCGGCAAATGTACAATCCCAACCCCAATCCGCCGTAATGACGAGCCGACACGGCGCGTTCGAATCGTCCGAAAATTCGCGATTGTTGTTCGGCAGGTACCCCTATTCCATGATCCGCGACGCTCAAATACGCCGATTCTCCGTTGCCCCAAAGCCGAATTTCGATGGGTTTGCCGGCGCCATACTTGATGGCATTGCTCAGCAAATTCGTGCACACCTGGGCGATTCTGGTGCGATCCCAGTTTCCCGTCGGGCGACCTTCGACATGCACCGAAACTTCCGAACCTGCTCGGACCGCGTCTTCGCGTAATGTATTGACACTCTCGAAAACAGCGGTGGATAATTCCATTTCGTCGAGGTTGAGATCGGGGTGTCCGCTATCGAATCGTGAAAC
>DAOMZH010000552.1:0-7411 GCA_035437985.1 Polyangium sp. (in: bacteria) | reverse complement strand
GCTCCGCAATTGCTCGGGCGACATATAACTCGGCGAGCCGAAGATTTGTCCTGTTTGCGTAAGCTCGCCCGTGGTCGCGGATTGGCCGGATTTGGGAATAATCTTGGAAACACCAAAATCGAGGACCTTGATGATTGGGGTTCCGTCGGGGGCTTGCGAGACAAACAGATTGGCGGGCTTGAGATCGCGGTGGATGATGCCCGCTGCGTGCGCAGCCGCTACTGCATCACAGGTCTCGATCAAATAATCGACGGCTTCACTTACCGACAGCGGGCCGTTTAGCCGCAAAACATCGGCTAAGTCGCGTCCTTGGAGCAGTTCCATCGTGATGTACGCACCGCCCTCGGGAAGCGCACCGACGTCCATCACCCGCACGACATGATTGCTAGGAATTTTTGCCGCTGCCCGAGCTTCGCGAAGCAATCGCGCGATCGCGGCTTGATCGTATGCCGCATATTCATGGAGGATCTTGACCGCGACCTCTTGGTCCAAATCGACGTGTAGTGCCGCAAAAACGACGCCCATCCCTCCGCGACCAATTTCACGTTCGATTCGATATTTGTTCGCAATGATTTCGCCAGGAGCAATCGCTTCCATAAAAATTCTACGAGCGTCCCAAATGATTCCGGTCGGTGTCGAGAGTACACGACGCAACGTCCTGCGAGCAAAGTAAGCCGTGCGCGGGCAATAATTCCGCATTGTTGGAATATCTGCTCCCTGCATATGCCGTTCGATACGCATTCCCCATTACATATATTGTTCGATCGTTCCCTGAACTAGGTTTTGGGCGCACGAGAATCACGGATTGACGAAAGCCGACAGCACGAAGGCGACGCTCAGGCGTTCAATGATACCGGGACGAACGGTCCGGCGTATGCTGCGAACCGTGATTCGTCCTGCGAAACGTTTTTGCTTTCAGGCCCTGCTCGCGTTGCTCGTTGGCAGTGGATGCACCGTGACGGTGCAATCCATTCGAACACCAGCACCCCATGGGGAAGCGAGTGTCTCCGTACCAAATGACAAACCGGTCGTGAATATCGAGGCACCCATGGCCGACTTGTCCGCAGGATCTTGTCCTGACGAGGCGCCGCCTGCAGTGCCCGATCCCACGGCAAGGTTTGTCCTTCAAAATGGACATCCGCGCGGAATCATGCGGATCATCACGAGTGCCGACGGACGCACCTTGGCGTCCTCGGGATTTGACGGAACCGTACGCGTTTGGGATCTGCGCGCGGGCATTCTCTTGCACCGCTTCGGTACAGCGGGCGTGTTCGTCAGCGGTTTGTCTCTCAGTGCCGATGGAAAACGCCTCGCGTATTACGCCCCTGACGGGACGCCCGAAGGGCTGGCCATTCGCATCGTCGATCTCGACAAGCCCAATTCGGTCCGGACAATCACGCCGCAATACGGCTCATTTCAGCTTTCTTCCGACGGCAAAAAGCTCGCAATCGCCGTCGACAAACTCATGGTGTTCGACATCGATACGAAGACGCAGCTGCTGGATGTCCCGCTCGGGATGAAGTCCCCCATGGCGCTCGACGTGCGTTTCGACGCGGACAACAAGCGCGTCGCCGTAGCATCACCGGGAGAAGTGGTCATCGTCGACGCACTCAAAGGTAATGTTCTACATCGTTTGACTACAAACTATTCTACCCTCGGCGACGTACCTGCGAGCCTCTTGTTCACGCACGATCGCGTTCTTGTTCGATCCTCGGTTGGAGTGATCACGCAGCACGCGATTCAAGGAGGCGCACCACCGGTCACGCTTCCGGGCAAATACAAAGACATGGCAGCTGCGGGAAGCCGTCTGTGGGTGACCGACATCGTCAGCGCAAAAGTCAGCGCGTTTTCCCTTCCAAACCTAACGCCAATCGCGCTCCCAGCTGTGAATCCTCCGCTTGCGGATCTCATCGCGGCGAGTGTCGATGAATCGACGGTGGCGTTTGCTTACAGCGGCCATCGCAACCACACGGCGACGCTCATCGATGCTCGCGATGCGGAAACGATGCGGCCGCTACGCACGATCGAAGGTTATGTTACGGGTATTGACGCGATTGCGCTCAATCCCGCTGCGGATCAGCTCGTCACAGGTTCGGCCATTGGCGAGCTTGGGCGGTGGGATCTTCGCGATGGATCACGTGCGGTGCCGCTACCTGACGAAGAGCGGGACTACGGGCGGATGGTGAGCATGGACTATGCGCCCAATGGAAAGCTTTTCGTTTCGACAAACGGTTCGCATGTCGCGCGGGCCCGGGATGCAACAACGGGTCGCACACGCCGGTTGTGGATCCCGAAGTCGGGTTACGACGTGCGTTTTACGCAGTTTCTCCCCAAGACCTCGGACGTCATCACCGTAGCGCGGCGCATCGAACGGAAAGTGTCGCCGACGAAAAAGTTGGCGAACGGCATGCCGGTCATCGACGAGACGTATGACGTCTTCATCGATAAGTGGGACTTGTCAGGACCAACCCCAGAACATGGGCTGCGCCAAAATGGACAGATTTTCCCGCCAAAGGGAACCGCGATTGGACACTTCAAACATGAAGCGACACAGGTCGCGATGTCGCCGCAAGGGGATCTGCTCGCCCTCGAAGGAACGAGTGAGCTCGTGCTGGTTCGTCTTGGAACAGGTGCAGTTGCTTGGGTCACGCCACTGCAGTCGCTGGTTCTTGGCAGCACGAAACAGCCTGACGGCGCGCTCGACCATAATTCGCGATGGGTGACATTTTCGCCTGACGGCAAGACGCTCGTAATGTCGACCAGACGTCTCGAAACGAATAAGCAAGGCGTGCAAGTGTACGCATCCAAGCTGCTGGTTTTCGATGTAGCCAACGGGAAACTCAAGGGGACATTTCCTTTGGACACATACGGTCCCGTAGCGTGGCGCAACAACACGTTGGTCGTCGGGGGAGCAAAACCGGTCGTGCTCGACGCGCCGAAGATGACGGTTCGAGCGCGGATCGCAGCCCTCGACAACACCATCACGGCGGTCGCTTTGCATCCGACGCGCGATCTGTTCGTCATCGGGGGCGATGGCGGAGCAACGTCGTTTGTCGACGACCGAGGTGGAATCACGGCAACGGTCGTATCCACACCCAATGGCGAGTGGCTCGCGGCTGCTCCTGATGGTGCGTATCGATCGAGCATCGATGGAGCACGGGCGATGGCGTGGAGCTTTGCGTCGCCGCTCGAAGGTTTTTCCTTCGAACGCTTCGCCGCTCGTTTTGACAAACCCGACGTCGTTGCTCGTCGTTTGATGGGCGAAGCGTCCCCGCCGAATGTTTCGATGTCTCGACCTCCGCGATTGGCGCTCACGAACACGCAAGAGAACGTGGTGCGTACGCTTGATCGATCGTTCACGGTGTCGGCAGCGGCGACGAGTGCTTCGCGTGTGGATCGCGTGCGAGCGTTCGTGGACGGGCGACCAGTTGCCGAGAAATTGGTGTGCGCGAAGGAAGGCACCGCGACGATGACGATCCCGCTGCATGCAGGACAAAACCGAGTGGGCCTGGTGGCGTACGATGCCGCGGGGCAAGCGAGCAACACGCAGAATCTCGATGTGATCTCGACGTCGCCGCTCGCGGAAAAACCCAATCTGTACTTGGTCGCGATTGGAGTGAGTCGCTACCCGAACATGACGCCTGATCAGCAGCTCGAATTCGCCGATGATGATGCGCGGTCGGTCGTGGAAGCATTTCAGCAGCAAATCGGCTTGAAAAAGCCGTTTGCGAAAGTCTTCACGACGACGCTGATCGACGAGAAGGTGACGGTGAAGTCGGTGGAGGAAGCTATCGCTAGCTTGCGGGCGATGCGACCGGATGATCTTGGCGTAGTGTTTTTCGCGGGACACGGGGCCAAACTCGCGGAGGGACGCATGGTGTTCATGACAAACCAGGCCTCGTTCACGCGCGCGTCGGCGGAAGCCAACGGAATTGGTTGGGATCGGATTCACAACGAGCTGTCGGCGGTTCGCGGACGGGTCCTGATGATGCTCGATGCTTGTCATTCAGGATATTTGACCACCGAAATTGTCGCGCCAAACGAAGAATTGGCCCGCCAATTGACGGCGAGTAATCGAGCCGGCGTGTTCGTATTCTCAGCGGCTCGGGGTTCGCAATTCAGTTATGAAGTGCCGCCGGCGGGATCGGGAAGTGCGAGTCGCGGATTGGAATTGGCGTGGACAGATGGTCAAAAGCCGCCGCCAATGTCGCGCGAATTGCCAGGAGGACATGGTTTATTCACGAGCGCATTGCTCGAAGCCTTGACGGGGGACGCGCCGGATCAGGATCGAAGTGGAGCGACGGAGGTCGGGGAATTGGTGGATTACGTGACCGAGCGCGTACGGGCAGCATCCAATGGAAAGCAAACGCCCTGGGTCGCGCGGCGGGAAATGTTTGGAGAGTTTTTCGTGGTCCCGGCAAAAAAGTAGTGGTTCAAGGAACGGGCACGATGCTCATCCAATTTAGCATCGTATATTCGTTCGTCTGGCCAACCTCGAGCGTGACGTTTCCGTCCGTTATGTCGACGGTGGCTGTTGCGGTCTTGTATGGTTCGGTGGGGGTTGTCGCGATGGAATCGAAAATCACCTGACCTTCGACGACGACGCGGTTTTTCTCGTACGTTTTCCCGTCCCAGCCAATCGAGACGGTGACGTCGTATTTGCCTGGTTCGATATCCCAATTGAAGGTATCGGTACGCCCGTAGTCATTGTAAATGATGCTCTTCTGCAATTCGTTGACGGACGCTCCCGACAAATATTGGTAGAGCATGATGGTCGTATCCCCAATGTACGGCCCTGACCAACCCAGACCCTTCTTGGCGTCATAAGGTTCCCAACCAATTTTGAGCCACTCGTGTCCATCGACGACGAGCGGACTGGCTGAGGGTTCGCCCATTGGATCCTGAAAATTGATGTAATAAGCAGCTCGAGGATGGGCGCCTTCGGGTTTGGACGTGAGCGTCGGGCATCCATTGACTTTGCCTTCCAAGTATTGCCCGAGCTCGTCACGCAAATGGGCGAGCGCCGCGGAGTCGCGCGTATATGAGGTCGTGGAAGAAACGGCGCTCGCGACGGAAACGTCGCAGCCAGCCATTTCAGCAGGTGTCTGGGGCATGGTTCCGCCTGCGGCTTGCAAGAGGTATTCAAAATCTTCGACGCCCTCCCGGAGCAATTCCCACCGAATGCTGCTGACGATTTCGCCATTTTCCGGGGGATACAAGAGAAACCCATCGCCATTTTGATTCGTACCTTGAGGTTTGGGATTTTGATACGGATCACTCCCCCACCCCGTGACCGAATAATACGCAAAACCTCGGACGCGATACTTCCATGCGGCCCAATGGGCAATGCGACTTTCGATGCCGGGATGGTCGATCGTGAGCGGATTAAAATGTGGCGGCAAATCGCCATACAAGAAATACCACCAGACGGTTTCCCCGAGCGCTTGGCGTTGGGCGGCATAATCCGGGGCGAAATGGGACAGATCCGCCCACCAGAGGTCATAATATCCTGTGCCAATCGACGCGTGCTCGGCGATTTCTGGCTTCGGTTCTTCACTGACGACGATGCGCAAATTGGGAGCTGCCTCCTTCGAGAGTTTGGCCAAGAATGCGCCGACGTCATAATCAGCAGGCCCTTGAGGTTCGTTCTGCACGTAATAATAGCCCTTGTCCTGCCAATTGTGAGCGACGAGATAGGCGTCAATGGCGGACAAAAGTTTCTGCCATGCGGCATTGTATCCAGTCGTTCCAAAATGATCGGGGCCGCGATCGACGCCGCAAAAGGTTTGGGGTCGCGGCGTGGAATTGTTGACGAATTGCATGATCTGGAACGAGGGAAAACCGACCCCGTTCCAACCTTGACCGTCGATGTATTCAGGACCCAGTTGCGAAAAGTCGTAGGGGTTGTTTACTTCGACAAACTTTCCGGTGACGCAATCGTAATCGATGCCGCCGTTGTAATTGAGTCCTGCCGGCCACGCGACCCCGGAAGGCACCAGCCGATGCTCATAAAAGAAATCCTTCAATTGTCGAACTTTATCCAGACTTTCTCCACCGCCGAGGGCCTCGAAGCTGGAATTCCAATTACCATCGAAACCAATTTTCTGGGGCAGCTCGAAGTTGTAGACATGAAGCACAATCGGGACTTCGGTCGTTTCACTACCTACGGTCACCGTCAGTTTTGCAGTATAATCACCAGCCGCCGCGCCAGCCGGGACACGCACGGTAATCCAAAAGGGTTGATTTTCATTGGCCGAAATGTCTTGGCTCGTGCCAAACTTTGCCGGATGCAGAGGATCGGGCATATAGGGCGAAACAATGGCCGATGGATCGGAGGGTTCGGTGATTTTGACGTAACCGACGCGCTGAATACGAACATCGTCGATGGTTCCTGGTCCGGTAAACGAGCTCATCGTCATGTTCACGGTCGCTGATGCGTCCGGACGAACTATGAGTTGAAATGGCTCGAATTCATTTTTTGCGGCCGAGATTCGAATCGTATCACCAGTACGGGTCGGTACCGATGCTTCGCGCAAGACCTTGTCCATGGGCGACGCGGTCCACAAGGTCGCGCCATTCAATGTGGCCACGACGAACGCCAAATCGCCCGCTGGCGTGCAATCGGTACAAGGCGGCAACGGATTGCCTCCGGTGCTTCCAGGTGGTGTTTCTGGGGAACCACAATGCAGCGCCAAAAGCGGGAGCAGAGCCAAAGCAAAGCGAAGTCGGGACATGGACGAGTACCTCCACGGGCCAGAATATCGTGATTGGCTTCGGGCGGGAATGAGAGTCGATGTATTTTCTGCAAAAACCGTGGTCGAAGGGTCGGATTTTTACTGGGGCAAATTACGTCGGCGATTGCATCGATGAGCAAATCGCGCATTGATGAGCGTCAGCCGATGATGAATTTGCTCGCCCTCGAAAAATCAAGCGGAAAGCACGAGGACTTGCACTTGGCTCGGGGCAACACGCATTCCCGGACAATTCGTATTGTTTTGAATGGAGACGCTCGTGAGTCGGGTCAAGGGCATACCATTGACGAGGACCGTGAATGCAGCGGTTATATGGCGCGTCGGTCCCATGACCGTCGCGGAAGCTACGCCCGTTGCCAATCCAGGATTGTCGCCATTGGAAAGCGGAATGGTCGTACCCATGTTATGCGCGGGCGCATAACCCATGAGTACATTGTATGCAGCGGGAACGCCCATGGGACCAGCTGCAACATTCGGATACGGAATGGGGACGGGCGCCGGAGCTGGCGGAGCCGGAGTCAAACAGACGTCCGGAAAACCAAAATTGACGCCACCCATTTGAGTATTTGCAAACATGTCGCGCCTCCAAATCAACCGATGTGAACTTGTTCCGCATTCATTTTGACCAAGTCTTCCGCCGAGACAATCGCGTTTTCCCC
>DAOMZH010000551.1:0-7414 GCA_035437985.1 Polyangium sp. (in: bacteria) | reverse complement strand
GTTTGATTCCAACGGCGTAGCCCACATCCTTGCCGCGAAATTTGCCAACGACCTTCCTTCTGACGTCGCCCCCTCCGTTGACGCGCCCAGTGCTGCCGCGACCGTGCATCAACACCTCGATCCCTTTGCCGATCCGAAAACCGCGCAGCTCGTCATTTGGCCTGCCGACGGTGCCGACCGTCTTGCGTGGCGGTTCTCGACGCCTTCCAGGGGTTTGCCCTATGCCCCAGTTACGGTGGTCGACGCGAAAACCGGCACCATCCTCGCGCATTACAATGCTGCTCGCTCCGTGCACCAAGCCAACGTTTATCCTTCCAATCCCGTCAAGTCGCCCATGCTCACAACCGTCACCTTGCCGTTGCCCGAAGGCGCCACCACGCTCACGGACGAGTTTGTCACGGCTCAAAATTGCATCGATACGAAAATGCTCACGCCCGTTCCTGGTACGTCCGACAGCGTGCACATTTGCGACTTGCAACAAACCGCGGTAGCCGATCCGGTCTCGCTCGATTTCGGTGACCAACCCGCCGCGGACGACAAACCCGAGGATCCTTTTGCCGAACTCCACCTGTATTACCATACTCGCGTCGCCTACGATTACTTCCGGGGTTTCGAGCCGACGTTCAAAGTCCAGGTCGCACCGGTCAACGTGATTGCAAACCTCATGGAACCTAATGATCCGGCAGCGGCGAGTGACGTGAACATCCCCCTCGCGCCATTCCAAAATGCATTTTTTACGCCCAACGGCTTATCGCTCTACGGAGTTCAGGGGGTAACGCTCGTGTTCGGTCAGGGCCCCTTGAAGGATTACGCCTATGATGCCGACGTCATCTACCACGAATTCACGCACGCAGTCAACTATGCGACCATCGAATTGGTTCGCACCGCGCACCATGACAAATACGGCATCAGCCTTGCCCCCTTTGCAATGGACGAAGGCATTGCCGATTATTTTGCGGCTGCGATCACGGGCGATCCTGCGATTGGTGAATACGCCAGCCAGGATGTCGAAACCACAGAACCAGCATTTCGAACGCTCACCGATCCTGATGCCTGTCCTTCCGCAATTGGTGGCAATGAACATCAGGATTCCACGCTTTTCTCAGGAGGTTTGTGGGACCTGCGCTCGAAATTGGCCGCCGACCTTCAACCTGATCTCGACCTCGCCGTCTTCAGCGCCCTGAAAGCAGCCCCCTCGGGCGACCTCGGATACGAAGACCTCGCCAACCTCATCGTCGAACAAGTCAAGATCAGCCCGACCCTCGGCACGCCCGTGGCCACGCAACTCACGGACGCATTTACGAACCGCGGCGTTTTGCCCGAGTGCGCACGCATTCTCGAATACGCCGGCAAACCTATGTACGGTACGGCGATCGCACCAGGCTTTACCGACGTGTGGTACGCCTTTGGCACAATCACGGCAAACCTCGGCAATAGCAAACTCGGTTATGCGCCAGGGCTGATGCAGGTCCATGTGCCACTTCCCGAAAACACTGCTACAATCACCGTGACTTTTCTTGGTGGCGGACAGTCAGGCGGATTTGCTCCTCACGTGATCGTGCGCAGCGGTGACGAACCCATTGAATTCACCTTGTCGCCACTCGCCACGACCCCCGACGTCCGCAAAGTCGCCCCGACGCAAAGCCTCGATCAAGACGCCAATGGCTGGAGGACTTATACGGCCAAAGTCGATATTACGCCTGGAGCGAAAAACGCCTATGTCATGATCGTCAATACAAATGGCAATCTTGGCGCATACCGCGAATTGGACTTTGCAATGAGCCAAGCGACAGGTACAGGCGGAAGCGGTGGCAATCCGACCACCGGTACTCCTGACGACTCCGACTGCGGTTGCACAGTCCCCGGTTCGTCCAACGGTCCGCTTGGTTTGTCCCTGCTTTCGCTCGCCACATTTGCCGGATTACTCGGACGTCGGCGTCGCACGTAAATAAGTTTGGAAGGACGAATTTATTCTCGTTCTACGCAGTTCTCTTCCGCCTTCGCCACAGCCCCGCCAAACTGGCGACCAGCACCCCAAGCGCCGCGCCAAACCCATTCTGGTCCTCGCCAACCGCACAGCTGGCACATCCACCCGAAGCTGGAGGTGTCCGCGGTTCGGGTGTTGATTGCATCGGAGGATTGGTTTGCTCTGCCAAACTCGGTGCAGGCTTGGGTGGTTCCGAGCTTGCGGACGAAACCGGCGCTAACGTGATGGACGCGCCCGCGGGCGTAGTATCCCAAAACGATGCCAGCGTTGCGCCGCGCGGGACGAATGCCGTATTTGTCGCGACGGTCGGGGCGACGGCACCTGATTTGAGCGGACCACCCCAAAATCCGCGATGCGGCTCTTTGCAAGCCACGGGTCCCGTCCACGAATGCAAAATCACGTACCGACCTTGAAATGAGACTCCATATCCAAACACTGCTCCCTCCTGCATCGTTCCATCCGGTTTCGGAACCCCGGTTCCCCCCGAAGCGCCTTTCGATTCCCGAAAAACCAGGTCTTCGCCTAGTGAACTTGCCTCGTACCGCGCGTGCAAACGAGTAATCGTAAAACGCCCAGCCGCCTGCGGAAGCACTTTTTCTCCCACTTTCGTCGACGGCAAAACATCCATCCCGAGCGTGCTCAAGTCTTCGATTTTCAAAGGTGGTTCGGGACAGGGATCACACGAACCGGCGCTCCAAGCATATTCGGTCACGATGGAGCGCGGATGATCCTCCAGGGTTTTATCGAAAAGTGCCGTGTAAAATGCCCCAAACGATGATTTCACGGATTCATTGACCCGCAGGTTCGTCGGGATCATGGTGTTGGGATAATTCGCCGCCTCGTATTGCATCTTCCCCAAGGTGACCACGATCAAATCTTGGGTGCCCGCAGAATTGATGAGCCCGAGGCGCACGGGCAAACTGAATGTTTCGCTGTCGTAATGAAATCGCAGGGGCGAAAGTTGCGCTTGACCATTTTGGAATTTGACTTTTTTGGAATCGACTTTGGCCACGAAAAACTTGCTGCCTTGGGCCACATAGGGGCGAAGGTATTGGGCCGCCCCCGAGGGTATCTTGTACTTTTCGGCATGCAAATAAGCTTCGAGGCCGAGCGAATTTTTGGCGCTCAAGATCGCGATATCATATTCGCCGGCAGTAAAACGCGCTTCGACCTTGACCCCAAATTGCGCCGCCGCGGCTTTCGGGTCCAGGATCACGATTTCCTTTTCGGAGATGCGGACCAGTTGTGGTCGCGTCGGATCCGGCGAAGTACACGGGTCTTGCTCCCAATATTCGACGAGCCGTGGGGCGGTCAAACGATCCACGCGGGCAAAGATGTCGTTCGGAAGCGTCTTGACGTTGTCTTTATTCAAAACGACGGGGACGGGCACCACCATCGCGAAATCGTCGGTCGGACCTTGGTAATTGTTTTGCATCGAAAGCACGGTGCGCGTGCCTTCGCGCATGAGCACGACCACCGTGGCGTTGTTGAAGAGTTTGGCATCGGCTCCACTCACGTAAAACCCACAAAACGCTTGGGCCAAAGGCGCTGCGGTCATTGCGGCGAGCACGAGGGGAAGGGCGAAGGGAAGGGGCCGAAGGTGCATGTTTGTCCGTCCTTATCAGGACAGCGTACACGTGCACCCGCGGCAGTTCAAGAAATGTGTGTCGAAGTGGTTGAGGGGCATCATTTTGGACGAAAGCGCCATTTGCTCGTGGACGTCATGGCCCTCGTTCTCGTCGTCTGGATATCGACGGCGTCGGTTCAAGATCGTAAATGGTCAAACGTACCGACGACGCAGCCAGGTGAACACGCTCTCAGGGAATATCGTACACGAACCGAACCTCGTCGGTTGCGTCCGACCGGGATGCTTGCACGTGGATCTCCCACCTGCCCGGCATCGATAACGATACATCACGAGCGAGGTAGGTGCCGTCTCCAACTTCGTCGGTCGCGGCATTGGGCGCGTCGTGAGCCATTGCGGGCATGATGGCGGAAAGGTCAACTGCGGCACCGGTGAATGGTTCGTCCGCAGTTGCATCGTGAATCGAGATCCGCAAATCATTGGAGCCTTGCGACAAAGGTTTGTCGGCGTCGATCTCGAAACGTAACGTGCCGAATTGGCCCACGGCATTACGATGCGCATCCACATCCGGAGCCGAGCCGCAGCCAGCGAGCAGAGGGGTGATCAGCGACAACCCGAGGAACCACGAGCGTAGCGATTTCATGAATTCAGTTCTCCACGGAAAAAGATCGGCGCAAACCGATCGAAACGGACATCGCAGCCGGCTCGTTCTTGCCGACGAACCGCATGGGCAGGTCCACATCGAATGAACCGAGAAGCGTGAGGTGTTTGGAAATATCGTACCCGACGAACAGGAGTGCCGCTGTTCGTCGGCGATTGGCGTCGGGCGCAGCGATGCCCCCAATGGAAGGCGCCTCTTCGTATTCATGGATGAGTCCCGCCGAAAAAGACAAACCCATATCGAAGACCGGCCCCGCAGCCGCAATCATGCGCAGCCTGGGCGCGAGTTGCACGGGCTGACCTTGGGAATCGGTCCCTGGTCCCCGAAGGCCCAGCGATGACGCAAAAACGGCGCTTGCCCGACCAGAAAACGATTTTTCAATAAAGATTCCGGGGCGAAATTCCACCACGCCGAGGCCCGTGGCATCGGCCGCGAGGGCGTCAGTCGCGTCCGACGCGGAGCGACCTGTGGGAAACGTGAGTGCCGCTGTGATCGCGATGGCCGGCCAAGCATTCGATGTCGTGAGTGGAATAACGTCGAAACGTGAGGAAGCTGTGATGTCGCCGAACCCTCCACCGATTGCCGAATCGAGCGGAAATTGTCGAACATTCACGACAAACGGTACAACGACGCCAAGCTGAAGTCGCGGCATTGGAGCAATTACGCCGGCAAACTCGGCGCGTCCTTCCCCATCGAAAGCGCCGGGCGGCATGTTCAAAAGCCGACTCGTCAGATCGTATGAGCCGAAACGATCGGCGAAACGCAACGATAACGTGAGTGCTGCGTGCTCGTCTCGGGCCAGGCGCTGCCCGAGCCCATGCCCACTTCCACAACAAGATCCTGCACTTGCCTCCTGAGGACTAAAAAGCAAGGTGGCGCAGGAAAAACACAGACAAAGGAACGAGCAGCGCATTGGAACGCCCTTGCTATGGTTCCGCGGGTTGGCTTCGTCAATGAGTCACGTTGACGCAGTGTGCCTGCGACGATAGGTCGCACCACGGCCTGACGATTGGCTGCTAATCTCGACCGCCAAGATGGGAACGCTCGTGACCAGACCACTCGAACTTGCGCGAGAAGCAGTTGATTCAGAGAAAGATGGCGATTTGCATCTCGTTCAGCGTGGCCTCACAGGACTGCGCTTTGTTGTCGGAGCGCTTTTGCTCGCAACGCTTCCGCTGAGCGAACGCGTGCTCGGCTTTCACGTTCATTACGTGATTGCATTGCCGGCGATGGCGCTGGTGATCACGAGCAACGTCGTCCTTGCGGCCCGAGCGAAAGCCCAGCGAATGCCGCCGCGCGCGCTTACGGCCAGTCTCGCGCTCGACTTGATTGGGGTCTTCGCGGTACTCGCGGCGTCGGGTGGAGCCGCGAATCCATGGAGCGCGCTGTTCTTGGTGCATATTGCGCTTGCCGCGGCAATTCTGCCGCGTGGCTCGACGATTGCGCTCTCCACGCTCGCGGCCTGCTTGTTTCTCGCGCTTTTTGCGATGCCCTCGGGCGCTTGTTGTCCCAATCATCCGTCCAATGGTGCGTTCTCGACACATCTTTACGGAATGTGGTTTGCTTTTGCATTATCCGCGGGAATCATTGCCATGTTCGTCACGCGTGTGCGGAGCGCGCTCGAGGCGCGAGGTTACGAAATTGCCCGGCTTCGTCGAGAAGCCGAGGAGAACATGAGGTTTCGGGCACTCGCGACGCTCGCCGCGGGAACTGCGCACGAACTCAATACACCGCTGGGAACGATTGCGGTGCTCGCCTACGAACTCGAGGACCACGAGGATCCGCGGTTCGTCAAGCAATACGCAAAAGGGATAAGTACGCAGGTCGAGCGATGCCGCGAGGTCATTACGCGACTTCAAGCAGGCGCCAGAAATCGGGCGCCAAGCGCGCCATCCGAGATGAAACCCACGGTGCTCCGCGCCGTGGCTGCTTGGCGCGCTGCACACCCAGACGCGCTCGTACACACGAAAATGAGCGACGTGGAAAGCATCCACGTGCCGCTTGGAGCGGCCGATGTCGAAGCAGCGGTGAGCGCATTGCTCGACAATGCCTGGTTCGCCAGCCGCGCGATTGCAACCACCGAACCTATGACCGTCCAGGTCGACTCCGATGAACGAGGGCCTTTCATTGCCGTGGAAGATGCGGGGATCGGCATTCCGATGGACCTACGCAATCGTCTTGGTGAGCCGTTCGTGACGACGAAAGAACCTGGAGAAGGCATGGGTCTCGGGTTATGGCTCGTGCGACGAACTGTGGAAGATGCAGGGGGAAAACTCGAAATTACGCCGGGTGCAAAACAAGGAACGCGCATCGTCATGCGGCTTCTGGAGCAACGTTCATGAATACGGATTGTGGTGGCCCCACGCTGCTCGTCGTCGACGATGACGAGGCATTTCGTACGGCAATCGGTGGAGCTCTCGAACGCCGCGGATTTGCGGTGTCTCTTGCGGCTGGAATGGGACCAGCCTTGGACCTTGCAAAGGACAAGGTATTCGAATATGCGTTGGTCGACGTGCGTATGCCTGGAGGAAGTGGCATTGAACTCGTGCGGGCGCTTCGGGCGATCGACGAAGGTACGCGCATCGTCGTCCTGACTGGGTACGGCAGCATCGGCAATGCCGTGGAAGCAATGCGGGCCGGCGCTTTTGACTACCTGACCAAACCGGTGCATGCGAATGTTTGCGCGCGCGCCTTATTGGGTGCTGCCACATCCGAGCATTCGTCTGACGATATACCCTCGCTTGACCGCGTCGAGTGGGAATACTTGAACCGGGTCCTGACGGATTGCGGCGGCAATGTATCCGAAGCTGCGCGGCGCCTCAGGATGCATAGACGGTCACTGCAACGCAAAATGGGCAAGATGCCACCTTCACGGTAATGATCGAGCGGTCAAAGTCAGCTTTCTTGAACCGAGATTGCCAGCGAAATCGGGGTTTGTCCGCCCCGGGAGGGTTATCGCGATCCACCGTGAAACACTGTTCAACATCCTTTGAGAGAGATAGATCACTTCACGAAAATTCAGACCTTCGGAAACTGTATGGCGGCATGTAGTTCCAATTTTGCCACCGGCATTTTCCGTGTGGCGGAAGGCAGTGGCAATTTTGCCCCTGGCATTTTCCGTGTGGCGGAAGGCAGTGGCAATTTTGCCCACGGCATTTTCCGTGTGGTGGAAGGCAGTGGC
>DAOMZH010000550.1:0-7414 GCA_035437985.1 Polyangium sp. (in: bacteria) | reverse complement strand
TGTCACCCGTGGTTTGTCGGAAAGTTCGTCCTCGAATCCAGATCGCGCGGCGATCGTCGATATCACGAGCGTACTCAAGGCTTCTTTGACGATTTCTAGTGAAATCGTGCTCGAACGGCTCATGACCAAGCTCATGGCGATTGTCGTCGAAAACGCAGATGCGGAGCGTGGGGCACTTCTTTTGATGCAGGGCCAATCGCTGCGCGTGGAAATCGAAGCGGAGATCGATACCGAACACCGTTCGCAATCAGTGACGACACGGGTATTGCCATCGGTGCCGGTGGGTGAATATCCATTCGTCGTCGAGGCTATTGTCCAATACGTGGCGCGAACGAGCGAAAACGTGATTTTGGTCGAAGCCTCGCGTGAAGGCGCATATGCGCACAATCCGCAAGTGCGTGATCGCCGTCCTAGGTCGGTCTTGTGTACACCGCTGTTGAGTCAGGGCAAACTGCTGGGCGTGATTTACATCGAAAACAATCTTGCAGCTGGAGCTTTCACGCCGGACAGGCTGGAAGTGGTGCGGCTCTTGTCGTCGCAAACGGCGATTTCGATTGAAAATGCCATTCATTACGCGGATTTGGAACGTCGCGTGCAGGAGCGCACGGCGGAACTCAAAAAGAAAAATGATGACTTGGAGGCGACGTTGCAACGCTTGACGACGACGCAGCGGCAATTGGTGCAGGCGGAGAAAATGGCGTCGCTGGGTATGCTTGCGGCGGGCATTTCCCATGAAATCCGCAATCCGCTCAATTTCATCAATAATTTTGCTGCCGCCAATATCGACATCGTCAAAGAGGTCGATGCGAGTATCCACGAAAACCCGGCTGTACCGGCGACCGAATTGGCGGATCTTTTCGATTATCTTCGGTTGAACTCGGAGAAAATCCGCGAACACGGTCAACGCGCCGAAGGTATCGTACGCAGCATGTCCGAGCATGGAGGCGGCACGAAAAGCAAAACGGTGGAAGCGACGGAGATCAATCCTTTGGTCGAGCAATACTTGGCCCTAGCGCAACAAGCCGCGCGTTCTCGGGATGCCGACAAGGAAGTCGCATTCGTTCGCAAGTATGGGTCGGATGTTGGAGCGATGTCGATTTTGCCGCAGGAGATTGGTCGCGTATTGAATAACTTGTTGAACAATGCATTCGATGCGTTTCGCGCGGGTCGCACGAAGTCGCCAGTCGTCGAAGTGCGAACGTGGCGCGAAAAGTCGGATGTGTGTATTGCGATCATCGATAATGGCCCGGGGGTTCCGGCGGGGATCCGCGAGCGGATCTTCGAGCCGTTTTTCACGACAAAGCCACCGGGCGAAGGAACGGGATTGGGTTTGTCGCTGAGCTACGATATCATCGTCCGTGGTCACGCGGGCTCGTTGGTGCTCGAATCACCTGCGGAAGGCGGGGCCAAGTTTGTCATAACGATTCCGGCGTGAATTTTGGAACGCGACGTGCGCCAATCACGCAATACACAAAATGACCTTGACGAGGTTCGTTTTTCTGGGCGCACCTTTGATTGCCAAACCATTGGCATGGACGGGGCTGCAAAAAGGCGTTCGATGCACATCTTGAACGTGTTGTCAAGCAAAGTGACAAACGCACGGAACGACTGACAAACGCGGCGATGGTCGGCTTGGTCGTGCGCCTTTCCCGGTCAAGCTCGTCATGAACGCGTGAAGCGGCGTTTTTTGCGGGCCGGGGTGCGTCGGGGCTTGGGAGGGTTTTACGGGGCGAGGTGTGTCCCAAACAAACACTTGCACCTTCTTCCAAGTTTGTCATAGCTTGATGACTCCAACTTGTTCGTCTTGACCATCGTGATTCACGAGGTGGCTTCATGTCCGTGGTGACGCTAGCGGAAGGCTCGATTTTTGCGGGCCGCTACAAGATCATACGTAATATCGCTGCCGGCGGAATGGGCGCGGTGTACGAGGTTCTGCACGTGGAAACGGCTCGTCGCCGGGCGCTCAAGGTGATGCATCCGCACCTCGAGCAAAGCGACGATTTTCGCAAGCGATTCCAGGCGGAAGCGCGGATCGCCGGGCAGGTCGAAAGCGCGTACATCGTAGACGTGTTCGATGCGGGCGTTGATGAGGCGACGAAGATGCCTTTTCTCGTGATGGAACTCTTGAAGGGTGAAGAGCTGGGAAAGCGGCTGCGACGCGTAGGAAAGTTTGGGTTCCAAGAATGTGTCGGGTACCTTTGGCAAACGGCCTTGGCGCTCGACAAGACACACAAAGCCAACATCGTTCATCGGGATTTGAAACCGGACAATTTGTTTTTATGTGAAGACGACGATGGTCCTTCCAAAATCAAGGTGCTCGATTTTGGTATTGCGAAGCTAATGGCCGAAGGCGGTACGCAAGCGAATGTGACGCGGGCGATGGGGACGCCGCTGTATATGGCGCCCGAACAATTCAAGTCGAAATCGAAGGTCTCGCCGGCAACGGATATTCATGCATTGGGGATGATGGCCTATGCAATGCTCGTGGGGGCGTCGTATTGGGCGGAGGAGCAAGCGACGGAGGAGAATGCGTATGCATTTGCGGTCGTCGTGATGCAGGGTCCGCCAGAGCCGCCGACGGTGAGAGCATTCCGCCGAGGGGTGAAGCTGCCCGCAGCATTCGACGAGTGGTTTGGCCAGGCCACATCGCCAAACCCGGAACAGCGCTTTTTCAAGGCGACAGTGGCGATCAAGGGATTGGCGCAAGCGCTGGGCGTAGAAATACCAGGCGTACCAAAGGAATCGGGAGGGACGACGACTCCCGACGCGGTAGCGAGTGGACAAACCTCGCCTGGACAAACCGACCCTCGGCAGAGCGGCTCGGGGCCAGCGCCGACGAGTTCGTCCGGGCCGCAGGGAACGGTGATGTTGGACTCGACGCAGCCACCTGCGGAGGATGCGCCTGCGGATCCGGGTACGCATGCGAGTGGGTATGGTTTGTCGGCGAGCGGGCCGAGGGGTGCGTCCGAGGCATCGATGCCGTGGGCGCCGCAGGTCGAGACGGCGACGACAAACCCATCGAAAAAGCGGCCGAAACGTCGGGACGCGGTGCCGATGATGGTGATGGGCTTGGCGGTTGTGGGTTTGGTGGCCGTAGCAATGGTGGTGTTTGGCACGAGAAACGGGAGTGGAGGCGAGGCGAAGGTCGCGCCGGTACCGCCCCCCACTCCAAGCAGCGCGGTTACGACTACCGAGACGCCCAAAGTAGTGCCCGTAGAGACGGCGAAAGCGGCGGAATCGGTAATGCCTACTTCGACGCCTCTGGTGCCCGCTGCAGTGAGTGTTGTGGCCCTACCGACAACTCAACCCAAACCAAGGCCCTCCGGGAATGTGCCGGGAAATCCGAGTGGGTCTTCAACGTCAATGCCGGCCTCGAGAAATTCGATTTTGGATACTGGAGGGCGAAAATGAAACGCTTCTTGGTGTTGCTCGCAGCGACATCGGTACCACTCGTCGAGCCAGCCATTTCGTTTGGCCAAGCTCCGGATAATGCGGCGATTGCCGAGGTTCTCTTTCAAGAGGCCCAGCGGCTCATCGGCGATGGACGGGTGAGCGAGGCGTGCGCAAAATTCGTCGAGTCGGATCGGCTCGATCCGGGCATGGGAACGAAGCTTTCGATTGCAGATTGTTACGAGCGTGAAGGAAAACTCGCTGCTGCATGGGCATTGTTCACGGAAATCATTCCGGCAGCCCAGCAAGCCAAGCGGAAGGATCGCGAGGCGCTAGCGAAAAGTCGGGCGGATGCGCTGGCGCCAAGGTTGCCGAAGCTCACGGTGATCATGGATGGTGCGGACACCAAAACGGTTGAACTCATTCGCGATGGCGTCGTGATTGGGGCGGCGACGTTAGGGGTCGCATTGCCGGTCGATCCAGGTGAACACGTGGTTGTGGCGCGTTCGTTGGGGCTCAAAACATGGTCGACGACCGTCACGATCAAGGAACGAGAAACGTTGGAGGTCAAAGTTCCTGTGCTGGAGGCTGAACCGGCAAAAGTGGAAGCTGCACCGCCACCACCCGCACCGCCGCCGCCGCCCCTGCCGCCCCCTGTAATCCCTTCGACCAGTGCGTTGCGTACAGGTAGCTTCATTTCGTTTGGGGCGGGAGGTGTGGGGCTCGTAACGTGGGCCGTACTAGGTGGTTTGTCGTTACAAAAAAAGGCACTCGCTGACGAAGCGTGTCCGCAGGGCACGTGTCACAAGCCGGGCGATATCGAGGTTTGGCGTGACGGACGTTCGTTGGCAAATGGAGCGACGGTGGCGCTCGGGGTGGGTGTCGCGGGGGCGGCAACCGGGATGATTTTGTTATGGCTGGACAAACGTCCCAAGGATCGGGATGCCACGAAGACCGCTAAAGTGAGCAGTGTTTTGGATCTCGGACCGAATGGAGTGTCGTTCGCAGTAAAAGGGGGTTTTTGATGAAAACGCGTATTCATTTGGTAGGCGGGTTTTTTCTTGGCGCGTTGTTGGTCGCTCAGGGCTGTGCGCAAGTGCTCGGATTCGATGAGGAACCAGTGCTCGACGTGGGCACCGGTGGCGCTGGCGGTGGTACGGGAGGTGGCGGTGCCAGTGGTTCTTCATGTACCGACAAGATAAGAAATGGCACGGAAACCGATGTCGATTGTGGGGGATTGACGTGTGGTCCGTGTGGCAATGGGAAAAGATGCGAAGTTTCTGCAGATTGCCAAAGTCAACTTTGTAATGACCTATGCTTGAAAGCATCGTGTGGCGATGGGGTGAAGAATGGGGACGAGAGTGGTGAAGATTGTGGGGGAAGTTGTGCGCCGTGCGCTGTTGGATTGCCGTGCAACAAAGAAACGGATTGCCAAACCTCGTCGTGCATGAACGACGTGTGTCAAGAGGCAACGTGTTCGGACATGGTCACCAATGGCGTGGAGACGGGCGTCGACTGCGGGGGTGTGGTTTGTCCAAGTTGTATGAACCTCGAAAAATGCGCGATCAATGACGATTGTCAAAGCAGCGTGTGCAAAGATATGGTGTGTCAAGCGCCGACTTGCTTGGATGATGTGCAAAACGGGAATGAGACGGATCTGAATTGCGGTGGGACGCAATGCGCGGTCTGCCCGTTAGGCAAACAATGTCTGATCGACGCTGATTGCGTGACGAAGCATTGCGTCGCGGGCACATGCGAGATGAAGGAAATTGGCACCGTATGCGCACAAGGTGTCGAATGTGCGAGCACTTTTTGTGTGGACGGGGTTTGTTGCGACAACGAGTGCGTGGGCGAGTGTCATGCGTGTACAGCCGCGAAAAAGGGAGCGGGCGCTGACGGAACGTGCGGTCTCATTGCAATCGACGGCGATCCCGACGAGGAATGCGCAGACGAAGAATGCGCGGATGCCACGACGTTGAACGTGAATCGCGTTTGCGACGGCAATGGGGCGTGCAAAGTGGGTTTGTCGCAGGATTGTGGTGCGTATGTCTGCGTCAATGGTGCGTCCTGCCCGACCACGTGTTTGCTCGATGCAGATTGCCAAGTGAATTTCTATTGCGATGGCGCAAATCAATGCGTCGCGAAGAAAGCGACGGGACAAACGTGTGGCGGTACCAGCGAGTGTTCGAGTGATTTTTGCGTCGACGGATATTGTTGCGAGTCAGCGTGCACGGAATTGTGCAAATCCTGCGGTCTGATGGGATTCGCCGGGCTGTGCGTGAATATTCCGCTTAACGAAACGGATACGAATCCGGTTTGCGGCGGAACGGACGTGTGCAACGGCAGTGGTCTTTGCAAACGAGGCAATGGTCAAGCCTGCGCGATGGCCGCGGATTGCGCTTCGAACAACTGTGCCGACAACGTTTGTTGCGGCACGGCATGCACCGGCACCTGCAAAGCGTGCAATCTCGCCGGAAGCATGGGAGCGTGCACGAACGTCCCGCAAAACCAGGACGATGTCGACACATGCATCGGGAGCATCCAATCCTGCGATGGCAATGGTTTCTGCAAATTTGAAAATGGTCGAACGTGCTCCGGTGGAGGAACGGGCTGCTTGAGCGGAGTTTGCGCTGACGGCGTTTGTTGCGACAATGCCTGCACGACACAATGTCAAGCCTGTAACGTCATGGGAAGCTTGGGAACGTGCTCGAACATTCCTGCGGGCGGGCAAGACACGAATGCCATGACCACGTGCATGGGCTCGCAGGCTTGTGATGGCGCAGGCGCTTGCAAAGCAGCCAATGGTGCGTCCTGTATGACGGGCGCCCAATGTGCATCCACCTTCTGCGTCGACGGCGTCTGCTGCTCGGCCGCAATGTGCGGAACATGTCAAACCTGCAACAAGAACCTCATGCTCGCGGGTAGTTGTCAGAACGTCGATGTGGGATTGCAAGACGCCGATTCCTGCACGGGTTCGATGACCTGCAACGGCATGGGCGGCTGCGTCGCGCTCAAACCCAATGGTCAAACCTGTGCCGGGAATGGCGAATGCTCGAGTACCTATTGCTTCGACGGCGTTTGTTGCAGTACGTCGTGCACAGGCGAATGCCAGTCGTGCAATGTGTCTGGCTCTGCTGGGTCGTGCGTGAACATTTTAGACGGACAAACTGACTCGAATCCCGTATGTCCGTCGACATGTAATGGCAGCGGCGTTTGCCGCAGGGCTGACGGACAAACCTGCACGGCGCCAAACCAATGCGTGTCGGGCGTATGCTCGACGACGTGTCAAGCTCCGACTTGCAGCGATACCGTAAAAAATGGCGGCGAAGGCGATATCGATTGCGGTGGATCTTGCCCGACGAAATGCGGTTTGACGAAGTACTGCAATACCGGAAACGATTGCGCATCGGGCGATTGCTCGGGCGGCGTCTGCATCAGTTCGACGTGTACGGACGGCGCCATGAATGGCACCGAAACCGACATCGATTGCGGCGGCTCGTGCACGACGAAATGCGCTAATGGCAAAGCCTGCATCGGGAACGGCGATTGCGGCAGTAACAACTGCAACCGCGGTTTGTGTGTGAATGCGTTGTGCAACAACGGAATGCTCGACGCTGGCAACGGTGAAACCGCAATCGATTGCGGCGGCAACAATTGCCAGATTTGCCCGACGCTCATTGCGATCACGACGCAAGGCTCAGCGAGTCCGTACAACGTGCAGTTTGGCATATTCAATGGTACGTCATGGACTGGCGGAAACCACGTGATCGCCACAGCGTCAACAACACAGCCTGCCGTGGCAATTACGAAAACGCGTTATGCCATTGGCGTCGTGAGAAAGAGCGACAACACCTTGGCCTCGATGCGTTGGATCGGAGCACTCAATGGGTGGGCGGGTGGTCTGTCGGACTTGCCTGGCAATCCGAAGGCCGACGGTAACCCGGATGCAAGCGCATTCGGTCCCTACGTTGAAGTAGCATTTCGCAACCAAGGCGGCGCGGGCAAATATTTCACCGCGCGACAC
>DAOMZH010000549.1:0-7431 GCA_035437985.1 Polyangium sp. (in: bacteria) | reverse complement strand
ACATGGCTGCATTTGGGATGGCAATGTGGTGTTTATCTTGATAAGACCGACCCATGAACCCCTCGTTCGTTCAGGACTTCGCTCATGAATGGATCGCCGCCTGGAACGCCGCTGATCTCGAACGCATTTTCTCGCATTATGCCGACGATTTCGAGTTCTCGTCGCCATACATTCGCGAGCGCGGTTTTTCGCCCAGCGGCCGATTAAAAGGCAAAGACGCCATCCGGCCGTATTGGAGCGCCGGGCTTGCCGCTCAGCCCCCGCTGCATTTCGAATTGTTGGGAGTGTTTGCCGGTGCGGATACCATTTCGATTCATTATCACAGCCATGGGCGCAAGTTTTGTTGCGAAACATTTGTTTTTGATGAACACCTGCGCATCATTCGTTCCATGGCGACACACGCGGTCATGCTGGGCGACGAAAAGAAGATTTGAACGCGGGCAGGACCAAAGTGGATATTTTTCGTATTCCGTCGACTCAGTTTGTGTGTAGTCTGGGCAAATGATCGAGAAACTCGACCTCGAGCCCAATGCGCGGCTCACGATTTTGACTGGCGCGGGGATTTCGGTGGCTTCTGGGATTCGGCCCTTTCGAGGTCCTGGAGGTTTGTGGGATGAAATCGACATCGAAGCGTGGGCGACGGCTGCTGCTATCGCCCGTAATCCGCGGGGATGTTACGAGGCCCATCGACGTTTCGCTGCGGTCGTCGCGGACGCTCGCCCCAATGCAGCCCATCACGCCATTGCGGATTTCGCGCGCAGGCATACGCGAGGGCGCGTGATGGTGATTACGCAGAACGTCGATGGATTGCACCAACGCGCAGGCAGTGAAAACGTCATCGAAATTCATGGGTCTCTGTTTCGACTCCGATGTCCCGATGAAACCTGCGGGGCAAAAGTGTCGTTTGACCCGCCAAACATAACCCCGGACGAGCCGCCGAGTTGTCCCAAATGCCAGCAAACCATGCGCCACGATATCGTCCTATTTGACGAATACCTCGATCCGTCCCTCGAACGAGGGGTCAAGGATGCTTTGCGTAATTGTGATTTGTTCGTCGCGATTGGAACCAGTGGTATCGTATATCCGGCCGCCGCGTATGTTCGCGAAGCCGATTATGCCGGAGCGAAAACGATGTTCGTGAACGTCGAAGCTCCGTCCCCGCCAAATCCTTATTTCGATCGCGTCGTGGTGGGACGGGCGGAAGAAGTCTTGCCCGAGCTGTTTGGCGTGGAAATCCGATGACGTGACAAACTCGCCCGCCCCGCCTGCCGCAGCTCTTGCAGCTTTCGCGTGCTGTCGCGGCGGCAGGCGGTTCGTCACGGACGTTTATTCGACAATGTGCCTACGAGGCGATTCGAGGTGCGTGTTCATCAGTCGCAGGGCTCGTAATCGTCGTAGTCTTCGTAATCGTCGTATCCGTCGTATCCGTCGTACCCGCCGTATCCGTTGTTTTGCTCGACGATGATGGTGACGTCTTGGTCATCATCGTGATCGTAATAATCACCGTAGTCACCCAAGTCGCCGTATCCGCCGCAATCATATCCACAGTCACCGAGGAAACCGCCGTAGTATCCACGAGCACGGAGACCCAAGGCACGTCCCGGATGGCCGTAGAGCCCACGGCCATGGAATCCACGCCCAATGTATCCAAACCTACCTTGGCGGAAACCACGGTAAGCACCACCGCCAACCGTCAATGCTTCGCTGCTTTCAGCCGCATCTTCCTCAGACATTGCTTGCTGATCGACCGTGGGATCTTCCACTGTCGTCGCACATCCGATATTCGCCGAAACCGCAACCACTCCGAGAGCAAGCAACGTCGTGAGCTTTTGATACTGCCACATATGATGTATTCCCCTTTTTCTTCGTTGGATCATTCCAACCCGATCGATTCCGCGCAGCTCTGCGTGCCCGACCGTGACTGATTCCTTTGGCGAAATGGTGCGATCGTCTACCCCCCCAGACACGGTCGGTGAATTTATCCGCTAACACTGATGATTCGCGGGTGTTTTGTGCTCGCGATGGTTTGCCATGGAACAGAGCACGTTCTGGGCGGGCAGCGATATTCGGCCTACTTTGCAGTGGCGACGTGTTTCGAGGACAATGAATCTTATTCCCCTTGGCCCGTCCGAGTTGCGCTTCGCTCTTGCGCGGAGGGCACACACGGCCTATGCAAGGGGAGTCGAGGCGATCGACGGCTTATCCAAAGAAACCAGGAGAAACATCATGCGTACCTTTTTTGCCCCTCTTCTTGGCGTTGCTCTCTCCGCCGCGGCCCTCGGTTTTGCGGCCCCTGCAAGCGCTCGCGTCGTGGAATCGTGCGGTCTGTTCGAGATCGACTCGAGCACCAAGTGCGAAATGCGCGTCGAGGGCGGATGCGTCACTTCATGTCAGCCATTGAATTTCACCGCGCAATGCTCGGCCGAGCTTTATGTCGGTTGCAATGGACAATGCACCGCTTCGGTGCAGGCCTCGTGTACCGCGAGTTGTGAAGCGAGTTGTCAGTCGCAATGCCAAGTGGATCCCGGCAAGTTCGAATGCGCTGCCAGTTGTCGTGCTGATTGCGGAGCCTCGTGCGATGCGTCGTGTTCTGGCTCCACGGACAGCGGTCGTTGTCATCGCTCTTGCGAAGCCACATGCGACGGTAAATGCAATGCCAAGTGCGAAGTAACTCCGCCCACCGCAGATTGCCAGACCAAGTGCCAATCGAGTTGTTCGGGTTCCTGCGACGCCGAAGCCAATATGGATTGCCAGATCAACTGCCAATCCAGCGGGTTCGTCAAGTGCGAGACCGATCTCCAAGGCGGTTGTGAAACGGCGTGCAGCCAACCGAAGGGTGCGCTTTTCTGCGACGGACAATACGTCGACGTTGGCGATCAGCTCGACAAGTGCATTGCCGATATGCAAGCACTGCTCGAAATCAAAGTCACCGGATATGCATACGGCGACGCGGGCTGCGGCCCGGATGGTTGCCAGGCTGAGGGACATGCGGGAGTTTCCTGCGCCCAGGCAGCGGTAGGAAACGATTCTCCGGGTAGCGCAGTTGCCTTCCTCGGGGCAATTGCGGCATTCGGCCTCGCCATCAGCCGACGCAAGAATCAGCGCGCCTGATCCATCCGGCAGTTACGCCGCGACCAAGAAAAAAGTTGTGCCCCCTTTTCATGCGGGCATAAGTGGAGGGGGCGCGCTACTGTGTCGCCCCTGTGTCCACCCCTGCTTCATCCCCGACAGCCCTGACGGCATCTGCGCGATCGCAGCGCAATCTCTCCTTTGCCGCGATTCTGGCAGCCCTTTTACTTACGGCTCTCGATCAAAACCTCGTGGGCACCGCTTTGCCGCGTATCGCGGATGAACTTGGCGGCGTTCATTTATATGCCTGGGTCATTTCGGGCTATCTATTGACCTCGACCATCGCTGTGCCCATTGCGGGCAAACTCGGGGACCTGTACGGTCGCAAAGTTATTCTCCTTTTGGGCATTGGTATTCTCGCCGGGGGAGGGACCCTCGCTTCATTGGGTAATTCGATGGCCGCTATTTTGGCCACCCGCGCATTGCAGGGAATCGGCGGCGGATTCTTGCAAGCGAGCGCATTTGCCACCATTGGTGATTTGCTTGCGCCATCCGAGCGTGGACGATACACGGGTCTTTTCAGCGCGGTGTATGCTTTTGCCACGATGGTCGGACCACTCATAGGTGGTCTCATTACTGATCATGCCGGGTGGCGCTGGGTGTTTCTCATTGACCTACCGTTGGGAATCATTGCGTCGCTGGCGATTTTGCGCGGTTTGCCACCGAGCAAGGCGCGTTCCTCGGAAGCCACTTTTGATTGGCTGGGCACGATTACGTTCATCGGGACGATTCTTCCCATCCTGCTGGCATTTCCTTCAGGCAAAGCCGAAACGCCCGGAATTCTGGCCATGTTGCGCATTCCGCTGATTCTTTTGGCGCTGGTCATGTTTGCCGTGTTTCTTACGGTTGAAAAACGTAGCGCTGAACCGCTCGTTCCGCTGCATTTGTTTCGGCTCCCGGTTTTTCCTGTGGCCATTGCGGTGATGTTCTTGTCGGGTGGCGGTCTGTATGCCGTAGCCAGTTTCGTCCCTCTTTACGTGCAAAATGTTCTTGGTAAAACGGTAACGCAAGCCGGTCTTACTTTCGTCCCCATGATGCTCATGCTCGTCGTCGGCAATATTGTGGGCGGGCAATGGTTGTCCCGAAAAGGGTCGTACCGCGTGCCCTGTGTCGTCGGTATGTCGATTGCGACGGTCGGCCTCTTTGTGATTTCACGCTTGGATGCCAATTCAACCTTGGGCCACGTCGCGGTTTGTTTGGGTATTTTGGGTATGGGACTCGGGGTGACGATGCCCATGTTGTCGATTGCTGCACAAAATGCCGTCGAACATCGTTATTTGGGCGTGGCCACCTCGATGGCTCAGTTTGCGCGTACACTTGCGGGAAGCCTGAGCGTCGCGTCTTTCGGGGTCGTCTTGAATGCCCGCATGGATCGCGGAATGGCTGTCGCGCTTGCGGATGTGTTTCTCACGGCTGCGGCGATTGTCGCAATTGCGACGCTCGTTGCCACCCAGCTTCGCGATATTCCTCTCCGAAAAACCAATACTTGAACCAACTTTGAGGCTCTTTCATGGATACTGTCTCGCCGCCCCAAATCGTTTCTCTCTTGACCTGCTCGGATCCGCGCGCTGGAGGCAAAGCGCTGCATTTGGCCAAATTGTTTGGCGCGGGGCTCACGGTCCCCGATGGGTTTGTCGTTCTTGGAGCACAACCTGATTCTCTGCCCGCTGGAATCGACGAAGCGCATGCGCGTCTTGGAGGTCCGGTGGCCGTGCGTTCGTCGGCGTTGACCGAAGACAGTGTCGATACCTCATTTGCCGGACAATACGATACGTTTTTGGGGATCGATGGCGCTGAAGCGGTCAAGAATGCGATTGTCCGTTGTTTGCAATCCGCACGCGCCATGCGCGCCGACGCATATCGCAATGCTCTGCACGTGCAGCGGGATGAATCGATGTCGGTCGTCGTGCAACGCATGGTCGATGCGCGAGCTGCCGGCGTGCTTTTCACGCGGAATCCCGTGACTGGAGCCCAAAATGAAATCGTCATCGAAGCGACCCAGGGACTCGGAGACGCGCTCGTCAGTGGGCATGTCGCCGCGCATCGCCTGGTTTTGTCACGCGAAGGAAAGGTATTGACGAACGATACCGAAACGGTTCAAGCGACGATTGATGTCGAAATGGCTGGTCGTCTCGTCCGCGAGGCAATACTCGCCGAAACGCATTTTGGTCATCCCCTCGATTTGGAATGGGCCATCGACGAAAAAGGAACCATTCATTGGCTTCAAGCGCGACCCATTACCACGAGTGATTTACCGGGTCTCGACGAGCTCGATTCCACCATGCCGGACCTCGAAAAACACGTTTTTACGAATTACAACATCGGCGAGGTTCTTCCTGGAGCCGCAACGCCCCTGGGAAGCAGCATCACGCTCGATTCCTTCAATGAGGCCATGGGTGAATTGTATGAGAAATTCGGGATTCCCAAGGAACGGCTCGTCGGTGAACCCCTCATCGTACAATTCTCCGGGCACATGTTTCTGCATCTCAACCTGATGTACTTGGCGGGCCTCTATATTTTGGGAAGCAGCAAAGAAGCATTGGATCATTCGCTTGCTGGACGAACGCTCGAACACGTGGATGTCGGTCCTTCCGCGTCACTTCCCACCCGGGCCTTCAATGCAATCAAGTATTTTTCATTTCTCTACCAAGCGCGATCACGGTTCGAAGAATTTTTGGAGCGAACCGCGAATTTCGATGTTCTGCACAAAGGTGAAGCTCGAGAAATCATTCGGGCCATCGATGCGGCTCTGCCCATCGTCACGGAGTCGTGGGCCGCGCATTTGCACACGTCGTCCCTATGCGGTGCATTGCAGGGTATTTTGCTAGGAATATTGAGTGGCGGATCTCCCGCGACAGCTGAACATCAAGCTATTTTTTCAGGTTTGCTTGCGTTTGTCGAGCCTAGCGTGGACGAAGTTGGCACCAGTTCGCTCGGACTTCCGCAAGCTCTCGAGCGCCTCGCTGCGGTCATCGGGCAACACCCGACAGATGCCGAGAAAATTACGAAATCGTCGATCGATGAGGCGCTTGCCTGGCTTCGTTCTCCCGAATGCTCCACGTCCGTACGCGAAGCCTTCGAAGATTTTTTGCTTCACCACGGTCATCGATGCGTGCGCGAAGCAGAAATTCGTCAAACCGATTGGCGAGAAGATCCACGACCCCTTTTGGCCAATGTCCAAGGCATGCTCGTGAATGCCCAATCGTTTTTGTCCAGCCGTTCCCGGGAGAAAACACAACTTCCGCCCATGCCCGCGCCCAAACGTTGGTTTGCAGAGAAAATCGTTGCCGAATCGCGGCGCGCGCTCGTGTTGCGGGAACGATCGAAATCGCACGGGGTGCGCTGCATTCGGAAATTACGCCCCGCGTATCTCGCGCTTGCGCAACACCTCGTCGATGCGGGAACCATTCCCGATACCGACCTCGTCTTTTTCTTCACGCACCAAGAACTCCTCCGATTCGTCGAAAATCCCGATCCTGCATTGGTTCGACGTGCCCTCCATCGGCGCCGATTGCATCCGCAAAAGATGGCCCTGCAATTTCCGCGCGTTTTTCGAGGCAAACCAATCCCCATCGACGAATCGGCGACTACGTATGGCACTGGCGACGTCATGCACGGAACCCCAGTGAGTCGCGGCCTTGTCGTAGGTTTGGCGCGTGTGGCTCGTTCGCCCGAGGAAGCCAAGTTCATCGTTCCTGGCGAGATTCTCGTCGTTCCGTATACCGACGTGGGATGGGCGCCATATTTCTTGCGCGCCGCAGGTTTGGCCTCGGAAATCGGCGGAACCCTTTCGCACGGCGCCGTGGTCGCGCGAGAATGTGGTTTGCCCGCAATCGTCAATCTGCCAGGGGCAACGAGAATGATTCGAACCGGAGACAAACTCCGTCTCGATGGAAATACAGGTGAGCTGAGAATTCTCGAGCGAGCCGTGTCTACTTCTTGACCACGACTTCCCCGCCAAACGTCATGGGATACGTGATGATGGCGGCGCCTCCGCGCGGCTGCGGGAACTTCACCTTCTTGAATGCGTCGACGACACACGTGTTGACCTTGGTGTTTTTACTCGTCGACTTCACCAAGCTCGCGTCTTTGACTGTACCGAGGGGTCCAACCGTCACTTTTATGGTGATGGTTGCCTCGAATTTGCCCTGTTTGTCCGCGCCGAGCGTGTAACACGCATCGAAGAGTTTGATGTTGTCGTTGACGGCTTGTTGAATCTCCGCGTTCGACAAATTTCCAACCAGGTGCGTATCGCCGGTGGGTGTCGATGCCGAGGCACTGCTCGTCGGAACTGCACTCGCC
>DAOMZH010000548.1:0-7434 GCA_035437985.1 Polyangium sp. (in: bacteria) | reverse complement strand
CGCCGCCACCCCCAGTTTTTCCTGCCGCACCACCCGCGCCCGTGGTTGCTCCTGTCGCAACCGTTGGTGCAGCAACGACCCTCGGGGCGATGCCCTTGCGCAGCGGGCCGCCGCCCGTTCCGGTTACCCCGTTCGAGACGAAACCCGATGCGCCACCGATGATCGGACCGCTCGCAACGCCGGAAATGGTCGCCCGAACGACATTGCCGTCGTCCCCCGAACCAGCGACCGTCGTCGAAGCAAGCGCCAAACCCGCGCCAAGTGCTCCCCCTGCGCTCGATGATGATTCCATCGAACGTTGTGCACGAATCACCGCCTCGATTGCCCGACGAAAAGAAGAGCGGACGAAAATTTTGGACGCGGAAAAACTCGATGCCGAACGTTTCGCGGCCTTGCAATTGCAATGGAACAACGCGATTTCAGCCGAGACCGACCGCGGAAAAACCAAACTCCTCGAAAAGTTCGATGATGCTTACGTTGCGCGCTTGGAAGAGGAGCGCGGGGTGATTCAGCCTGAAGAATTCGCCCAAATTGTCGTCTCGGCCGAACGTGGGCATCCCGATGTCATGATGAAACAGCTGGAGCTCCCGCCAAGTGCCTTGATGCGGGTCGAGCGTGTATTTCTCCGGCGAACAGCGAAGGATTTGGAGCTTGCGCAAAGGGTGCTCCGGGCGATCGACGCTGAACGCGATGCGTGACGCGCGGAAGGCTCGACGCTTCGATACCGTCCAGAAGCTTCGTTTGTAGAGAGTTCGCCCCTTCGGAGCTTTCCGGTGTACGCTTCGTCTAGGTTCGTTCGACGCGCGAAGCTCCTTCTATGGCCGATCCTTCGACCACCAGACCCAACGCGCCTGGCAGCGCGACGCCGTCGCCTGCACGCGCGCCCGATGGCGCATCTGGGGCGGGCTCGAACTCGACCATTTCCGTGACGACGACGAACGATGCCGTCGATGCGCTTGGTGCAACGGTGGCCGGTGACTTCACTGCCCCTGATGCCTTGCGCGTGGAAGAACCTGCTCGCGCAGCACCAAAAGCAGCTTCGAGCGAAGCCTCTTTGATCACACGCGTCATTCCCGTGGGCGCGCCGTCGCGTGCTGACGAATTGCTGACCGTTGGAGGTGCAACGGATAACGGCAACTTCACGCGTGACAGCGATGGGACGGGCAGCGTCGGAGCAAATTCTGCCAAGAAGATGCACGCGCAGACGCTCGCTGGCGTTGCGCCACCACCGGAACTGCAATCAGCAGCCGCAGAAATGCTCGCGCAGATCGGCGCGGCTTCATCGAATCAAGCCAAGGCCTCGCCGTCGTCCGCACCGAGCAAACTTCCGCTCCCTCCTCAACGACCAGGGTTTACCCCGGGCAAACCCGGCTCGACACCACCGCCACCGGCAACGGCAACTCCGCGTCCGCAAGGTGCGAACCTAGGATTCCCTCCGCCGCCACGACCAGGATCGACCCCGATTCCACGAATGGCGATGCAAGCGCCGCCGTTGCCTCCAGCAGTGGCTGTGCCCGGACGACCTTCGACGCCTGCACCAACTCCAGCCGGGTTTGTCCAACAAGATCCGAACTCCAAACGTATCTCGGGCACGGTCCAAGCCGTCACGTCGCCGCTGCCGGGTGTTGATCCGCGACGAACCAATCAAGCCATGCCGGCAATTGCCGCGCCACCTGTGCCGGGTGATCCGCGACGAACCAATCAGGCCATGCCGGCCATCGCGCCGCCTCCACCGCCAGGTGTTGATCCGCGACGAACCAATCAGGCCATGCCCGCGATCGCCGCGCCACCTGTGCCGGGTGATCCGCGACGAACCAACCAGGCCATGCCGGCCATCGCTGCGCCACCAGTTCCGGGTGATCCGCGACGAACCAGTCAGGCCATGCCCGCGATCGCCGCGCCACCTGTGCCGGGTGATCCGCGACGATCCAGTCAGGCCATGCCCGCTGTAACGCCTCCGCCAGCGCCTTCAGAACCACGACGTTCGTCCGGGTCAATCCCTTCGGACGTTCCTCCTGCCGAACTCATGGAGGGCATTCCCGAAGCTGTGCTGCAAGCAAAGCTTTCGACGGGAACGATTCCAATGATCAACACGACGCCAGGTGCGTCGCCGAATCCTCCGGCAAACCAACCGCGTGTCGAGTTCAACGATCCCGCTCCGCCAAAAATGATCTATGCGCCAGGGTCGGTGATCGCTGGCAAATACCGCCTCGAACGAGTGCTGGGCCAAGGCGGCATGGGGGCTGTGTGGGTCGTGCGCAACTTGGGCCTCGATGCTGATTTTGCGCTCAAGCTCATTCGCCGAGATCGCGCGACGGAAGAAGCAGCAGCTCGACTTCTCACGGAAGCACGTGCCGCTGCGAAACTTGGTCATCCCGGCATCGTGCGCGTTTTCGATTTTGGACAAACCGAGGTCGGCGATCCGTATTTGGTCATGGAGTTGCTCACTGGCGATTCGTTCGGGGCTCTCATCACGCGCAAGAAGCGTCTTGAACCGGCGGTAGCTGTGCAGATGCTTTTGCCAGTCGCCGCAGCTCTCTCCGCAGCCCATGCCAAAGGCATCGTTCATCGCGATCTCAAGCCCGACAACATCATGCTCTCGACGGAAGAGTCTTCGCGAAAGCTCGTTCCCAAGGTCCTCGACTTCGGGATCGCTCGAGTTTTACGGGACGACATCGAACGACATCAAACGATGGCTGGTGAAGTCTTGGGCAGCCCTGACTACATGTCGCCAGAGCAAGCGCGAGGTCAACTCGACATCGATCATCGCACCGATATTTGGACGTTCGCGGTTCTTCTTTACGAAAGCATCACGGGCAAACGACCGTTCGAGGGACATAACTACAACGCGCTCATTTCGTCGATCATCTCGAATCCGCCCATGCCCATTCACGCGTATGGAGTCGCTGATTCCGACTTGAGCGGCATCATCGATCGCGGTTTGTCGAAGAGCCCCACCGCGCGTTGGCAAACAATCCGCGACATGGGCATGGCGCTTGCCGAATGGGCCGTCGCGCATGGCATCGATCAAGACATCTCGGGTGTGTCAATCCAAACCGAGTGGCTGGCAAGTGCAACGCGATCGCCACAATTGATGACGTTGCAGCCCGCACAACTCCCACGATTGAACGTTCCCGGAGCTGAACCTCAAGCCGCATATTCGACAGCACCGGTCGTTGCTCGCGAAGGTTCGGAACGACAAGGCGGGCGTCCCGAAGGTCGACGCCGATGGATCATTGGAGGCGTGCTTTTCGCTGTCGCCGTCGGTGCCTTCTTCGTCGTGAGCACGGCCGGCTCACTCTTCGATGGACCGAAGCTCGCTGCCGATACGGATGCGGGTGCTCCTCAACCACCACCATCGGCGAGTGCTGTGCGTGTCGATCCAACGGTGCAGGCACCGCCAACATCCACGGAACCAAACGTGCAGCCGAGTGCCCGTACGAGCGCGACGTCGAAGACCCCAACAACGCCGCTCACCCCCACGCTCCCCACGACGAAACGGAAAGCTCCTCCGGTTCCGACGAACATCAAGTTTTGATCCAGGCGTTTGTCCGCGCGAGAAGAGCCTCCCTGCAGAGGCCCCGCGGAACGCGAGAGTGAAGTTTGTCTGGGAAATGGTTTGTCGGGATCGTCAGGTGTTGATCTTGACCATCGGACCGCCGCGAATGATCACGTCGCCGCCCGAGCAAAGCACGTTGGTCGTGCCCTTTGACGACAACGTCGCTTGACCATCGGCGCTGACGACGATCGTCGCCGCATGAAGCGTGATCGTCGAACCCGACAATTCGATCGACGCGCCACCAGGTGTAGAGAACGTGATCTTGTCGTGGATGATCGTCTGCGCGGTCCCGGCTGCCGGTCCACCTTCTCCAGGTGGAGAAACCATGACCGAATACGTCCCGCCAACCGTGGTCGAGTCAATGGCGCCAACCTGCGTGGATCGACTCACGCCAACCACGACGCTGCGATTGACCGCGGTGACTTCGCGTTCACTCGCTTGCACGGTCTTCAGTAAGTTTTTGCCAATCGTGATCGTCTCGTTGGCCTTGACCATCTTGCTGCGGTTCTGGCCGATCGTGACGTTTTCATCACGCTGCACGGTCTTCGTGCGGTCTTGACCGATCGTGACGTTCTCGTCGCGGTGCACGGTCTTCGTGCGGTCGTTCATGACCGTCGCGACTTCATCATGTTTGACGAGCTTGTTGTAGTCGCGTTCGGCCTGGACGCGCAGCAGCTCCTTGCCGAGCGAATCCTCGAACATCACTTCGTTGTACCCGCCCGATGCGCCGGTCGAATTGCTCCGCAATCCGCTCTGCGTCTTGTTATCGGGGAGTTTGTAGGGGACTTTTTGCAGGTTCGTGAACACGCGTCCGACGACGACGGGACGATCAGGATCGCCGCCAAGGAAGTCGATGAGCACTTCTTGGCCGATGCGTGGCAGGTTGATTCCACCATAACCAGCGCCGCCCCACGGTTGGCTCACGGGAATCCAGCACGAGCTGTTGTCGTCCATTTTGCTTTCGCGATCCCAATGGAAGTGGACGCGAACACGACCGAACTCGTCGCAATGGATCTCTTCTCCCGCCGGTCCGACGACGGTCGCACTTTCCACACCATTCACCTTGGGTTTGACCGAGTTTGTCTCGGGGCGATACGCCTTCTTGGCGCTCTTCGCTTCGCACTGATGCGTCCATTCACCAGCGTATGTCCCAGCAAGGTTCGAACTGACGACGAGGAGATTTTGATCCCCGGAGAGATCCGACCGTGGATGATCAAGGAAGCTCGTCACGACTCCGGGCGCGAGATCATGAACGTTCGTCATGAACGAGATGGTCGTGCCGCTCGCGCGTTTGGCCTCGAGACGTCGCTGAGCAAGCTTTTGACCTTCGGCTTCATCCGTACGTGATTTGCCTTTGTCGTCGGCAACGGGCGTTTCATCGCCTTTCTCTGCGCCGTACAAAAACGCTCCGGGTTCGTAGTGGAACCGTTCGAGTTTGTCCTCGACCGCGGTCGCTCCTCCGGATGCTGTAGCTGCGAGGTTGTACGTCGGGGGTTTGCGATAATCGACGTCGCGAATGGTGAGTTTTCCAGGACGAACTTTGCGGGCCACGCGCACTTCGGTGACGTGCTCGAAATCTGCGGTCGTGGGGTTGTCACGGAACGCGATCGCGGGACGTGCGGCATTCGATTGCGGTGCGTCACTCAGAACGAGTTTCGTCTCGTCGCCGTGATGATCGAAATAGAATGTGATGCCGGCATCTTCGAGTACGCGCGTGATGAACGCGAAATCGGTCTCGGCATATTGCACGCGATATTTGCGCTTTTTGTAGGCCGCTTTGTCGATCTTCAGGACGGGCTCGATACCCCATTCGGAGAGCATTTTCACCACGATGTCCGGTTCGGAGATCTGCTGGAACATGCGGTGATTGCGCTTTTGCGTCGCCAACCAGAGCGTCGGCACGATCGAGATATGGTAACTCGACAAACCCGTCTCTTCGGCGGTGAGTTGCTCGAGCTCGTTGCAGACACCTGTCCAGACGCGCTGGGCGCCGAAGCCTTGACCGTGGTGCAGAACGAAACGCGCTTTTTGACCAACGATCGATTCGAAGTCGATGTTGGGATTGTCGGTCAACGCGACCAGGCGAACTTCGAAGAGCTGAGACATCTTCTCGTGGATCGAGAACTCACGCACGTCGAAGGAGTCACCCGAAGCGAGATGAACCGAGAGATTGCTAGTTCCGGGGGCGCTCATGACTGTCATCGTAGGTCACCCGTGTGTCGCAGCGAAACGCTAAGTCCAGCGCAAGGAAGCGCGGTTGGCGACGCCCCGATGGACGTGAGGTCGGAAGCGCAAAACGACACTAACACGGCCTAGAAACGAGCGGGGAAACGTTTTCAATCGTCAACGGCGGGTCCGGCATCGTCATTGACAAGCTCGTCGGACCCAAGCAAACGTTGGCTCATGCTCGCGTCACGCCCAGTTCTCATGAACACCCATTGGGTCGTCGAGATTGATGCGCGTGAGGAGATCATGATCGTACGACGGACTGCAAACGCGTACGCGAACGTTGGCGAGGTACGTGCAGCCTTTGAAGAGGTTCGCCGAATCGTCGACGGGCTGGATCGCCCGAATTTTTCGGTGTTCATCGACATGCGTTTGGCGCCCCCGCGAGATGATCCCGAATTCGAACGGGCAGCAATCGATCAACCCAAAACGCTGTCTCACGGATTCAAACGTTCCGCTGTCGTGATGCGAACGGCCATTGGCATCCTGCACGTGCAACGAAACCTGAGTCGACTCGGCGTGCCCATCAAGGTTTTCAACGACGAACAGCCGGCCATCGAGTACCTGCGCGGCCGCAGCGAACCACAATCGGTCAACGTTACCGGTCCACCCACCAAGCGCGGTTTATGATCGTCGCCGAGCGCTGCGCCCCTGCACGATTCCAACCAATCGGATAATCTCGTTCGAGTGCGCCGTTTCGACGTCCTCGTGCTGACTGCTCTCCAGGACGAACTCGATGCAGTGTTGCGACTAGGCTCGGGCGTCGAACAAGAGTGGCAAACTGTTCGGGATGCGGATGGATACGCGTACCACACGCGGTTCGTCTCGGCGGAACAAGGCCGGCTCTCGATCGCGGCTGCGTGGATTGGGGAGATGGGACCTTCGGCGGCAGCAACGCGGGCTGCGACACTCGTGAAGGAACTCGATCCGGCATGTCTGGCGATGTGCGGCATTTGCGCAGGCAAACGCGGCGAAGTGGCGCTCGGTGACGTGATCGTGGCGAATCTCGTCTACGACTATGATCGTGGAAAACTGATCGCACGTGACGAGGGACAAACCGCGGTCGATTTTTATCACGACCTGGCGACCTACAACCTCGAACGGCGTTGGGCGATGGATGCGGCGTACATGTCCCGCAACATCGATGTGTTTCGGCAGTTCGTCGGTCCGAAACCTTTGCCTATTCGGGCGCAGCTCCGGTGGCTCATGCACAAGCTCGTTGCGCACGAACGACGCGAGGGGCCGGTCCCCAAAGATCACGCCGATCGCAAGACGCTCTGCCCTGATTGGCCGCGCGTCGTGGCGAAAGCGCGGGCCGAAGGGTTGGTCAAACTAGAACGAGGGCAGCTGCTCCTGACCGATTCGGGTCGGGACGGGGTTCTCGAAGACGAACTGTTGCATCCCGACGGATTGCCCGAGGAACCTCCGTTGCGCGTGCACGTGGGCCCCATTGCGACAGGAAGTGTCGTGCGGGAAGACCCGCTCATCTTCGAGCGATTGGCGCGGCACGTGCGCAAGACGATTGGCGTGGAAATGGAGGCCGCGGCGATTGGTTATGTCGCGGCGCATTTGGGACGCCCATCCATCATCGTCAAAGCCGTGAGTGATCACGCCGATCCCGATAAGGACGAAAACTTTCGGGCTTTTGC
>DAOMZH010000547.1:0-7458 GCA_035437985.1 Polyangium sp. (in: bacteria) | reverse complement strand
AAATGCCAAACAAGTCGCCCATCGCGCCGTCGACAGCGGTGAGCTTTTGCTGCTCGGTCCATATCCCACCGCTACGGGTGAACAGACATGCCGAACCCTGGTCGGGAATCGCTCCAACATCGTAAATGGGCGCCCCTACAAGCGCCGTGTCGCCCGAGAGGCTCACCGAGACGCCAAAACTATCGCTCGCCGCGCTGCCGGTTGCGGTGAGCTTTTGCTGCTGGGTCCATACCATTCCGCTACGAAGAAACACATATGCCGACCCCTGGTCGGGATTGGCTCCAATATCGTCAGAGACCGCTCCCACGAGGGCCGTGTCCCCCGAAAGCGCCAACGAATAGCCGAATAAGTCACCCCCTGCGCCATCGGTTGCATTGAGCTTTTGCTGCTGGGTCCATACCGTTCCGCTACGAAGAAACACATACACGGAGCCTTGGTCAGCGTTCGCCCCGACATCGTCAAAATGCGCTCCCACGATTGCCGTGTCCCCCGAGAGCGCCACCGAGTTGCCAAAGAAGTCGCTCGCTGCGCCGTCGGCTGCGGTGAGCTTTGCCTGCTGGGTCCACGTTGTCCCATTACGCAAGAAGACGTAGGCGGACCCCGAATCTGTACCATTGTCGTCGTCCCCTGGCGCCCCTAGGAGGACCGTATCCAACGAGAGCGCGACCGACTCGCCAAAACGGTCGCCCATCGCGCCGTCGGTTGCGGCGAGCTTTTGCTGCTGGGTCCACACCCCGTTGGAGCGAGTGAACACATACGCCGTACCTTGGTCGGTGTTCGTTCCGGAATCGTCTCGGTACGCCCCCACAAGGGCCGTATCCCCCAAGAGCGCGACCGACACGCCAAACCAGTCGCCCATCGCGCCGTCGGTTGCGGTGAGCTTTTGCTGTTGGGTCCACACCCCGTTGGAGCGAGTGAACACATACGCCGAACCTTGGAAGCTGTCGTCACCGCGCGCTCCCACGATTGCCGTGTCCCCCGAGAGCGCGACCGCAGCGCCAAACTGGTCATTCGTCGCTCCATCGTTAGCCAATAACTTCGCCTGCAGCACCCCAATCAGCGGATCAATCGCCAATGGATACACCGCGTCGGCATCGTCCACGACAATGCTCAATTCACCCGCATTCACCGATAACCATGCCGGTATGGTTTTTCCTGTCGCATCCGTCACGAATAGGTCCGTATAGGAAAGCGCTTGATGGCCTTCGTCATCGACAAACCTGATTGCATTCCCACGACCATCGCCATCGGCATCGTCGAGCGTCGCCGTCAACTCGCTATCGACCGCCATGGTTATCGTTTTCGGACCCGCGCACGCCGGCGTTTCACGCATAACAAAACCCTGCTCTACGCCGAGCGGACCATTGAGGTACCATTCCTCCAATCCGTCGCGGTGAGCGTCGCTCCGATTTCCAGCCGTTTCGGGCACCGCATCCGTTACGGGCACCATGGCGCCTTCGCAACCCAGGGCCAGCGTGCGCATCCCCAGGTGCCAGGTTTCTTCGTTCGGGACTACCGACAAACCATTTCGATCGATCGTCGCCACAAACCGCTGCGCCGGATTCTCGAATTGCACGAGCCCGTCCATTGCCACTGCCGCATACGATTCCGATGCCTCTTTTTGCACCGACGTGATGTACGCCGCGCGGAGATCTTTGGGCATTGACGTCGACGACTTGTTCGTCGGTTGGTCCGGAGCATTGGCTGCTTCCGAAAGTTGTCCAGGTCCACTATCGGTGCCGCACGCGGCAATGACGACCATGATCCCAGCAGATGCTACATATCGAAACAGGCCGTGACCTGCATACCATGATTTTTGAATCATCAAAATATCTCCTGCGAACGGGCTGCTGGCACGATTCGGGCCATCCGATGCCGCACGAATGAAGTCCCGTTGGCGAGGAGGATCGATACCGCAAAACCTGCTTGGGACACTGTCACAAGCCCATGACACACGTGTGACGCTCCCCATGACACGGCCTGTGTGTCACAGGAGCGAAGGTTCATCCGGGGGCAAAACAAGGCCGACGTGCGTGATGAACTCCGCGAGCTCGCGTTTGCCTCCGCCCCGACCATCGCGAGGAGATTACACGGCTTTCCACGCAGCTCCTCGAACAAGGCGCAATGGAGCTGACCATGGCAGCGGCACATGGCGCATTGGCTCGGGTTTCGATGGTTGAAGGACGTCTTGCAGAAGCGCGGGAACAAGCCGAAAAGGCACTCGGGGCCTTGCAGTAAAACCGCGGATGGCGGCCTCTGATTTACCGGACGCTGATTGAAGTATTGCTTCGCGAAGGGCACTTGGACGCTGCCCACACGGTCGCTGACAAGGGGCTGCGCTGCATTGAATCCTTCGGTGACCGGGCAGGGCACGCCGAGGTGCCGTTGCGCCTCGCCATTGCGGAAGCACGCGCTGCGGCTGGCAACATGGATGCGGCCCGCGAGGTTCTGGCCAAGACGCTCGAGGCGATCGAGGCGCGCGCGGCCACGATCCAGGACCTTGCAATGCGCGCGCATTACCTTGACCAGGTTCCCGAGCACGTGCGAGCGCGGGAGCTAGAGCGCGCGTTTGGTGCTGAAGGCATTGGTTAATCTGCAACGGACGTTCCGCTTGCCAGCGACGAGGACCTGACACCCTCTCGAGTCATTACGCCCTCGCAGCACGCTTGGCGATTTTTTTCCACGTGTACGCCGCGAATTGGTCCGCCCGATTGGGATATTCGTCAGGTTTGTCCTTTTTGGGTACGACGCACCCTTTTTTCGCCGAAAAGACCCAATCGCCTTTTTCGAGGGCCTCCACATAAAGCGTAAGGGCGTCCCGAAAGCTTGGGCCGAGCACGACGATATCGCATTCCGTCACGAAGGTGATGACTTGGCCGCTCGCACCTTGCGGGGCAGGGTAGAGGTCCAAGAAGGTGTTGTCGCCATCCCACCATTGATTTCCGGCAATGGGAATACGTTTCGGATGCGATAGAACGGCATGAAGTCGGCCCTGTTCCACAATGCGAATCTCATCCTCGACGTAGGTCTCGGCAAGCTCGACCTCTTCTTTCCAGCGCTCGACAATCGCTTCGAGCGGCGCAAGCGGCGAACAGCCGGGCATCCATTCGAAGATGCTGTCGTCGTCACCTGGGTCCTGCCCGTCGTGCAAAAGGAGCGAAGCGCGAAAATCGTCGGGAAAGCGTAAGGAAAGTTTTTTTTCGGCCGCGGTAATCGCGCGTTTCGACGCGCCCTTGCGCAGGCGGAGATCGCGTCCGGCGTTTTTTGCAGCCCATGCTCCCAAACGTGTCCAAAGGTCGTCCATGGAACGAAGGATTGCATGAATCGGACCCGCTCTGCATAATTTTTAGCATTTGAAGATCCTGGGAGCCGCAAAGCCGACGTCATTTTGGTCAAGGCACGTGCTGAGGCGGGCATTGGCGTGTTGCACCAGCAACCCGAATCATGCATCTTCGCGCAAACCAAACACCTCGTCGATGGTTCGAGCCTGCATGGCGCGAGAAATCCACGCATCGAGCCAGGCCACATCTTTGCAATTCGAGATTCGTTCGCGCAATGATTCGGTCGTCGTCAGGCCGCGCATCTCGAGAACCATGAGTAATGCCGATGCTTTTCCTTCAGCTACACCAGTCTTGTGTCCTTCAGCCCGCCCTTGGGCCATCTTCTCTTCGCCATAATCACGGGCCTGCTGAATCTCATCCAATACCTTGTGGTACGCCTCGAGCTCTCCTTCTGTGAAGGATGCTTCCTTGGCCAGCTCCATAGCTTCTGTCATTGGACCCTGTGGCAAATCATCAGGGGTTTTGTCGAGTTTCCGCGCATTCACAAACAGCCACGCCCATAACGCCGCTCCACCTTTTGGTTTTTCCTTGGGAACCTTGGGTAATTCTAAAAATGCATATTGCACTTGGAGCAGTTTGCGATTGCCCGTTTGCTCTTCCACCATAGCAAACCGACTATGCATTGGCATCCGGGCCTCGTTCAGTTTGTCCTGCTCGACATCCGGCCATAAGACGAAGTCACAGATGGCGATCGCGACGACGTCGACGAGCTTGGTGTACGATTCTCCCGCCTTTAATTGGTTAACATAGGCTTTGCTGCCGTTGTAGACCATTCGGTTCAAAAATCCGGCCATGTGAACGAGCTGCATCTCGACGATGAAGATGCCTCCACTGCGATCTTTGCAACGCACTTCCAATATCGATAGCTTCAAACCTGGAATCAGCGGCAGCTGCTCGCTCGGCAAGTACTCGAGCGACTCGATGGCTCGGTCACCAGTTCGATCGAGCAAATCGTTGAGCAAGCCGCGGAGGATGTGGGGGTGGGCGGCGAAAACCCGACGGAAAACGAAGTCGTTCTTGAGGTCGGCGAAAACCATGTCGTCACTTGTGCCGCAATCGCGGACAAAATGCAAGGGTCTTGTAGACCTCGGCGACCATGGCTGGAAGCGGATGGCCTAAGAGCGTGTTTAGCAGAGATTGCCTGCGAAATCTGGGGTTGTCCGCCCGGACCCCCCGGCCCCCCGGAACTCGCCCGCTTCGGGGGCTCAAACAGCGGGGCCCCGCCGCAAACGCCGTAAAATCAAACACTGAGACTGCTGCGCGAACTGGCGCGTCGGGCGGTCAAACGAGGAATCCGTCACGCTCTGAGCAAGGTAATCGTCTTTTTCCCGGGGGTCTTTTCCTGCTTCAGCTTGACGCGCTTGTGCACGGATTTCGCATTTTTGCGCCGGTCGAAAATGACGAGAATGCCCGTGTCGAGCTTCAGTTTGTCGAGGTAGGCATCGATTTGCTTCAGTCCCACCTCGAGCGGGTCCTTTTGCTTTTCGCGCCAAACCTTGAGTTCGATGGCTTCACGTTGGATGACGCGATTGCCATCGGCGCCTTTGTAGGGAAACCGTACGAGCAAATCGACGCGTCCTCGACCGACGCCGTATTCGCGATCGATAAACCCGCCACCATTGACGACACGTTGCAAGAAGGCCATGAAGACCAGTTGCGCGGCCGCTTCGTTGTAGGCCATCCGGTTCGCCATGATGTCTCCATGCTCAGACCAAAACGCAACGAATTCGTCGATCAACCTTTTCAGATCCAGACGCCCGTCGCGCAAAAGGAACGAATGAGGCTCGATGTCGATTTGTGATTCCACCGGCGACGAAAGGACGCGGGCAATGACTTCCTTATAGATGGGATTGGCAATACGCACGGGGTTTTTTTGAGCAATCAACCCCAAGTCTCGGCAATACAGCAAATTGTCGTCGTACGTTGGATCGATGTTTTCTTGGATGAGCCCCGCCATGACCGTTTCGATCACGGGCTTGACCCTTGTTTCCATGAGCCGCGCGACGAGGGAATCCAAATGCGTCGCGCGAGCCAAGATCAAGCGTTCTTTGGCTTCCTCGATGTGGTCGATGGTAATGGTTTCGGTGGGCGGAACGGCCATTCTGTCGACGATTTCATAACCAAGTGCGTTGACGAGCCAGGGTTGACCTCCGGTCAATTCAATGGCGCGCGCCACGGCTTCGGGCGTGAAGGCTTGACCTGTTTCGGCGGTGTGCTGGGCATACAAGGCTTCCACTTGCGCGGGCTCGAAATTGCCCAGCTTGAGAGACGTGACCTTGATGTTGAACGGACTGGACGAACCAAGTCGCGTCGGATCTCCGCCACTTGCGGCTTTGTAATCGCGCACGTCGCGTAATCCGCACAAGACAATCGACGCGGGAAAACCGTGGGGCCTATCGGTAAAACCCGCGCGCAACTGGCTGAGCACCCCCACGAGGCTATCGCCGCGCACGGCGTCGATTTCGTCGAAAAACAAGACGAGCGGTTTGGGACAAACCCCTGACCATGCTTCCAGGGCAGCTTTGAGCCGTGCTCCATCCGCAACGTCCGGCCATTCAGGTGGGCGAAGTTCCGGCGGTAGATACCTTCGTGCGCCGGATTCGATGGCCTCCAAGATGATCTTCTCCGCCATGCCCACGTTGTCACCAGCCGCCTTGGCGTTCTCACACGAGAAGTAGAGCGGCGCGACGTTGCCCTCTTCGAGGAGTTGTTTGGCCAGGTGGATGAGCGTGGTCGTTTTACCGGTTTGGCGCGGCGCGTGCACCACGAAATACGCGTTTTGCGCGATGAACCCCGGTGCATCCGGAAGACGCGGCACGGGCGGCACCATGTAGTGCCATTCGGCTCGACAAGCGCCCGTCGTGTTGAAAAACCGCTTCATGCGCGCAACGTTCGCACACTGCGTTCACGAAAGCAAGTCTTTGTTTGCCTTTGCGCGAGTTCGTCGCCGCAAGCAACGTTGCTTTTCTCGCGCAACCATTCCGTACGAAACAAGGGTAAGGGCGGCGACGCGTAGGAACTGAGGTCGATTTCGCTTTTCGTCGCCGCGCCTTTGGCACTACAATCATCGCCGAGCCACCGCGCCTATGAGCACCTCCAAGTCCAACCCCCAAATCATCCCGTGCCGCGTGCACATCATCCTCGCGCGAAAAGCGCCGATGGCCATTGCGATTCGTCGTGGCCCTTCAAAACGAGTATGCACGGTCGGTTGGGACCGAACGAAGGACACGTTTCAGGTTGGTCAGTGGATCAAAGGGCGCATTTACGAGCGACGTTGCGATCTTTCGCCGAACGGCCGCCATTTCATTTATTTCGCCATGAACGGCAAATGGAAAACCCAGGTCAAGGGTTCGTGGAGCGCGATCTCGATGGCGCCCTACCTGAAAGCCGTAGGATTGTGGGCCAATGGGAGCGGCTGGAACGGCGGTGGATTGTTCACATCGGACAAACAATATTGGCTGAATGCTTTTCCTTTTGGTCACGAGGAACTTCGCACGCCGCGGGGGCTCGAGCAAGACGCATTTCCGTTTCACGAACGATATGGCGGCGAATGTCCCGGCGTGTATTATGTGCGCCTGCAACGCGACGGTTGGAGGCTCATGCGCCACGAAAAACAGGGCGCGGACCATCCCACGATATTCGAGAAACAGGTCGCGATGCAATGGATCTTGGAGAAAACCGCACACGAAACGTCTTCGCATGCCCTGGGCCGAGGTTGCTATTTCGACACGCATCGATTAAAGAAAATCGACGGCAGCGTGGTGCTCGATTTGCCGGAGTGGGAATGGGCGGACGTCGATGGAACGCGCTTGGTGTGGGTCGCCGGAGGTGTTTTGTACGAAGGGCGGCTCGTCCGCGAAGGATTGACGAATACGAAAATGCTTTTTGATTTCAATTCGCTCACCTTCGAGGAAATCAAGGCGCCGTATTGACGTTTGGGTCATGTGCTCCTGCGGGACATAACCAGTTTTCTCGAGCTGCTACGTCCCTCCGTGTCGTCGCGCAATGGAGCAGCGATCGCCCAGTGATGGTGCACCGAACATCGCATGATGGAGCACCGAACATCGCATGATGGAGCAGCGATCACAGGTGATGGAGCACCGAGCATCGCATGATG
>DAOMZH010000546.1:0-7459 GCA_035437985.1 Polyangium sp. (in: bacteria) | reverse complement strand
ATTGTTCACATATTGCTGCACATAAGCCCGCTTTTGCGCAATTTCGAGCACGAGCGGAGTCGACGCGCCTCTCGAGAGTTTTTCGAGCTCGGAGGATAACCATTCCGCTGCATAAGGCAGGACAAACGGATTTTCCTTCAGAATGGCAATTTTCTCGTCGTCCGTCGGTGCCAAGCGTAACGCCACGATGGCCGCTGCTTGCGGCAATACCCGCTGCACGATTCGGCTCGCCAGCTCCATGCGGCGAGCCCCCGCATCCCCACGAAACATAGCGAGCAAAGCATTTTCGCGATCCAAGTACGAAACGAAAAACCAAGTTTGTCCGATTTGAGGCGGTGGATCGATCCGGTGTCCTTGCGCCAGCAAATCCACGGTCGTTCCAACCCGCACGGAAAGAGCCTCGGCAATACGTCCGCTATCTTCGACCGGCGGCGCGGCTTCGAGACGCACGAGGTACTGGACAAACCCTGGTTGCAAGATTTCGCCCAATGCAATGTCGACGTGATTTTGCGAGATACGGCGGAGCACTTCGTCACGGGGGCCGACGAGCGTATGGAAAAAAATCTCTCGCGTGCCACTGCCAAAAATCGCCAAAAGAACGAGCGCGAAAATGGCACCGATGAACACGGGACGACGACGCGATCCCAAGCGACGATTGATCGTGGGTCGCGAGAAAGCGACGACGAGCGCCGCGAGGCCCAATATGGCCAAGAAAAACCCAACGAAATGCCCTCCAGACATGCCACCGGTCATCGTTCATACACCCCTGGCGACAAACACGCGTCGGGGATATCATGAGATGTCTCGGAGGCAAAATGCAACGTTTCGCCCATGGTATCGCCCTTGTGTGCTTCGCTGTTTCAACGGCGGCGTGTTTGGATCAGGGACATCACGATCAGACGCAAGAATCGATCGAAGCTGCACGTCGCGAAGCTGCACGAGACGCACGCCTGCAAGCCCTCGAGCGGGAACATGCTTTTTTAATGCAACAACTCGCGGCCCTCTCGTCGGCGCCAAACTCCGCACACGTGACGGATGCCAAAGACGACGAACGGGACAAGAAACTGGCCGATATCTCGACGCAAATCGGCGCGATGTCTCAGATGCTCTCGGCATGGCGCGAAGAGGAGCGACCCAAACCGCTCGATCCGGATGCTGGACGAATTGCCGATCAAGGTTCGGAAGCCGAGCGTCAAGCGGCGATTCGCAAGGTGCAAGCGCTCATTGATGCGGGGCGAATCAAGCTCACGATGCGTGGTGGTCGCATCCAAATCGCCCAAGTGCGTCCGATCGATGCTACGAATCCGTACGAACCTCCGCCGGCAAACCCCGTGCCGCCCAAACCCCCAACGACAAAACAACCTGCGGACCGTCTTGGGTTTTGACGCGACAAACTGTTCAACGCAAGTTGCACTTCATGCCGCAGGTGCCTTCTTTGCCACCATCGCCACGAATGCAGCCGCCTTGGCATTCCGTATCGTTCGAGCATCGTGCGCCGGCGCTTTTGCGGGCGTGGCACGTGCCGGCATCGCAGCGTAATCCATTCGCACATGCGCCTTGAGCACAGGGTTTTCCTTCGGTAGGTAATGCGCCCTCGACACATTTGCCGCCAAGACAAACTCGACCAGCCCCGCAAGCTTCGCTCGTTTTGCATGCGCCTTGCAAAGCCACGGTGTCTTGACATCGCCGCTGTGAGCAGAACCCCGTGCATTCGGGATGTTGAACGTCCAGGTGATCTTGGCGGGTGAGCGCAGCCAGCGTATCGACGGCCAGCGTGCATGGATATCCCGTAGGTAATGGCTTGCGACAAACTCCCGCGTCGGTGGGACCCACGCCAAGGCAACGTAATCCGTCGACGCATTCGAGTGACGAACGACAGGTTTTGCCTTCGGCGACAGCCACGCGAATGATTCCTTCACAAGCCGAAGGAACGTTGACGTTCGTCGGGCCAACCCATTCACAACCTTCGTGGGCGGTGTTCATGGCCGAAACACACGTTTCCACGGCCGCAGAATCGAGGTCCACCGATTTGTCCCGAAGCGCATGACTCAATGTTCGAACGCATTCGCTCGTCAACAAAAATCCCGGCGACGAGCTGCAACAGTCGGCCCGGCGTTTCGCAGGAAGTTCGTGCAAAGCGGCGCAAAATTTTTCGGCGCGCGGGTCTGGAGGTCCGGCGATTTTTGAATAAACGGGCTCGATCGCATCGGTGCCGCGTGCGGATACGGGCTCAGCGCTCGGCGACGCGGATACGACGCTCGAGGCCGCGGGTTGGACCGGCGGAGGTTTTTCCGCGTCACATCGTCCACAAGCGCTCGAGGTGATTAGAAGCAAGAGAAAATAGAAACGACGATGCATGGAGACGATGGCCTAGCGCACGAAGTATCGGGCGACGATACATCATTTCATTGACCTCGGGGTCGAGAATCGGTACAGCAGATAATCATGACACGTCAGGTTCCGCCGCCTCCGAACGTGCCCGATCCTGCAACCATCAGCCCTGTCGATGGTTTGACGAGTGCACAGCCGCCAAACCCCGGCCTGGGATCGACAGTCATCATACAGCCGATGGAGCCACGCAATGCGGTTGCCGATTTCGATTCCGAAAAAACTGCCGTCATTGACAAATCAAAGCTTCTCCCGCATCCGAGTGAAGAATCGACCGTAACGATCGATACGCGAACGCTCGATTTGGGGTCGGCACCCGCCTTGCCTTTTCGGCCTGGCGCAGGTGAACCCGCAATTGCGCATGCGCCGCGGCCATCGAGCCCGCGCCCTGCGGATTTCACGGGGACTCGCGAGTTTTCCATCTTGAATCAGGCAATGGATGGCCCATCGGTCCTGCCATTTGCGGATTCCGCCGCTCGGGTTGCTCCTGCCAAACCGCCGTCGGTCGACAATCGACTCAACCTTCCGGATGCATTTCGAATGCATCTTCGCGACCAACCGGTTCAGCCTGGACAAACGATCGGCGAAGCGCTCGCCGCGGGGAAAATGGCCGCTCCCGTTCTGCCCCCGTTGCCCGAGCCGTCGCAACCCGTCGTCGCGCCGATTCTTGCGCCGCCTGCGCCGCCTGCAGAATCCTTGGTTCTCTTGTATTTGCACCGTCCGTCGATGCCCCGTGTGGCGCGTAAACCGGCCTGGCAAACCATTGTCGACGACCTCGAGTCGCAACGAATCGATCCCGAATCGGATGATCCACTGCTCTCGAATGATCCTATGGAAGTCATTGAACAAGCCCGCGCTTCCGTCATTCTCAAACAAAGTCGCGCCATCGACCAATCGACGGCCATGGATCTCTTGCAAGCGGCAGCCGACAAACCCGGACGTTTTGCCCCGCCGCTGGAATCGTTCGCGGGGGAACTGGAAGTTGCATTCGATGAAATCGAAGCCTTGCGGGCTCGACTGGCAATGATGACCCCAATGGGCGTCCGTGACGAACGCTTGCAATCGGCAATCAGTGCAGCAAAGCGGCTGTTGGATTCGCCAGATACCGCCTATGCCGTGCCCCTCGTTCGCCAAAACGACCAAGAATTGCGTGAAGCCTACCTAGCGGGCAAACACTCGCCACGCTTCGATGAACTCGACGCCCTCGTATTTCGTACGCTCCTCGAACGTCGATTTTACCAAAAACAAACGGTCCTTGGAGGTGAACACGTTTATGCTCGCCTCCACGATGCAATCCAAGTACGACCGCTCGTCGTTTACATTCCCGCGGAAGCTGCGCCTTTTTTGCCGCTCAGCGCTCGTTTCCGTTGTCGAATGATCGCCGAAATTCAGTTTGGCCAAGACGAACGCGAAACGAGCCCCTTGGCATTACGTTGCCTGGCGCTCGGCCATATCGTTCCGCGTCTTCGCCGCGGGTAATTGTCCCCCTCAAGCGTCGAGCTGCACAAGCGTATCGTCCACGTTTTCGAGCAGGAACGATTGAATTTCGGTTCCGAGCATTTCGCTCTGCTGACGCGGGGACGCCGAGGCCCAAAACGTACGGAGCACGCGTGGGTCATAATAGCGAAAATACAATCTCCGATCGTTTTCTTCGTCGCGGACCATGAGCAAACGGCGCAATCGACGGCGGATTTCCGAGAAAGGCCGCAATCCGACGAGATACACGCCCCAGCTCTCGCCCCACCCTTCGTTCACCACAACGTCGAGCAGCGCGGACGGCGAGGAGAATTCGACGAGATAGGGAGCTACTTCGGCCAAATGATGACCTTTTTGCCCCTCGAACAAAGATTCATGCATTTCCCCGCTGGCTACCAGCAAAGACCGCACACGGCGATCTCGAGCTGCATCCAAAATGGCATAAAGTCGGGCAGTTCCGGTCAATGTGGCCAAAACTCGCGCCCGCGCCGCAATGAGCTCCTCCGTTGCGGGACGAACAGTCGGGGGCGCTGGGGGCAAACCAGCCCGCAAATCGGCCGGGAGGATGCGGAGGAGAAAACTTGTTTGTCCTGCTTGTACGACAGTGCCATTGCCCATGTCGACTGGATTTTCGACAGGGTGTTCGTTCACGAGGAGCGGTGCATTCGAAGTATTTGAAAATCGGCAGGTTTCGCCATTCCAACTAGCTTCGAAGTGAATCGGCGCCAGAGCATGATCCCCAATGACGAAGTCGGCTCGGGTACTCTGGCCGACGCGCATTGCCGATGTAGGGTCCAGCCAAACTCGTTTCCCAGCGAAGCGTCCGGACAAGACTTGGAGAAACGCGCGCATGGATTGCTGCTCGTTCATGGCGTCTCCGTCAACTCCGACAATTCCCCTGCAGCGCATTCTTCGCAAAACGGAACGCCCATTGCGGCGGCAGCGAGGAGCGTGTTCATGGCTGGAGTCACGCCAATATTGACCGTTGGAAATCCGGTCACCACGACGCCGCTGTGCACTGTGGTATCCCCAATGCGTGCAGCCATCATTTTTTCAATGAATACCGTTGGCGACCCCATCGCAATGGAGTCCGGCGGCCCGATACAAGTCGCCATGTCCCCGACACGCGCTGCGGGCATGAAACCAATCTTCACCGTCAGCGCTCCGCGCACGATGGGCCCACCCACATGAGGTTTGATGCCTTCGAATCTCGGGCAAACGTGCATGTCGGTGATCCGGGCAGCGGGCGGCATGGGCAAATTCCTTCCTGAACACGGACGACGATGACGAGCAGCTTAAAGCAACAACCGGAAGAAAGGAAGAACCTTCGACATGCCTCTTGGGCGGCAAATCTTGGACTTCGCCGGTCGGGACCTGGCGAACGGAATGGGTGCGTTGGTTGATGCAATCGGCGGCGAGATATGATTGAATGCGAACGATGGATTCCTGCGCGCGACGCGTGTTTGCGAAACGGATGCAAAACGAGGGGATATTTCCCCCGTCAAGCTCGAATTGGGGAGTATTCGTGCTGATGGGGCTGCTCGTAACGACCGGCTGTCGCAAAAACGAATCCGAAATGACCCCGGCGCCGCAAGCCTCGGCGACGTCTTCGACCCATGCGGCGCCGAAAGATGCGTCACCACGGGCACTTGCGCGCATCTTGGCCTTGCAAAAACCATCGGATTCGACACCGCTCGACAAGGAAATCGAATTCCTCCAAAAATCCATCGAGAAAAATCCAGATTCGCCCGACACCTGGATTTCATTGGGTCGATTGTGGGCCCGCAAAGCGCGGCGCACCAAAGATCCGGGTTTTTGGCTGAATACCGAGGCGTGTGCGCAAATGGTATTCGAACGCGAACCCAAACATCGCTTGGCCCGATCCCTCACGGGTCTGGTGCTCCTGGAAAAACATGCCTTCGCCGATGCCAAAGACATCGCGGATCAATTGCTGCTCGAAGATCACGACGACTTGGAAGCGCTCGGATTAAAAAGCGACGCCGAGCTTGAATTGGGTAATTTCGACGCAGCGGTTAATGCCGCCCAAAAAATGGTCGACCTGAAGCCCAATTTGGCCTCCTATGCCCGAGCTGCTCATCTGCGCTGGCTGCAAGGTGACGCGGACGCGGCAAAATCCATTTATCGCGCAGCTTTCGATGCTCGAGATCCCAGGGATCCGGAACCCTACGCGTGGATACTCACGGAAGCAGCGATGATTTTCTGGCACCAGGGCGATATCGAAGGGGCCGACAAAGGGTTTGACAAGGCCCTCGAAGTTTTCTCGGACGAACCTGCGGCAATGCTCGGCAAATCGCGCGTAGCCCTGGCGCAAGGCGACGCGAAGCGGGCCATTGAATTCGCCTCGCGTGCGCGGACCCGCAGTCAAGGGTGCGAGGCTGCGTGGGTGCTCGTGGATGCGCACAAGCGCGCGGGTAATGAAAAAAACGCGGAAGAAGCTGTTCAGCAATTGCTCGATTGCGGCCGAAAAACCGATAAACGTACGCTCGCCGCATTCTTTGCCACGAATAACCGCGACTTCGACGACGCCTTGGCTTTGATCACCGAGGAAGCCAAAGTTCGACGGGACATTCATACTCGCGATGTTCTCGCCTGGGCCCTCTACCGAAAAGGTCGCTTCGACGAGGCTCAAAAAGAAAGCGACGCCGCGCTTGCTCACGGCACGAAGGAACCTCTTCTGCATTATCATGCTGGCGCGATTCGCTTGGCTCGAGGTGAAAAGAAAGAGGGCGAAAAATTGATCCGTGCTGCTTTGGGCATGAATCCGCATTTCGATCCGAAGGCCAGCGTGGAAGCCAAAAAACTTCTCGGCGAGGCACCCTAGTGCAGAAGCTCATTCGGTTTTTCTTGGTCATAGGTTGCATTTTGACCTGCGTCTTGATTTTTCCCGGTACGAGCCGGGCGCATCAAGCGGGTTTGTCGCGTGGCGAATATCGGCTCGATGGAGCGATGTTCACGGCGGAAATCATCGTTGCTCGGGCCGATGCAGCGCTTCTGGCGCGGGGATTGGACGCGGACGGCAATGGAACCATTACGCCCGACGAAGTCCGAGCAGCGCGCCCAGCCTTGGGTAAGTCATTAACGCCCAAACTCGTGGTCCGCAGCGGGCGCGAAGAATGCCTCGGCAATGTGGACGACGTATTTCTCGTCGAAGAAGATGGTTTGTCCATTCGCCTGAATTACCTTTGCCCGACACCTCCGGCGTCCGTGCATATGCGTTTCGATGTTCTCGACGTGCTCGCATTTGGGCATCGGCACATTGCGCGCGCCGAATCGGGGACGACGATGGCCGAGGAGGTGTTTTTTGGGACGCACCGAGAATGGGACCTCGAGCCCGCAGCGACGACGGCGCCTCGGGCCCAATCTGCTCCGTCGCAAAGTCTTGGTGCATTTTTTCTGCTGGGCATAGAACATATTCTGCTGGGCTACGATCACCTCGTATTTTTGCTGGGTCTTGTTTTGGTGGGTGGTCGTTGGCGCTCGATTTTGCTGGTGATTACGGCATTCACGCTGGCGCATTCCATTACGCTCGGAATGGCCGTGCTCGGCGTGTGGGCGCCGAGTCCGAGGATTGTGG
>DAOMZH010000545.1:0-7465 GCA_035437985.1 Polyangium sp. (in: bacteria) | reverse complement strand
TCACCCAGCCGCTTTGCCAGTCACATTGCTCAAGTCGTCGAGCATCCCCGTACCGCCTTCGATGGGGATCGACCGAGCCACGGCAACACGTTCCAGGACCAACGCCAGGCCGAGCATGTCATTGACGGTGGGGAGCAAGGTCGATGAGCCATCCCAGAGGTCGAGGGTGATACTGCCGGTCACGACGGGTAGCTCGTCACCAACCGGTTCCGAGACGGGCAAACGCATACGGTCGATTTGGGCCCAGGTCCACTTGCGCACACGGGGAATGCCGAACGTGAGGAGTTCGCGGAGTTCCACGCCATCGGGACGAACCACGACGCCGCGCATCTGGTCGCGCAAAAGGCCAGCGAAAGCGCTGCAAAAGAGGATGATCGCGCAAACGCTGGCCGGCATGACGCGATGACGGTCTTCTTCGACGACGTACTTGAAAACGGTCGAGTTTGTCGGGGCGTTTTGGCCATATACGATGAGGCCGACGACGGCGATGGCGAAAACGAAGTAAATGAGCCACGGCAGACGTTCTTTCAGCGGGGGGCCGAAAGACATGGTGCTGTTCGGGCGGTAGGACATGTCAAAGCCGGGGGGACGGGAAGCACGCGGCATGGTGGCCAGTGTACACGAAGAGGGGTGGGTGGATTGGGTGAGTTGGGAGAAAGGGCCTCACGCCCCCTTGAACACCGGGCGTCGCTTCTCCGCAAAAGCCCGCAATGCTTCCACCCGGTCTTCACTCCGCAACGTCTCGTCGTAATACACCCGCTCGAGCTCCAAACCTCTATCGAGCGATACATCGAACGACGCATCAATCGCTTCGAGCGCTGCGTGTTGCGCAATTGGCGCGCCAAACGCAATCGGCGCAATCCATTCAATCGTGTCTTCCAAAACCGGCGTATCGAGCGGCGATATTCGATTTATCAAACCCCACGATAATGCTTCCGCCGCGCCAAACTTACGCCCGAGCAAAATCATTTGTTTCGCCCGTGCTTCGCCAATGATGCGCGGCAATCGCTGCGTCCCTCCAGCCCCAGGAATGATCCCCAAACTCGTTTCCGGCAAGGACAACTCCGCATGCGGCGCCGCAACCCGTAAATCACAAATCAGCGCTAGCTCCAGTCCACCACCAAATGCCACACCATTGATCGCCGCAATGACTGGCTTGGGACTGTGATCCAGCACCCCTAGCTCGGTTCGGTAAAGACCAACCTGTTTGCGCACGTCATCCGGCGTCATCCCCTGACGCTCTTTCAAGTCCGCCCCTGCGCAGAACGCCTGGTTGCCAGTGCCCGTCACCACGATCGCCCGAATCGCAGGATCGTGGACGAGCTCTTTGCCCAATCGGCCAAGCGCGTAAAGCGTCTCGCGCGACAGAGCGTTGCGACGATCGGCACGATCGATGATGAGAACACCAACGTTGCCGCGATGTTCGACTTTCACGGGAGAGGTTTGTTCGGCCATGAGCCGTGCGTAGCGAAAGACTGCGGTGCGCGCAAAGACTCTTGAATCTGTGCGATGTTCGAAGGCGGTTATGAAACGTCGAAGGCTGGAAATGAAGGGGGCTTGGGCGAGCGCCGTCGTGCTCTCGCTGGGCTTGGGACTCGCGATGGCTGGCGCATGTACGCCCGTTTCGCGAACGTTCGAAAATACAGGCGGCGGCGGCTCCGGAGGCTCGGGCGGTATGGCGAGCCTCTGCGAACCTGGGACATCCGAGCCTTGTTACACCGGCACACCCGGAACCGAGGACGTGGGTGCGTGCAAAAAAGGGACGCATCTGTGTCTTCCAACAGGCGACGGGTACGGCGAATGCGTGGGGGAAGTCCTCCCGATCGCCGAAGTCTGCACCACACCGATCGACGAAGGTTGCGACGGGCCAAACCCTGTCGAATGCCCCTCGCTTGGTCACGTTTGGAGCAAGAGCTTCGGGTTCATGAACGAAGACGTGACGACGGGAGTCGTCGTAGATCCCGTCACGAACGACATCATCGCCACGGGTTACTTCCGCGACACGATCGACTTTGGTGCAGGTCCCATGGCCAGCACGGGCAGCGACGATGTCTTCCTCGTGCGTTTTACCGCGGACGGGCAGATTGTCTGGGCCAAACGGTTCGGTGACGCTTCTGCCCAAACGGCGCGCGCCATCGCGCTCGATTCGACCGGCGCCATTTACATCGCTGGCGACATGGCTGGCTCGATCGACTTCGGCAATGGCACACCCATCATGACCAGCGCGGGGGCCGACGACGCGTTCGTCGCCAAGTTCAATCCCGATGGAACCATCATCTGGAGTCGGCTGTTTGGCGATACAAACACCCAAGGCGCCAAATCCATTGCCGTCACTCCAACAGACGACGTCATCGTCGTCGGCACGTTTTACGGCTTCATTCCCCTCACCGGCATGGAGCTGCCTTCGAACAACAACAGCCGGGACATGTTCGTCATCAAGCTCGATCCCAAGGGACTCGACACGGGGGCCAAGAAATACGGCAGTCCGAGCTCGGATGAGATGCTCGACGTAGCGGTCGATTCGGCTGGCGCAAGCATCGTCACGGGCCAGTTTCTCGACACGATCGATTTCGGCACCCTCGGAACGTTTGTCTCGGCCGGAAACAGCGATGCGTTTGTCCTGAAGCTCGGTCCTGATCTTGCGGAGCAATGGGTACGCGTGCTGGGCGATACCGAAGCACAACGCGGACATTCCGTTGCCGTCACGCCCACGGATGATGTGTTTGTCTCGGGCGACTTTACCGGCTCGATCATGTTGGACGACGGCACGTCGATCACCGTCACCGCTCCAGACCGCAGCATGTATCTCCTCGCGCTTGCGCCAGATGGCGTGATGCGCTGGGGCGCAGCAGCTGGAACGATGATGACGACAGGAGCGCAGTCGACGCTCGCTGTGGATCCATCGACGCAATCGGTCATCGCCGCGGGCTACTTCAGCGGTTCGATCAATTTCGGCGGAGGTTTTCTCACGGCCAACATGATCGATTCCTTCGTCGCCAAAATGAGTTGGGACGGGTCACACATTGCCTCGCGAAGTTTCGGTGGCCCTTTGATCGATGCGTTCTTTGGCCTCGACGTTTCGGCCAACGGCGACATCTTCATCGTGGGTGGTCATCAAGGCCCAGCGGACTTTGGTGGTGGGGAGCTTCCGGCCTCCAACGGTCAGAATGACGTTCAAGCATTGTTCGTACGCCTCTTGCCGTGAAGCCGCACCGCGACGCATGTCGATCCGTGGCATCATTTCGGCATGAAACCATCGCTTGTTCATCGTTTGTCTTGGTCATTCTTGCTGCTTGCAGCGAGCGCGTTGGCAACCACCTCCTGCACACCGTCTGAACGCACGTTCGACAACTCGGGCGGCACGGGAGGTGCAGCGGGCGCAGGCGGCTCCGCAGGGTCTGGAGGCGCGGGCGGCTCCACCATGGTGTGCACACCCAACGTGGACACCCAGTCCTGTTATTCGGGCACGCCGGAAACACTCGAAGTCGGTCTTTGCCGCGGCGGCACGGCGACGTGTTTGACCTCGGGCGAAGGGTTTGGCGAGTGCGTCGGCGAAGTCCTTCCAGCCGGAGAAAATTGCCTGACGCCGGAAGACGAAGCGTGCAATGGCAACGACGCCAAGGAATGTCCCGTGCTTGGCAACGGCTGGCTGCAGTCCTTCGGTTCGCTGGATGTTACCCAGTTGATCCAGGACGTCGCGATCACGAACACGGGCGACATCGTGGCCGTAGGAACTTTCGCCGATACGATCGACTTCGGCCTCGGTCCGATGGCCAGCACCGGCTCGAACGACATCTTCGTCGCCAAGTTCGACCCGATGGGCAAAGCCATTTGGAACAAGCGGTATGGCGACGCATCCTCGCAATCCGCGGCCAGCGTCGCCGTTGACGGCATGGGCGGCATCTACGTGACCGGCTCCATGCAAGGGTCGGCAGATTTCGACGGCAACTTGATCACGTCTGCTGGTTCCGACGACGCGTACCTCGTGCGTTTCGAGCCCGATGGCACGGTTGCATGGGCCCGCGTCTTTGGCGACACCGTGCGCCAAAACGGGCGTCAAGTAGCGGTGTCCAAGACAAACCTCGTCATCGTGGCCGGTGACTACACCAGCACCATTCAATTCGACGCCGCCCCGAACAACACGCACACGGCAGTCGGGGGCATCGACATTTTCGTCGCGCGTTTCGACGCCTCCGGATTCGTTTCCGGTTCTCGTGGATTCGGCGGCATGGGCACAGAATCGGTGCGCGGTTTGACCATGGGACCGGCTGACGAGGTCTTCTTGACCGGTGGTTACGAAGGGGCGACCGACTTCGACGGCAAGATGTTGACCTCGACCGGCTCACGCGATGCGTACATCGCCCAGCTCGCACCCAACCTGACGCCAAGCGTCGTCCAAGGGTTTGGCTTCGCAAACGGACCCACGACATTCCAAGAGGGCTACGACATCGCGATTGGCCCTGGCGGCGAGCTCTTTTTTACCGGCGGTTTCACCGACACCATCGAGCTCGGAGGCAAAATCCTCAACAACCCCGACACGACCCAACGCGCCATGTTCGTCGCTCAACTCGACGGCATGTTCACCGCCAATTTCGCGCAGAAATACGGCGGCATTGGGGGGGGCATTTTCGACACCCGGATCGCCGTCGATCCCCTCGCCAAACAACTCGTCATGGCCGGCGCCTACACCGGTGATGCAGATTTCGGGAGCGGTCTCCTGAGCGCCCTCAGCAGCAGCGATCCGTTCCTCGTCAAACTCGGCCTCGACCTTACCTTCGTTGCTGCTCGAACGTTGGAAAATGCCCCCATGACGGCTGCCGGAGACAACGTCATCTCGGCACTCGCCCTATTGCCCTCGGGAGATCTCATCGTCGGCGGCACGGTACGTTCGCCGGTGACCTACGATCCCACCGTCGTCGGGAGCGAAAACGGCAAGTTTGGCGATGCCCTCCTTGGACGATTCATTCACTGAGAGCGTGTTGAACAGACTGCTGCGCGAACCGGTGCGTCGGTCGGCCTTACTCAGCGTACTAGAGTACGCTTCCGTCGGCCTCCCTAGCCCCGGTTCGCTCGCGACGTCTGTTCGACACGCTCTGACGAATTGTTTTCCCTTCCAAACTCAACGTGACCGCCGCAGTTTCCGCACCGTCTCTGCCAAGAACGGGCGCAGCAAAACCCGCGGCAACACGTCTCCTGCAGTCGCGACGACCTTTGGCACGAGCCCCGGAATCACCCGCGCCCGGCGCTTGACCAACCCCTCCACCGCTGCTTCGGCACACTTGATCGCTTCGATGTGCATCACCGGCGGCATCGGCGGCTTCACCACGTCTTCCTTCGATCCGGCAACTTCCTGAAACTCCGTCGCAATCGGCCCCGGACAAACCACCGTCACGTGTACACCCGTGCCCGTGAGCTCCGCCGTCATCGTTTCGCTCAGATAATTCAAGTAAGCCTTCGTGGCTGAATATGCAGCCATGGCCGGCGAAGTGATCAATCCCGCGATCGACCCGACGTTCAACACCGCCCCAGAACCTCGCGCCACCATGCGCGGCACCAACCGGTTGAGCAGAAACGTCGCGCTCACGACATTGAGCTCGAGCATCTGTTCAATCTTGGACCACTCCCGCTCGTGCAGCAGTCCGTAATCTCCAAAGCCCGCGTTGTTCACGAGCACGTCGACATGCTCGCCACGTTGCTCGAGTTCGTCGAGCAAAACGCCCGTGGCCTTGCGGTCCAAAAGGTCCACGGGCTCCACCAAAACTCGCAACTCCGCGCGCTTCGCCTTCAACTCCGTCGCCAGTTCATCCAATCGCTCTCGACGTCGCGCGACCAAAATCAACGTGCCCACGTCACGCGCGAGCACCCGCGCGATCTCGCGACCAATACCGGCCGATGCACCCGAGACGAACGCTGTTTTACCGCGAAGCTCGTACATCTTTCTTCTTCGATTTCTTCGATTTCTCGTCCGACTCGGATTTGTCTTGGCTTATCGCAGATTCGTTGGTGCTCGAAGCATCCTTCTTCGCGTTCGCGACCTCCTCGAGTTTCCCAATGCGGGATTTCAACGAGGCATAATCGTTTCGCAACGCATCGAGCTCTTCCCGCAGGCGCTCCGTTTCTTTCTTGCCCGCACCACCCAAGTCGCGAAGAACCTCGCGAATCCGTCGCCTTACGCGACCATCGAGTTCTCGTTCGAGTTGCCGGGAAAGAGCCGCGCGTGACTTTACGTCGCCAATCTCGAGGAGCGCGCGCGCAACATCGACCTTGAGATACGGATCGGCCTGATCGAGCAAATCTTCGAGGGCTTCGCGAACTTTGCGGTCCGTCGAAAACTTGGGAAGCGCCATGATCGCGGCGCGTCGACCACGCACGGGAACGCCGTAACGCATACGCGAGAGCACGTGCGGCTGCGCGCGTTCGTCACGAAGAGCCGCCAAACCATCGATCGCTCCAGCGCGCACGATGTCCGACCAGGAAGGCCGATCGAGCACGTCGAGGAGGGCGTCGAACGCTGCCGGTTGCCGGGTTTGTCCCATCGCGCGCGCCGCCTCGGCTTCCACCAAGTAACTCGCATCCTTCATCGCGAGCGGCTTGAGCGCATCGAACGCTTTCGCCGAACGGAACTGCCCCAGTGCAGCAGCTACGGCCCGACGAACCTTCGCATGAGCCACCTGCGTGTGTTTCACCAGCACATCGAGCGCTTCGTCGCTGCGAATTTTTCCAAGCGTCGCTGCAGCTTCGGCCCGCACCGCCCAAAACTCGCTTTCGTTCGCCAACGATTCGCCAAGCAGTCGCGTCGTCGCCGGATCATCGAACTTGTGCAGAACACTCGCCGCCAACAAACGTCCACGCGCCGTTGGAGCCCCTTTGAGCTGGGCATGCAACATGTCCCGCGGACACTCGACCTTCACATCCCCCAAAATGCGAAGGCCCGGATCGACCACGACAAACTTGGGGCGACTCGGGACACGAATCGCAAACGTGGCCGATGCTTGATCCACTCGCCGCGTTTCTCGTTTGCACGTGCCATCGGCAAACACGAGGTCCAGCTCCACATCGAGCGCGTACGGCAATGCCGCCTGCGCATCATCTTTGGCGTGCTGGGCGATATGCGTTTGCTTCACCGAAAGGTTGAGCAGTTCGTCGCTGTAATCGACCTTCACTTCGAGGTCCGGGTGACCCGCGCGATACACCCATTGCTCGAAGAATCGTTCGAGGCCCTTGCCGCTCGCTTCTTCCAGCGCGCGCATCAAGTCGCGCGTCTCGACCACCCCTTTGGCATGACGCTTCAAGTACGTCGAAACACCACTCCAAAACGCCGCATCACCAACTTCTCGACGCAGCAGATGCAACACACAGGCGCCTTTTTCGTAGAGATGCCGGTCGAAGATGTCGATCGGTGATTCGTAGTCATGACAAACGATCGGACGCCGATATCGACCTTGCGCCTCCGCAATGTACGTCG